>CAYGCN010000152.1:0-7449 GCA_964348385.1 uncultured Gemmatimonadaceae bacterium
CTTCGAGCGGGCGGGCAAGCAGACGGAGCGGGGCACCGGCTTGGGCCTGGCGCTGTCACGGAAACTGGCCCGTCTGCTGGGTGGCGATCTTCGGGTCGAAAGCCAGCTGGGCCACGGCGCCCACTTCTATCTCGATATTCCGCGATACGTCGATGCATCTTCATAAAGAGCGGTTCACAGTCGCTTAAGCGCCCAATTACCTCGCGCCGGCTAGGGTTTGCCACATGCGGATCCTCGTAGTCGAAGACGACCGGAAGGTCGCAGGATTCATCGAAATGGGTCTTCGGGAGGAAGGCTACGCCGTCGACGTGGCCAAGGACGGGGATGAGGCAACCGTCTTTGCCCACATCAACGACTACGATGCGATCCTGCTCGACCTGATGCTGCCGAAGAAGAACGGCCTCCAAGTGGCGGCCGAGTTGCGACGCGAGGGGCGGAGCACGCCCATTCTGATGCTCACCGCCCGGGACGCCACCGAAGATGTCGTCCGAGGACTCGACGCCGGCGCCGACGACTACCTCACCAAGCCGTTCAAGTTCGACGAGCTGCTCGCGCGCCTGCGTGCACTGGTCCGGCGCGGCGGTGCGGCACGGTTGGATCGCCTCTCGTACGGCCCGCTCGAGATGGATCGACTCAAGCATCGCGCCTGGGCGGGCGAGCATGCGCTGGATCTCACACCGCGGGAGTTTCAACTGCTCGAGCACTTCATGCTCCACCCCGAAGACGTGGTCCGCCGCACGGAGCTGCTTGAGAAGGTGTGGGACATGCACTTCGACCCCGAGAGCAACGTCGTCGACGTACACGTCGGCAACTTGCGTCGCAAGCTCCGTGAGGCCGGGTTCGACGGCCTCATCCAAACGGTGCGCGGGGTCGGATTCTGCCTGAAGCGAAACAGCACGGACTGATGTACTCGTTGCGCCGCACGGTCTCCGTGCGGTTCTCGCTCACCATCTGCGCCGCCCTGCTCGTGATCGCCCTCTGGGCGTTTCTGGGTGCGCGCCGGGTATTGCAGGAGTCACTAGACCGCAACATCGCCGCCGAGGCTCACCTCCAGATCGCCGTGCTCTCCTCGCGCCTGCCGATCGCCATTCAGCCCGAGCACGAGGACTGGCCCAGCTTCGTACGACAGGTGAACCGGTTCGTCGTGGTCCGGAATGCCGAGGGCGTGATCGTGCAGACCAACACGCCGCTCGCCGCCGACCTGCCACTCGACCGCGAGAGCTTTGCGCGAGCACGGCGTGGCGAGGTGGCCTGGGCGCGTCAGCGCTGGCACGACGGGAGGATCCGATCGTTGTACCGCACCGTGCCTGCCGGCGGCCGTGCGGACCAGGACGTGCTCCACGTCGCAGCATCGTTGCAGCCACTGAACGAGGCGAGCCGTGAGGTCCTGTTCCTGATGCTCGGGACCGTGCTGCTCGGGGTGGTGGCCACGGTGATCGGGGCCAACTGGCTCTCCGCCACCACGGTGGCCCCCGTTCTCGAGATCACGGAGCAGGCGCGGTCTATTCAGCCCAGCGGGCGTCAGCGCATCACCGCCTATGCGGACATCGAGGAATTCGCGGGCCTGGTCGAGGTCCTGAATGACGCGTTTCAACGACTGGAACGAGCCTACGACGCGCAGCGGCGCATGATTGCCGACGCCGGGCACGATCTGCGTACACCACTCACGGCCATGCGCGGTGCCGTGGAGGTCGCACTCCGTGGGGAGCGGGAGCCGAGTGAGTACCGCGCCGTGCTGACCAGCGTGTTGGAGGATGTCGACTATCTCACGTCGATCAGCAAGTCCCTGGCGCTGTTGGCTCGCCTCGAAGCCGGCGAGCTGCCTCTGGAGCGTGGCGACCGAGACGTCGGCGCGCTCATCGAGCGCGCCACGACGAAGGCGCAGGCGCGCGATGCCGAGCGGGTGTTCCGCTACGAGGCCCGATCTGACGACCTCAGCGCCCCGGTGGACGGAGAGCTGCTGTCCATCGCCGTGAATCACCTGCTCGACAACACCATCAAACACACGCCGCCCGGCACGAACGTTCGCGTCACGCTGCAGGGCGATTCGGAGGTCGTCAGCATCCGCGTCGATGACAGCGGTTCCGGAATACCAGAGGCCGATCTTCCCAATTTGTTCGAGCACTTCTATCGGTCCGACAGCGCACGCACGCGCACAGGGGCTGCGGGGCTCGGCCTTACGGTAGCCGCCGCCATCGCTCACGCCCACGGCGGCTCGATTTCGGCGACTCGCAGCCCACTTGGCGGTCTCCGGGTCACCCTGTCGGTGCCGCGACAGACGCCGGCAGCCTGACGGCTTCAGCGCTCCTTCACACTTCATTGTCGCTGGCTTCATAGAGCAAGCCCGAAGTTCCCTCATCGATGCAGCAGGGACAGGGCGATTCATGCAAGTCAATGTGGGACGGGCTGACGCGTGGGTGCGAGGCACCATAGCGGCGATTCTCCTCGTCCTCGCCGTGCTGTTCAGCGGGCAGCTGATTCTCTCGCTCGGCGCCGCGATGGTCGCGCTCATCCTCGGTGGCACGGCCCTGACTCACAACTGCCCCTTCTACACGCTCTTCGGCATCGATACCAAGACGCACCACCGACGGGCGCAGAGCTGACGGCCTCGGCCGCGGGCCGAGCGGCGCCAGCGTCTTGGGCCTGAGCCGTACCACTGCGTCCGTGCCACGTCTCGAGGTGCCTACATGCGTCCGCTGATCTGCCTCGGTGGGACGCTGCTGCTCTTCGCGTCCTACGCGACCACGCCCACGTTCGGATCGGAAATCCCGGCCTTCGCGCGTCGCTACCGTGTCAGCTGTCAGCTCTGCCATACGGTGCCGCCGAAGTCTTGAACGGGAATGGACGGGTCGAGGACGACATATCCCGGTACCAGAGCGTGACGGCTGGCGTGGGCTATCTGGTTCATCGTAACTTCCGCGTCCTCGCCGAGGGGACATGGGAGGTGGAGCTCGAGGACGCCATATGGACCCTTGGGCTCACAACGGCGTTCTAGGAAAAGGACATCAAGTCGGAGGCAGTCGCATGCATCGGATCAGCCGTTTGACCGTCGCCGTGGTGGCGCTCGTCGTGGCCGCAGCCACGTCCGCGGCGGCTCAAAAGGCCACGGAGCTGCCCGACGGCGTCACCAAGGACATGATCGCCGAAGGCCAGAAGCTGTTCGCCGGCCAAGGCTTGTGCCAGGCATGTCACGGCCCGGCGGCCAAAGGCATCCCGGGGCTCGGGGCGAATCTCACCGACAAGGAATGGCTTCACAGCGACGGTTCCTACTCGGGCATTCTCGAGAGCGTCGTTGCGGGTGTGACAGCGGACAAGTCGTCCACCGGATCGGTAATGCCGCCCAAAGGGGGAAGCGCTCTTTCCGACAAGCAGCTGAAGGCGGTCGCCGCATACGTCTGGGGCCTGAGCCGACAAGGCACGTGACCATGGGGGGCACTGCCGATTCGCCCGATCGGCGGTGCCTTGCTCCCGCCTTCACATCGGCAGGTCCCCAATGCAGTTTTAGACGTTGGCGCCGCAACCCGGAAGGGCCGTGTGCGGCGCCCGATCCACGTCTAGACATCATGAACACGACAAGGAGCCGAGAGAGAGATGAGAGCCCGTAACGGTGCTGTGCTGGTGGTGCTGGCGATGGTCATGGGATGCGGTGCAGGCGAGACGGCGGACCAACCGGCTGAGGAGACGCAGGCAGCGGCGGCGCCCGCGGCAACGACGGCCGCCGCAACGATGCAAGAGCCCACCGGCCCGATCGATCAGGCCCTGGCCAAGGAGGGCGAGGGGTACTTCACCAGCCGCGGCTGCGCCAGCTGTCACAAGGTCGACGCCAAGCTGATCGGCCCGGCGCTCAAGGGCGTCACGACCCAGCGGAGCTACGACTGGATCGTCGCCATGGTGGTGCGGCCCGACTCAATGCAGCAGAACGATCCGGTGGCCAAGCAGCTTCTAGCCGAATACGGCACGCCGATGGTCAACATGGGCGCCACCAAGGCAGAGGCCCGAGCGATCTTCGAGTACCTGCGACAGCAATCCCAGTAGCGCGGGTCTCACACCCGCCACCGGGTTCCGGATCATCAACGGGCGTCGACGCCATCGGGAATCGTCGGCGCCCGTTGCTCCTGTTCGCGCAGGTCTTGGGCGTGTGATGACGGCCGAGTCGTACCGCTGATTTCGAATCGCCTTCACCGCGGAGCGGACCCGGACCATGGAACCTTTCAAGATCAAGTCCGTCGAGACCATCCCCTTCACGACGCGCGCCGAGCGCACGCAGGCGCTCGACGAGGCCGGCTACAACGTGTTCGGTCTCCCCGCTCGACTCATCACGATCGATCTCCTCACCGACTCCGGCACATCCGCGATGTCGGACCACCAGTGGGCCGCGCTGATGACGGGTGACGAATCGTACGCCGGCAGTCGCGACTACTTCACGTTCGAAGAGACGATTCGCCGCATCACGGGCTACCGTCACGTGATCCCCACCCACCAGGGCCGCATGGCGGAGAACCTCCTCTTTACCGTCCTGGTCCACGACGGCGATCACGTGCCCAACAACATCCACTTCGACACGACCCGCGCCAACGTGGAGCACAACCGCGGTGTCGCGGTCGACTGTGTCATCGACGAGGCCTACGAACCCACCGCCGAAGTGCCGTACAAGGGCAACATGGATCTGGCCAAGCTCGACAAGGTGTTCACCGAGGTCGGTCGGGACCGGATCCCGCTCGTAATGCTCACCATTACGAACAACTCCGGCGGCGGGCAACCGGTGAGCCTGGAAAACGCTCGGCAGGTCTCGGCGTGGTGTCGCGAGCATGACATCCCCTTCATCTACGATGCCTGCCGCTTCGCGGAGAACGCCTTCTTCAACAAGGTGCGCAGCGGGCTCGAAGAGGGCGTCTCGGAGATCGCGCGTCAGTTCTTCGAGCTGGCAGACGGCTGCACGATGTCGGCGAAGAAGGATGGGCTGGTGAATATCGGAGGATTCCTCGCTCTGGATGACGACGACCTCACCACCAAGCTCACCAACATGCTGATCCTGATCGAGGGGTTCCCGACCTATGGCGGGCTCGCCGGTCGAGACCTCGCCGCGATCGCCCGCGGCCTCGACGAGGTCTTGGACGAGCGCTATCTGGCCCATCGTGTGGGGCAGGTGCAGGCCTTCGGAGAGGCACTGCGTGCCGCGGGTATCCCGATCGTCGTGCCGGTGGGGGGACATGCCGTCTATCTGGATGCCCGACGGTTCCTCCCGCACATCCCGCAGGAGGAATTCCCGGCGCAAGCATTGACCTGCGCCCTGTACCTGGAAGGCGGCATCCGTGGGGTCGAGATCGGTGGGTTGATGTTCGCCGCCGACGGCCACTGGCCGGAACTCGAGCTGGTGCGACTCGCCGTCCCTCGACGAGTCTACACCAAAAGCCATCTCGACTACGTGGTCGACGTGTGCCGCCGTCTGTACGCCGAACGAGACCGGATGCGCGGACTGCGTCTCACCTACGAGGCGCCCGTCCTACGGCATTTCACTGCGCGCCTGGCACCAATCGGCAAATAGGCAGTTTCAATCCTTCGGTCGGCTGGAAGGTGCCTTCCGTCGCCGCTCGAGGTAGGCCGCGGTGAAGTCCACCAAACCCTCGTGTTCCCGTACCAGCAGCTCACGCAGGACCTCGAGCTCTCGCTGGGCGGTCTGGGCCGCGAATGCCCCCGCGAGCAGACCGACGACGGCGCCGGGGATGGACCACACCAACGCCTTCAGTACATAGACGCCCTCGGCAGAGTCGCGATCGCGCAGGTCATACCTCCGCAGGCGGAATGCGTGCTACCTGGGGCTGCGCCGGGCCAGCGCCACCGCCAGGAACACGGCACCGGACGCCACGAGGCCCAGCGTATAGGCGTTCCAGAGGCCCGACGTCGGCACGCCGGCCAGGCGCAGTGCGACCGAGGCGCTGACCCCGCCCCCGATGGCGGCCAACGCCTCCGGCACCCCCGGTCGCGTGCTGTGGATCCCCGCCACGATGATCACGAACAAGCTCACACCCAGCAACGAGTAGAACACGCTCAGCGATGCAATCACCGACGGGAGCACGATCGCGAGGACGATGCCCAGTCCCCCACCGGCGACGGCTGCCATCCGCGCGACGCGCAGAATCTGGCGATCAGATGCGTCGGGCTTGACGAACCGGCGGTAGAGATCCTCGGAGAGCGACGTCGAGAGCATGAACAGGATCGCGTCCGCCGAACTGATCTCCGCCGAGAACACGGCCGCGAGCCCGATCATCCCGACCGCGGCCGGCAGGCCCTGCACCAGCACCGTCGGCAGCGCCAGCTCCGGGTTCGCCAGATCGGGGCTGTACGCCCGGGCCATCATGCCGAGGAGCGGCGGCAGGAACGCGAACAACATCAGCACGACCGCACTGGCACCGACGCCCACTCTCACCGTGCGCTGGTCGCGGGCGCCGTACACCTTCTGAATCAGCCCCGGTGAGATGATGAACGCGGGCACGAGGAGGGCGAGGTAGGTCCACCCCGCCCCGTCCCCGCCCCAGAATCCGAAGTAGTCCTGCACGGTCGCGGGAGCCGCGGTCACGATGCCGTCCCATCCACCCACGTCCGAAAGCACCCATGGCACTGCGAGCGCGAAGCCGGCGAACAGGACCACGAGCTCCACGAGGTTGACCCACGCGGACGTGAACAGACCGCCAGCGGCGAAGTACACGGTCATCACACCGCCGCCGATCAGGCAGCCCACCGGCTTGGGGATGCCCGCCACGACGTCCAGCACCCACGCCACGGCAATGAGCTGTCCGGCGAGGATCGCGAGTGTGCCCACCCAGAGGAGCACCGCGATCACCGCGCGAACGGAGCGGCCATAGCGGTGCTCGAGGTAGTCTCCCACCGTATACTGCCCGTGCGCACGGGCGATCTCCCACAATCGCGGCCCCACCCAGAACGCCAACAGCATGGTCCCGATGCCTGCGGAGCCGACCCACCACCACGCGCTCAATCCGTGTCGATACCCCAGCCCAGCGGCACCGACGGTCGACCCGGCGCCGATGTTGGCGGCGAGCACCGTCGCAAACAGCAGTACGGGCGGCAGCCGGCGGCCGGCGACGAAGAACGTGCTACTCGTCGCAACTCGGCGTCCGATCCAGAGTCCGAGGAGTGTCAGGCCCGCCGCATAGGAGAGGAGCAGGACGAGCGGAACGCTCATCGGCCTCCGCCGAGATCGGACGCGGCCGGAATGCGAGGAATGCCGGTGGCGGCACGAACCGCTCGGAGAATCGCCTCCGCCACCACGTCTGCAGCCAGGGCACCGACAGTTGCCACGTCGGCTTCGCCCCCGTAACTGCCGGTGGCGAGGCCGAAGATGGCGTCGCCGTCCCACGGCGTGTGCGCGGGATAGACGGCGCGCGCGATGCCGTCGTGCGCCATCTGCGCCACCTTCGTCACCTGGGCTTT
>CAYGCN010000153.1:0-7013 GCA_964348385.1 uncultured Gemmatimonadaceae bacterium
GGAGGGACTCGAACCCCCACGGGTTGCCCCACCAGCTCCTAAGGCTGGCGCGTCTGCCAATTCCGCCACGGCCGCGGGACTGATCGGAAGCTAATGTTCCCGAAGCCGCCCGCACAGGCGTTTTCCATGCGAGCGAGCGCATTCCATTTCTCGCCCGGCCTCTCGGCGGTCCGGCGGGATATTCGGCGTTACGTTGACAAGCTGATGCCTGCCCGTAGGTTAGCGCAGACCGGCCCATCGGCCGGTTCTTTCCCTTTCGTGCCGGACGGCGTGCCATGGCAGATGCGCTGCGGAATTTCATCGGCGGCGAGTGGGTCGAATCATCAGCCACCGAGTTCTTGGACGTCACGAACCCGGCAACGGCCGAGTCGCTTGGCACGGTGCCCCTGTCCACAGCGGAGGATGTGCTTCAGGCAGTGGCCGCCGCGCAGCACGCATTTCCCGCTTGGCGAGAGGTTCCTCCGGCGGTCCGGGCACGCGTGCTCTTCAAGCTCAAGGCGTTGATGGAGGAGTGCTTCGAAGATCTCGCCGCGACAGTTACCAAGGAAAACGGGAAGACACTGCACGAGTCGCGTGGCTCGGTGCGCAGGGGAATCGAGAATATCGAGCACGCTTGCGGCATTCCCACGCTGATGATGGGCAGAGCGCTGGAGGATGTGGCGGCGGGCATCGACTGCGAGTACATCCGTCAACCGTTGGGCGTGTTCGCGGGCATCACCCCGTTCAACTTTCCGGCCATGGTGCCCCTGTGGTTCTGGCCGTACGCCATCGCTACCGGAAACACGTTCGTCCTCAAGCCGAGTGAGCAAGTCCCGCTCTCCCCCACTCGAATCGTCCAGTTGGCGCACGAAGCAGGACTCCCTCCGGGGGTGTTGAACCTGGTGCACGGCGGTAAGGACGCCGTGAACGCCCTGCTCACGCATCCCGCCGTCCAGGGGATCTCTTTCGTTGGGTCATCGCCGGTAGCCAAGTACGTCTATCAGGAGGCCACGAAGCACGGCAAGCGGGTCCAGGCCTTGGGTGGTGCCAAAAACCACATCATCGTGATGCCTGACGCCAATTTGGATCAGGCCACTGAGAACATCACCGAGTCGCTCTTCGGGTGCACGGGCCAGCGTTGCCTGGCGGGGAGCGTGATCGTGGCGACCGCGGAGGCCTATCAACCGTTCCGCGATCGGCTGCTGACGTCGGCGAAGAGCCTCAGGCTTGGCTACGGTCTGGATGACGGGGTGGATGTCGGCCCGCTCGTGTCGGCGCGCGCGCGGGAAAAGGTGCTCACCTACATCGAGACGGGGGCGACGGAAGGTGCCGGGCTGTTGCTCGACGGGCGCGGGGTGAAAGTCAAGGCCTATCCCAGGGGTCAGTTCGTGGGACCTACCGTGTTCGACGCAGTCGAGCCGGACATGACCATCGGGACCGAGGAGATATTCGGGCCGGTGGCGTCCGTGACGCATGCGGGGACTCTGGACGAGGCGCTCGACCGCATTCACCGCTCCAGCTTCGCGAACGCCACGTCGATCTTCACCACGAGCGGTCGAGCGGCCCGTGAATTCCGCTACCGAGTTGGCGTGAGCATGATCGGTGTCAATGTGGGCGTGGCCGCGCCGATGGCCTTTTTCCCATTTGGTGGCACCAAGGGCTCGTTCTTTGGTGACCTCAAGGCACATGGGCCGGACGCTGTCGAGTTTTACACCGACAAGAAGGTCGTCATTTCGAGGTGGTGAGCGTCCTCATGGTGAGGTGTCGATGAAGCGCGTCGTTGGCGGTCTGATTCAGATGTCGAACCCGGTCAACGATCCCGAGGCGTCCGTGGCGGCGGTGCGGGACGCGATGGTCGAGAAGCACTTGCCCTTCATCAAGGAAGCGGGGAAGCGGGGGGTACAGATCCTGTGCTTGCAGGAGATGTTCAACGGACCGTACTTCTGCCCGAGCCAGGATGCGAAATGGTGTGACCTCGCCGAGCCTGTCCCAGGCCCGACCATCGTGCAGATGCAGGCCCTGGCCAAGGCCCATCGGATGGTCATGGTCGTTCCGATCTACGAGCGGGAAATGGCGGGTGTGTATTACAACACTGCCGCGGTCATCGACGCGGACGGTACCCTGCTCGGCAAGTACCGCAAGAACCATATCCCCCACACGGCGGGATTCTGGGAGAAGTACTTCTTCAAGCCCGGCAACCTCGGGTATCCGGTCTTCGAGACGCGCTACGCCACGATCGGCGTGTACATCTGCTACGATCGCCATTTTCCGGAGGGAGCCAGGCTGCTGGGGCTGCACGGCGCGGAGATCGTCTTCAATCCCTCCGCCACGGTGAAGGGGCTGTCACAGTATCTGTGGAAGCTGGAGCAGCCCGCGCACGCCGTCGCCAACGGCTACTTCATGGGGTGCAGCAACCGCGTCGGGACTGAGGCACCGTGGAACATCGGGCAGTTCTACGGCTCGAGCTATTTCGTCGATCCTCGGGGCACCTTCCTGGCCGAGGGAAGCGAGGACGAGGACGAGCTGGTCGTGGCGGAGCTCAACCTCGACATGATCGAGGAGGTGCGGCGCACGTGGCAGTTCTTCCGTGATCGGCGGCCCGAGACGTACGCCGACATGGTCGCGCACCTTCCGTAGCTCGAGGAAATTGGACCCCCGCCTGCTCGTCGGGGCGTGTCCGAGGCACGCGACACAGGAGACATCGGGATGCCACTACTGATCCAGCACGGTCGTGTTATCACGGCCGCCGACGACTTCATGGCGGATATCTACTGCCAGGGTAACACGATCTCGCGCATCGAGCCGACTATCGACCCGCGGACACTTCCCACCCCTCCTGAGGATCTCGAGATCATCGACGCATCCGGCAAGTACGTCTTTCCCGGGTTCATTGACCCACACGTTCACATCTATCTCCCATTCATGGGGACCTATGCTGTCGATGACTACGAGTCCGCCAGCCGAGCCGCCTTGGCGGGCGGGACGACGACCCTGATCGAGATGATCTGTCCCGGGCCGACGGACCAGCCGTTCGATGCGTTCGAAACCTGGCGTTCCAAAGCTCAGGACCTCGCGGCGGTGGACTACACGTTCCATATGTCGGTCGTCCGTTTCGAAAGGGATGTCCGCGACCAGTTTCGAACGATCGTCGAAAGCGGCGTCCCGTCCTTCAAGGTGTTTCTCGCGTACAAAGGGGCGCTCGATCTCTCGGACGAAGATCTGTTTGCGATGATGAAGATGGCCAGGGACCTGGGCGTGATCGTCACGGCACATTGCGAGAATGCGGAGGCCATCGACGCGCTGCAGAAAGCGCTCCTGGCCGCAGGGAAGACGGGGACGGAATGGCATGAGCCGTCCCGCCCGCCGGTCGTCGAGGCCGAGGGCGTGCACCACCTGTGCACGTTCGCCGAATTGACCGGTGCGCATGTCTACACGGTGCACACCTCATGTGATCTCGCCGTGCGGGAAGCGCTTGCGGCGCGCCATCGCGGGGTCAATGTCTGGATGGAGGCGGTGGCGCCCCATCTAGTGCTGGACGCGACCTATGCGGAGCGCCCGGATTTCGAGGGGGCGAAGTACGTCATGTCACCGCCGCTGCGGGCCAAGTGGAACCAGGATGTCCTGTGGAACGGGCTGCGCAGTCGCGCCATCAACACGGTCGGGACGGACCACGCACCGTTCAACTACCGTGGCCAAAAGGAAATGGGGAGAGCCGCATTCACCGCGATCCCGAACGGTATTCCTACGATTCAAGAGCGAGTCGATCTCGTGTACACGTACGGTGTCTGCGAAGGGCGCCTCGGCCTCATGGCGATGGTGGATGCGTGCAGTACTCAGGCTGCGCGGATCTTTGGAATGTATCCGCGCAAGGGCACGATTCGAGTGGGCAGCGACGCGGATCTCGTCGTGTACGACCCCGAGTATCGCGGGACCTTCTCCCATGCCGCGAGTTTCTCCAAGGTCGACTACAATGCGTACGAGGGTTGGGAGAAGAAAGGCCGGGTCGGCGTGGTGACCGTGCGTGGGCAAGTGCAGATCCGCGACGGGGAGTTCGTCGGCACCATTGGGCGGGGCGAGTTCATCCCGCGCGAACCGACGCATTGAGGTCAGCGGTCATGGATGCCAAAACGGTGCGAGCCAAGCACACGGAGTTGCTCTTCCCGTGTGTCGCGAACTACTACCGAGAGCCTGTCGTCCTTACCGAAGGCAAAGGGTGCTGCGTCCGGGACGCCGATGGACACGAGTATCTCGATTTCTTCGGCGGCATCCTCACGCTTGGACTCGGCCACACCCATCCAGACGTGACCCGGCGTGTGCAGGAGCAGGCGGCGCGCCTCGTCCACACGTCGACGTTGTATCCCACCGAAGGGATCGTGAGGGTGGCGGAGCGACTGGCCGCGATGACGCCAGGCAGGCTCAAGAAGAGCTTCTTTACGACAAGCGGCACCGAAGCTGACGAAACCGCGACCCTGCTCGCCCGGCTCTATACGGGGACGCACGAGATCATCGTGCTGCGGCACGGATACGCCGGTCGGAGCCTGCAGGCACTCGCCATCACCGGGCATAGTACGTGGCGTCTCATCCCGAGCCAGGTGACGGGGATCAAGCACGCGCTTTCCCCATACTGCTACCGCTGCCCGCTCGGACTGGAGTATCCCGCGTGTGATGTGAAGTGCGCCCAAGATCTCGACGAACTCATCCGCACCGATACAGCCGGGCGGCCGGCGGCGTTCATGGCTGAGCCGATCCAGGGGGTCGGCGGATTCATCACGCCGCCCAAGGAGTACTTCGAAATCGCGGTCGGCATCGTACGGTCGTACGGCGGCGTGTTCATTTGTGACGAGGTGCAGACAGGCTTCGGACGGCTCGGCGACTACTGGTGCGGGATCGAGCATTGGGGTGTTGAGCCCGAGATCATGACCTTCGCCAAGAGCATCGCCAACGGCTTTCCCGTCGGCGCGACCATCGCGACGGCGGAGGTGGCCGACGCATTCACTGGGTTGACCATCTCAACGTTCGGCGGCAACCCTATCTCCATGGCAGCGACCGAGGCCACACTCGAGGTGATGGTACGGGAGGATACGCCCAAGCGCTCGGCTGAGCGCGGGCGACAGTTGCGCGGGCACCTCGACGCGTTCACAGAGACCTACCCCTTCATTGGCGATGTGCGCGGCAAGGGCTTGATGCAGGCGATCGAGCTCGTCGAGGACCGGCGGTCGAAGGCACCGGCTCCGGACAAGACGCTGCAACTGATGGAGGCAGCTCGGGAACACGGGCTGTTGTTGGGGAAGGGGGGGCTGTACGGCAACGTGATTCGCATCGCGCCGTCCATGCTCGTGACCGGCAGCGAGGTGGACGAGGCGGCTCGGCGCCTGGCCTTGGCGCTGGCGGAGGTGAGATGAGCCAAGGGGGGGTCGGGAAACCCGCCGTGAGCAGTGCCGACGTCCTGCTGATCAACGCCGATCTCGCGCCGGTAACGGCGGAGCACCGCACCTGGGGGACATGGAACTACGCGGCGCTCTGGGTGGCCATGGCCATCACGATCCCCACGTACACACTCGCGTCCAGCCTGGTGGAGCGCGGGTGGACCTGGCTGGCGGCGATGGGTTCGGTGGTCCTCGGGAACCTGATTGTCCTGATCCCGATCGCGCTCAACTCCCACGCGGGCACGCGGTACGGTATCCCGTTCCCGGTGCTCACCCGGGCGTCGTTCGGCGTGTTCGGGGCAAACGTTCCCGCCCTGCTCCGCGCCGTCGTCGCGTGCGGTTGGTTTGGCATCCAAACGTGGATCGGTGGCTGGGCCATCTACAAGCTGCTCGCGGCCCTCTGGCCCGGCATCGGCACACTCCCCTCTGTGCTCCCTGCCTGGGTGGGGCTTGGCACCGGCGAATTCCTCTGCTTCATGACCTTCTGGTTCGTCAACGTCTGGGTGGCCCTCCGCGGCATGGAGTCGATCAAGTTTCTGGAGACCTGGGGTGCTCCGTTCCTGCTGGCCGTTGCTGTGGCCCTGTTCGTGTGGGCGTGGGTTCGGGTTGGTGGAATCGGTCCGATGCTCGAGCCACCCACCGAGGACACTCTTGCGGGGACCGAGGTCCGTGCCGGCCTTGGTGCCGTATTCGGAGCTGGGCTCACGTCTGCCGTGGCATTCTGGGGAACGATGGCGTTGTCGATCCCCGACTTCTCGCGCTTCGCCAAGAGCCAGCGCGATCAGATCGTGGGTCAGACCATTGGCCTCCCCCCAACCATGGCGGTGTTCGCGTTCATTGGAGCCGCGGTGACGAGTGCCACGGCCGTGATCTTCGGTACGCGCATCGCCGATCCAATCGAGCTCTTGTCGCGAGTCGGAGGTCCGGTCATGGTTGTGATCGCGATGCTCGGCTTGGCCGTCGCAACGCTGACGACCAACATTGCCGCCAACGTCGTAGCACCAGCCAATGGTTTCAGCAACGTCGCCCCGCACCGTGTGTCCTTCAAGACCGGCGTCATGATCACGGCGCTGATTGGCATCTTGATGTTCCCATGGCGGCTCTACACCGATGCTGCAGCCTACATCTTCACCTGGCTGATTGGCTACGGTGCGCTCTTGGGTCCCGTGGCCGGTATCATGATCGCCGATTACTTCATCTTGCGACGCGGTGTCCTCGATCTCGACGGATTGTATCGGCGGCGCGGGCCGTACGAGTTCTGGCGCGGAGTGAATTGGATCGCCATGGCCGCGCTCCTGCTGGGTATCGCAGCGAATCTGCCGGGATTTCTAGGGGCGCTCGGGATCACCACGGCCTCGCCATTCGCCACCGGGATCTACAACTGGGCGTGGTTCGTGGGGTTCTTCGTGTCCGGGGCACTCTATATCGCGGGCATGCAAGTGCTTTCTGTGTCTGAGCAGGGGCAGTCGGAGACATGACGTGACCCTGACGCTATCGACCGAACAACTCGAGCAGAACTTCGCTGATATTGCACCGCCGCTGACGCCGGATGCAGCGTTCCCAGGACCCCAAACGCTGGTCTTGGCGATATGCCCGCCCCATGCCAGC
>CAYGCN010000153.1:7023-7338 GCA_964348385.1 uncultured Gemmatimonadaceae bacterium
CGTGCCTGTTTTGCTACGATGCCCCCTGTACCAAGGCGTGTCCGACGCACATCGACGTACCAGCGTTCATCAAGAAGATCGCGACGGGCAACCTGAGAGGGGCAGCGCGGGTGATTCTCGACGCCAACCCGATGGGGCACTCCTGCGCTCGTGCGTGCCCCGTCGAAGTCATGTGCGAAGGTGCCTGTGTCTTGAACGACCGTGACGAGCAACCGGTCAAGATCGCGTTGCTTCAGCGCCACGCGACGGACCACGCGCTCGAACAGCGGCGCGCGCTGTTTGAGCCCGGTGCGCCCAATGGGAAGAAGGTCGCCA
>CAYGCN010000154.1:0-2563 GCA_964348385.1 uncultured Gemmatimonadaceae bacterium
TCGGGCGCTTCCAATTGACCGGCATTCCACCGGCCCCGCGCGGGATGCCGCAGATCGAGGTCACGTTCGACATCGACGCCAACGGCATCCTGCACGTGCAGGCCAAGGACAAGGCCACCGGCAAGGAGCAGAAGATCCGGATCGAGGCGTCGAGCGGGCTGTCGGATTCCGAGGTCGAGCGGATGGTGAAGGACGCGCAGCAACACGCCTCGGAGGACAAGACGCGGCGCGAGGAGATCGACCAGCGCAACCGGCTGGACTCGCTGGTCTACCAGATCGAGAAGGATTCGAAGGAGTGGGTCGACCGTCTCGATCAATCCAACAAGGACCGGCTCAGCGAGGCGATCGAGAATGCCAAGCAGGCACTCCGGTCGGGGGCGGCCGCGGAGATCAAGACCGCGCTCGAGGGCCTGTCACAGGCGTACTCCGCCGCCGGCGCCTCGCTGTATCAGGCGGCGGAAGCGGCCCAGGCGGAGTCAGCCCCGTCGGGCGAGCCGGCAGGCGGCGAGGCCGGTCAGGCACAGGAGGAGGTCGTCGAGGCCGATTACGAGATCGTGGACGATTCGAAGTCCTGATCGACCCAGAAACTCCGTGCCGGGGCGGGCGAAACTCCCGCCCCCGTCCGGGGTCTCATGAGAAGCACGAGGCAGTTGCAGTGTAACCAGACTCAAAGAGAGTTGAAGGTATGTCCCGTACGAGAGAGTGGATCAAGTTCGGCGCGTTGATCGGGGTCGCCCTGGCGCTGGCCGTGGGCTTCGTGTCGCTCGTCGATGGGCCGACCCGGTCGCTGGCTCAGCAGCCGGCGCTCCAGTCGGCCGCCAACCGACCGGCCCCCGTCCAGGCGTCACAGCCGGTGATCGACCTCGGCAACGCGTTCGCCAGCGTTGCCGAAGTGGTTCGGCCAGCCGTCGTCTATATCCAGGCCCAACAGCGCGTCGAGGCGCGCACCCCGCAGCAGCATCCCGAGCTGCCGGCACCATTCGACCGGTTCTTCCTGGACCCGCGTCAAGACGTGCCCCAGCAGCCGCAGCGCGGCAGCGGGAGCGGCTTCATCATCTCGCCTGACGGCTACATCATGACCAACAACCACGTCGTGGAGGGATTCGATTTCCTCGACGTGCGGTTGTTCGACGGTCGGAAGTTCAGCGCGAAGGTGGTGGGGCGCGACCCGGATACGGACGTCGCCGTCATCAAGATCGACGCCCGCGATCTCCCCAGTGTCTCGCTGGGGAACTCCGACTCCCTGCGAGTGGGCGAGTGGGTGCTGGCGATCGGCAACCCGTTGGGACAGCAGTTCTCGTTCACCGTCACCGCGGGCATCGTGAGCGGTCGAGGGCGGCTCCTTGGCTCGCTCCAGCGCACCGACTGGAGCATTTCGGATTTCATCCAGACCGACGCGGCGATCAATCGTGGTAACTCCGGCGGACCGCTCGTCAACATCCACGGACAGGTCGTCGGTGTGAACTCGGCGATCGCGAGCCAGACGGGGTTCTACGAGGGATACAGCTTCGCGATCCCGATCAATCTGGCACGCACGGTGGGCGATCAGCTCATCGCGAGCGGGACGGTCACGCGGGCCGCCCTCGGTGTGCGCGTGGCCGCGGCGACGGACACCGACGCCGAGTACGTGGGCCTCGACCGGGTCCGAGGCGTGGTGATCCACGATTTCGCCAGCGATGACAGCCCAGCCAAGAAGGCCGGCCTGGAGGTGGGGGACGTCATCATCGCCGTCGATGACAACGAGGTGGATTACGTCGCGCAGCTCCAGCAGATCGTCGGCTTCAAGCGTCCCGGCGAGCGCGTGAAGGTGACCGTCATGCGACCTGGCGGGAGCCGGAAGGACGTCACCGTGGGTCTCATCGAGGCCAAAGCCGAGGCGCCGGTGCGCGTCGCTAGTGCCGAGGAGCCGCGGACACCTGCCGGCGGCTCGTTCCAGCGCAAGCTCGGCATCGCGGTGGAAGAGGTGAGCAGCAACGCGGCCGCCGCGAACCTGCAGCTCCCCGATGCGCAGCGCGGGCTCGTCATCACCGAAGTCGATCCCAACGGTCCGGCGCGCGACGCGCTCGCCGCCGTCGATGCCCGGCAGCGCTATGTGCCGGTGATCACCCACGTGAACGGTGATCGGGTTCGCACGCCTGCGGAGTTCCAGCGGGCGCTGGCGGCCGTGCGGCCCGGCGAAGTGGTGTCGCTCAGGCTGTTCGAGACGATTGCGGAAACCAGCCGGTCACGGGTGGTGCGCTTTCGTGCCGGAGGCGAGCAGTAATCGAACGCCTCCCTTCCAGTCGTCGGACCGCGGTCCGGCGTGACGATAGATCGAGCGGGCGTGGTGGCATGAGCCGCCGCGCCCGCTCTGCATGCTCTCCGGACAGCACGGGGACGGGGCCGGCTCAGGCAGACTTATCCACGATCATCAACACCAGCATGACGGGCAGGTAGATCACGGTGCTGAGAAACAGCCGGCGTGCTCTGCGCCGGGAGTGATTCAGCGAGACGGCAATAGTCTCGCCGCTCAGCCAGAGCGCCAAGAGGAGCGCACCGGCAAAGTACAGCGCTCCCGTCGTGC
>CAYGCN010000154.1:2573-5849 GCA_964348385.1 uncultured Gemmatimonadaceae bacterium
CAGAAGCGCGACCGCATAGATCAGGGCCTGGCGGAACGTGGCCTGGGCCCCACTCGTGACACTCAGCATGCGAAGCCCGGCTCTGGCGTAATCGTCCCGAAACAGCCACGCGAGTGCGAGGAAGTGCGGTAGCTGCCACAGGAACAGAATGCCGAACAGGACCCAGGCCTCGAGCGCGAGGCTTCCGGTGGCCGCCGCCCACCCACCCACCACCGGCAGGGCGCCGGGTACCGCCCCGACGACGGTGCTGAACGAGGTGTAGCGCTTGAGGGGAGTGTACACGAACACGTACGAACCGAGGGTGATGGCGGCGAGCGTCGCCACCAATGCATTCGTCGTCACCATGAGGTACGCGATGCCCATCACCCCCATCGTCCACGCGGCGATTGCCGACTCCGCGGGGCGGAGGCGGCCAGACGGGAGCGGCCGCCCCCGCGTGCGGTGCATCTTGGCATCGACCCGACGCTCCAGGAGCTGATTGAGCGCGTTCGACCCTGCCGCCACCAGTGCCGATCCGACGAGTACGTGGATCAGACCGGGCACGTCGAGCGCCGCCGGAGATCCGAGGTAGTAGCCGGCCGCCACCGTGCCCAGGATGAGACCCACGATGTTGGGCTTCGTGAGCGCCACGTAATCACCGGCTCGCACACGGAATCGCGCGACCACCGCGGCGCCATCTCGCGTCCCCAATCGAGTCATGGCGCCGAATGATGCGCTCCAGGTGCCGGCTGTGGCAACGGGCCCGGCCACCGGATCGTGAACGGAACACCCTGCCAACAACCGTTGTTCTCGAAGGTGACGGTCGCCCGGGGGGGCCGGTCGCTGTGCGTGGGGATTGCGGCCAGTGGCGGAGCCGACATACTCTCCGATATCGGTAGCGGACGAACACGAATGAGTGCACGAACGTTTCGCGAAGGCATCCTTGTCGGCATCCTCGGCGCGGCGATCATTGCGGCCTGGTTCCTCGTGATCGATGCGATCGCCGGCCGCCCGTTCTTCACGCCGGCCATGCTGGGGTCTGCGCTGTTCTGGGGGCTTCGAGATCCCGCCCAGGTCGAGATCACGGTACAGAGTGTGCTCGCCTACTCGATGGTACACATCGTCTCGCTGGTGCTGGTCGGGCTGATTGCCTCGGCCGTGGCCAGCCAGGTCGAGCGCTCGCCATCGACCCTGTTTCTCGCCATCGTCCTGTTCGCGGCCTTCGAGTTCGGGTTCTACACCGTGGTGGCCGTCCTGGGCCAGCCGCTGCTCGGCACCCTGGCATGGTGGAGCGTGGCGGCCAGCAATGCCATCGCCGCGGCCGGCATGGGGTACGCCCTCTGGCGCCTCAGACCCGATCTGCGGGACCGACTCGCCAAACACCCCCTCGGCGCCACCGTCGAGGAGTCATCAGACACCTACCGCACGCTGTAGAGCGAAATCCGTTACGAGGACATCAGGAACCACGTCGAAGAGGCGTGGCCCGTTGTCTCTCTATGCGCTCAGGAGGGCGAGCCGGAGAACGTGCCGAACAGGAACAGCAAGGCGATGGCGACCGCGATCGCGATGACGAGGGGAAGCGTGAAGAACAGCTTGAAGAACCGGTGGTCGCCCTTGAGGTGCATGTAGAACATGACCACCAGGAGGAACTTCGCGCCGGACAATGTGAGCAGAACCGGCGCCAGGATCCGCTCGAACGCGGGCACGTAGAACACCCCTACCTCGACGAGCGTGATCACCGTCAGGACGCCGGCCACGGTGAGATACGTGCCGACGCCCGGGTGCTTGTGATCGGAGTGTGCCGGTTGATCGCCCATGACGCCGTCCGTCAGGAGAGAAGGTAGACGACCGTGAAGATCACGATCCACACCACGTCCACGAAATGCCAGTACAACCCGGCAATCTCCACATTCATCGCCTTGTCGGGTCCGAGTTTGCCCTGGAGAGAGCGCACCACCAGTGTGAGGAGCCACACCACGCCGATGAAGACGTGCGCCCCGTGTGTCCCCGTGAGGACGAAGAACGTCGAGCCGAACAGGTTGGTTCGCAGCGTCAGGCCCTCATGGACGAAGCTCGCGAACTCGTACGCCTGAAAACCGAGGAATCCGGCGCCGAGGAGGGCGGTGGCCAGCAGCCAGACGCGTGACCACGCCCGGTCGCCGCGCGTGACGGCGGCCAAGGCGAGCACCATCGCAAGACTCGACATCAGCAACACGAAGGTGCTGACGGAGGTCAACGGGATGTTGAGGATCTCCTCGGGCGTGGGCCCCTGCACGCTGCGGCCCTGGTAGACCAGGTAGGTCGAAATCAGCGAGCCGAACAGCAGGCACTCCGACCCGATGAACATCCAGAAGGCGAGCTTCCGGCTGTCGAGGCCCGTGCTCGAGTGATGGGCGGTGGCCGCGTGCGTCATGACGTCAGGCCTCGAAGTGCTCGAACGACCACGCGTAGATGCTCACGACGAGCACGGCTGTGCCGCCCAGCGTGATCAACAGCGTCTTGAGAATGGCCCCGATGGCCATCACCACGATGCCGATGGCCGCCACCGCGGGCCAATACGAGCCACCGGGAACGTGGACCGGCGCGGGGGGGGTCGCCGGAACCGGGGTCATCCCCTCTTCCGCCCACAGCGGCAGTCGGCTCCTGACCTCGGGGATCACCGAGAAGTTGTAAACCGGAGGTGGCGACGAGATGGCCCACTCGAGGGTGGCTCCTCCCCACGGATCGTTGCCGGCGGGTTCACCGCGCGCGCGCGACCAGATCACGTTCACCACGAACACCAGGGCACCCAGACCCATTGTGAACGCCCCGATCGTGGCGACGAGGTTCATCGTATCGAGCCCCAGAGCGGGATCGTATGTATAGATCCGACGTGGCATCCCGAGCAGGCCAATGAAGTGCATCGGGAAGAACGACAGGTTCGCCCCGATGACCGTCAGCCAGAAGTGGAGCTTCCCGATCCGCTCGCTCAGCAGGCGGCCGGTCACTTTGGGCCACCAGTAGTAGATCCCGGCGAAGATGCCGAGCATGGAGCCGCCGAACAGCACGTAGTGGAAGTGGGCCACGACGAAGTACGTGTCGGTCTGCTGCAGGTCGGCAGGCGGTGACGAGTGCATGACACCGGAGAGCCCACCGACGATGAACATCGCGATGAAGCCCACGGCGAAGAGCATCGAGGTGGTAAACCGGATCTTCCCTCCCCACATCGTGGCGATCCAGTTGAAGATCTTCACGCCGGTGGGGATCGCGATCAACATGGTGGTCGCGGAGAACACCGAGTCGGCAATCGGGCCGAGC
>CAYGCN010000154.1:5859-7287 GCA_964348385.1 uncultured Gemmatimonadaceae bacterium
GCGCCCACACGCCCCATCCCAGCACGCCGATCAGCAGCCCCGAGTACACGACGATTGCGTAGCCGAACAGCGGCTTTCGCGAGAACGTCGGGATCACGTCCGAGATGATGCCCATCGCCGGCAGGATGAGGATGTACACCTCGGGGTGCCCGAACAGCCAGAACAGGTGCTGCCACAACAGCACGTCGCCCCCGGCCGCGACGGAGTAGAAGGTGGTCCCGAAAAACCGGTCGAACATCAGGAACACCAGCGCCACCGTGATCACCGGGAACGCCGTGACGATGATGAACTGCGTCACGAGACTCATCCACGTGAACACGGGCATCCGCATCAGCTTCATGCCTGGCGCGCGCAGGTTGATGATCGTGACGATGAAGTTGATCCCCGCTGCGATCGACGCGATACCGAGGATCTGCAGGCCAAGCACCCAGAAGTCGATGTTCAACCCGGGCGAGTACTGCGTGGACGTCAGGTTGGCGTAGCCGAACCATCCCCCGTTGGGTGCGGCGCCCACCAGGAAGCTCGCGTTCATGAACAGCCCGCCCAGCAGGAACACCCAGTAGCTGAAGGCGTTGAGCCGCGGAAACGCGACGTCGCGGGCGCCGATCTGGAGCGGAATGATGAAGTTGAAGAACGCGGCCGACAACGGCATGATCGCGAGGAAGACCATCGTCGTGCCGTGCATCGTGAACAGCTGGTTGTACGCCTCGGCGCTCACGACCGTGTTGCCCGACGACGCGAGCTGCAGCCGAATGACGAGGGCCTCGAGACCCCCAAGTAGGAAGAACGTGAACGCGGTGACCCCGTAGAGGATCCCGATCCGCTTGTGGTCGGTGGTGGTGATCCAGCCCCAGAGCCGAGCGCCGAGTGTTGCGGTGCCCGCCGGGGCATGCTGCGCAACCGATGTCGCCATGCTGGCGGTCCCCCTCAGTTCAGGCTCAGAAGGTACGCGACGAGAGAGGTGATCTCGTCATCGGTCATCGGGACCAGGGGCATGAGGCTTCCGGGTTTCTCGGCCGGCGGATTGCGGAGCCAGCGCGCAAGTCCCTCTGCGGTATTCGGCAGGATGCCCGAGGCGATGGTCGTGCGGCTCCCCACGTGGGTCAGGTCGGGACCCAGGACCCCGGCAGATACCCCCTGAATCGTGTGGCACGCGAGACATGCCTTGCTCATGTACACCTGCGCCCCGACGCGCAGTCGTTCGGGAAGCGAATCGATCGGGACCGCCGGTTGCCGCTGGCGCTCGGCCCAGGCGGCGAAGGCCTCGGGGGTATCCACCATGACGCGGAAGCGCATGTTGGCGTGGGACTCGCCGCAAAACTCGGCGCACTGCCCGTAAACCTCGCCGATCGAATCTGGGGTGAACACGATCCGGGTGGTCCGACCGGGCATCACGTCACGCTTGCCACCAAGCTTCGGTGCCCAAAA
>CAYGCN010000155.1:0-1121 GCA_964348385.1 uncultured Gemmatimonadaceae bacterium
TAGCGAGATGGATTCCCGGCTTGCCGAGCTCCAGCGCGCAGCAGAGCAAGGGGACCCTGTGGCCCAGTGCGAGTTGGGTATCAGGCACGAAGAAGGCCAGGGGGTGCCTCGAGGCTACGAACAGGCGGCGTTCTGGTACAAGAAGGCCGCGGAACAGGGCCTGTCGGAAGCGCAGTACAGGCTCGGACGGTATTACCACCACAGTATGGATACTTACGAATCTGATGTCGAAGCTCCAAAGTGGTTTCGTGCAGCGGCCGAGCAGGGACATGCACGGGCGCAGTACGAGGTGGGAGTGGAGAGCGACGACGCGGAGTCGGTGAGGTGGTTTCAGCTCGCAGCCGAGCAAGGACTCCCCGAAGCACAGTTCTGTCTGGGGGACCAGTACTTGCTGGGCTCCGGCGTTCAGCGAGACTACGTGGCAGCAGTCCGCTGGTTCCGAAGAGCGGCAAACCAGGGCCTTGCCGAGGCGGAGTATGCGTTGGGAAAGATGTGCAACGAAGGTTGGGGTTTGCAGCAGGATCGGCCGGAGGCAGCGGAGTGGTTTCTCCGCGCGGCCAAGCACGGATATGAGCCGGCGCAGGAAGCATTGGGAGAGATGTTGGCGGAGGGCGTCGCCCTGCCACAAGATCCGCAGGAGTTGAGGAAGTGGAGTATTGCCCCTGATGCGGTGGAGCGGTGGTGCCCGCGCTGCGAGGACTCCCCCCGCCCCCTTCTGGACGGTACGTGTGGCAGTTGCGGGGAGCAGATCGCGCCCCGAGACACTCGAAGCGCGGAGGAGTTGGGACAGGCTGCACAGACGATGTCGACGCGCTATCGAAGTGATGTGCCGTGTGCGGTGATCGCAGGCGCAGGACTCACCGCGCTCATTGCGGTCCTCGTTGTCGCGCTGGTGCTGTGAAACGGCCGCGCCGCTCACGCCCGACCCGCCGCGACAGTCACCACCGAATGGCCCGAGCGTGGAGGGCAACTAGTGGACGGCGAATGCCCGCCGGATCCGTTCGCCTCCTCTCGATGCATCCCGCCCGATCCTTCGGCCACAAGCTGCCGGTGAGGACCCGGTTCGTGCGAAGGGAAGAGACGTGAAGACGTCGGAGTTGCGCGAGCTCTCTTATGCCGAG
>CAYGCN010000155.1:1131-7204 GCA_964348385.1 uncultured Gemmatimonadaceae bacterium
GGAACGATGCCGACCATGCGGATCCATGACGCCGAGCTGTGCTACGAGGAGCACGGGTCCGGCCCCCACGCCATCGTGTTCGTTCACGGGTTCTTTTTGTCGTCCAGGATCTGGCGTGCGTCGTACCTGTCCCGACTCCCGAGCGAGTATCGCGCATACGCCATCGACATGCGGGGCCATGGTCGGTCGAGCCGGAGCACCAAGGGGTGCAACCTGGTCCAACTGGCCGACGATGTGTATCGATGGTCGCAGCGGCTGGGAATCGCTCGGTTTCACTACGTGGGTGTGTCGATGGGTGGCGGTGTTGGCGTTCAGCTCGCCCTCGAGCACCCCGAAGTGCTCCATCGATTGGTCCTGATGAATACGGTCACGGGGTTCGGATCGGTCGCCCCGCGACCGGCCGTGCCGCTGCTGCCCTTGCTGGCCGGGCGGCGGTGGCTGTTGAAGAGGATGCTGAGAAGTGGCTTCACCCGACCGCCTCCGGACGAGACCATGCGGCTCCTCCTCGACGACGCATTGCTCGTCAGCAGACCCACCTGCGCGGACTGGTTCCACCCGAACAATCGCGTGCGGCATGTCGATCGATTGCATGACGTAACGGTGCCGACCCTCGTGATGATCGGCGGAAAGGACAAGGTCCTCCCGGTCGACCGACAGCATCGCCTGGCCGACGCCCTGCCTAATGGCGAGAAAGTGGTCTTTGACGAGGCGGGCCACATGATGGCGTTGGAGATTCCGGAGGAGGTGTTCGGAGCGATGAACAGCTTTCTGGAGCGGCGACCCTGACGCGCGTACCTTGGCCTGACGGAAAGACGCGAGCAGCATCGTCCTCACCCTGCGGCTCGGGGTAGCGGATCAAATTCCGCCGTCCCGATATGCAAAAGGGGCTCGGGGCCAGCCCCCGTTCGGTGCCAGCGTTGCGTTGGCGATCATCGGCCACGTGCTCGAGCTGGTCGGCAGGCGCCGGGAGCGGGCATGACGAGCGGCGCGGTCAGCATGGCAGTGATGCTTCCGATTGTTCGGCCACCGCCGGCTCCGTGAGTCCCCCCTAGCGGCTACAGCGTCCAGCCCTCCCGGTACGTGGGATGCACGTACTCCTGGGGGATCGTCGCGTTCGTGACCTCACCGCTGCGGGGGTAGCTCTCGGGTACCGTCGCCGTCCGCACCGCGAGGTTGCCAAGCAGGACCATCTCGGTGAGGGGGCCGGAGTGCAGCGCGAAGTCCGAGCCCGCCTTCCCTCCGCTCTTGCACGCGGCGATCCACTCCTGGTACACGCCCTCCGTGCGCGCATAGTGCGGCGCCGGCGGGTCGGCCTGAAGGGCCTTGTTGCGCTCGTCGTTCAGGAGACGCGGGTTCTCCCCGTAGATGCCGGCTGCCAGCGTGCCTTCGTCACCCACCCAGAGCTG
The DNA here is from genome assembly GCA_964348385.1 of uncultured Gemmatimonadaceae bacterium. Lineage (GTDB taxonomy): Bacteria > Gemmatimonadota > Gemmatimonadetes > Gemmatimonadales > GWC2-71-9 > JAOTVV01. The sequence continues at coordinate 2,538 of CAYGCN010000155.1, forward strand.
GCCGCTGTCGCCGAACGGCCAGCGGCTTCCCTCCGGGAGATCACTCGGCCGGGGCGGCGCGAGGTTGCCGTCCCGCCACACGACCGTGACCGCCGGACGGCCGCCGCGCGCCGGAAACTCGTAGACGATCCGCGACGCCGCCGGGGCCGTCTCCTCAAACAGCGTGGTCGACTCGGGCGTGATGCGCGTCGGGTAGCCCAGATCGAGCGCCCAGAAGGCCGCGTCCATCGCATGGCAGGCGATGTCGCCCAGTGCGCCCGTGCCGAAATCCCACCACCCCCGCCAGGCGAACGGTGCGTACGTCGGGTGATAGGAACGCTCGGGCGCCGGTCCCAGCCAGAGATTCCAGTTCAGTGTGGACGGCACGTGGTACGACTCGAGCGGCCGCTCGATCGCCTGCGGCCAAATCGGGCGGTTGGTCCAGTAGTGCACTTCTCGCACGGTTCCGATCCACCCGGCCTCGACCCACTCGCGGATCTGCCGCGTCCCCTCCCAGGAGTGTCCCTGGTTGCCCATCTGTGTCGCGACGCCGGCCGCCAGTGCCGCGCGCTCGAGGGCGCGCGCCTCGCCGATGGTGCGGGTCAGCGGCTTCTGGCAGTAGACATGCTTCCCCATCCGGAGCGCCATCATGGCGGCCGCCGCGTGGGTGTGATCGGGCGTCGAGATGGTGACGGCGTCGATCCGATCGCCCTCCCGGTCCAGCATGACGCGGAAATCCTCGTACCGCTTGGCGTCGGGATAGCGGGTGAACGAGCGGGCGCCTCGCTTGGCATCGACGTCGCAGAGCGCGTAGAGGTGCTCGCCGCTCATCCCCTCCACATCCGACGCGCCCATGCCGCCGATGCCGATGCAGGCCACACTGAGCGTATCGCTCGGTGCGCGATAGCCGCGGCGTCCGAGGACGTGTCGGGGGACGATGGTGAACGCGGCGCCGCCCGCCGCCAGGTCGCGCACGAACGTGCGCCGCAGGATGTCGCGGGACATGGTGATGCTCCTTGCCGGCCGTGGAGTTCGCGGCCAACGGCACAAGTATGCGACGCTGGAGAGACTGTGGCCAGAGCGAGGCCGAGCGTCTCCGGGCTGCGAGAACGTCTTGAGGCTGCGCTGCGAGACCTTGAGTCGCGTTGGTGTGCGTGCAGCGTGCGACACTGGCCAAACGGCTCGGCTGGTAGCACACGCGCGGCCACGTGTGAGGCACGAGCGCAGGGGGAGTTGTGCATGGGCGATATCGGGTGCCAATTGATGAGGACGGCCTCAGCCCTGCGGCCACGACTTCCTTTCGTGGCGCCGTGGGTAGGAGGCGACATCGATGATCGAAGAGACGGTCAACCCAGGTCGAATCCTCACCGGCCCGCTCGTTGGCGTGATTCAGAGATATCTGCGATACGCCGCAACTCTCGTTGTCGTGAGTCAATTGGCCTGTGCCAGCGCACAGCCGTCGGCATACGACCAGTTCACCGTCCCGCCTGAGACATTCCTCGAGACCACCCGCACGATCGCGCTCTTTCCGCTCTCCGCGGACGTCCACATGCCCCAGTGCGTCGACAGCATCGCCGAGCACGCGATGACCGTCGAACTGGAAGCGGCGGGCTTATCGCTCGTCCCGTCGTTCGTGCAGCAAGAGATCTGGATGCGGATCGTGGAGGACGCTGGCGGCTTCTACGATCCTCTCACGGGCGAACTCCACGAGGCACGGGCTGCTGCTGGTCTGCAACAGTTCAGAGCCGAGCTGCAGGCAAAAGAAGCGCCAGATGCAATCCTCTACCCGTACGTCTCGGCGGTGGAAGTATCTGCTGTCGCGGGAAAGGCGAGGTGGGACGGAACCTCGGAGTCCGTATCGCGGCGACTGGGCGACCTCGTTTTGGCCTTTTCCTACGTCATCGTGATCGAGGATCTCGCGGGCACGCCGATGTTTGTGAACGGAGGCGGCCTTCAGGTCGCGGAGCGCTGGGACTGGTCGTCAGGTCAGGTGGTCAGTGTACCGGCTGAGGATCTGTGCGCCGAGCCAGACCGCATCATCGGGGCCGTCGGATTCGCGCTCGAGCCGCTCACACAGCGTGCGTCGGCTCGGCCGCCGAGACCGTGACGTTCCATCCCGTCGCGTGTTCGCCGACGTTTCGCCTTGGCTCGGAGCCCAGTGGGAAGCGCCGCGTGAGGCGTGGGGCCGGGCCGCCTACCCCCGCTTGCGGTACACCCACTCGTTCGGGTATCGCTCGGTTGGGTCGTCCTCGTAGGTGATGAGCACCATTCGGCTTGCTGAGATCCTGCCGGGGGGTCCGCCCACGACCTGAATGACTCCCGCACTCAGATCGACGTCGTAGTCACAGTCGTGGGCTCCCTCGAAGACCCGTGAAGAGAACACCGATCCACGCGAATACTCGAAGAAGCAGGTTCCATCGTTTCGCAGCGTCATCCGCATGTAGTTGACCCGAATCGACCGTGCGATGTTGTCGTGGGTGTGTACCGTGACGTCGCCCGGGACGCTGAACCCATTCACCGACTCGAGCTCCCACAGTCCCAGAATGTCCTGCGGCTCGAGTACCCCACTGCACGCCGCTCCGATGAGCGTCAGCGTGGCGATCGCCGTGGCGGACCGCGTGCGGCGCACGTTTCCTCCTGGCATGAGGGAATTCCTCCATGCACTCTCGCCCGTGAAGTGGCTGTGAAATCCGAGTGAAGTGGGGCTACGGGGATGGCGCCGACCGACGTTCCCGCTCCAACCGCCAGAGTGTCAGCCGCTCGACGTCCAGGTCATCTCTCGTCAGACCGAGTACGTAGTCTGCGCCGATATCGAGCGGGAGGGTGCGTTCGGGTATGGTGAGCCGTCCCGTCGCGCGGCCCTCTGGATCGACGATAGTGTACGTCCGAGCCGAATGGTCGGGGAGAACGTACTCGCCGATCCACAGATGCTGCAGCACGTCCACCACGAAGTGCTCATACGGTGGGACCAGCTCGGGCGACGGCATGTCGGCGTGCCGCTCACGGAGTTGGCGCGCCTCGTCGGCGTCGTCGACGTCGGCGAGCTGTTCCCCCAGGTACGCATCGCGCAACGCGTCCGTCACGCGCGGCTGCGGCCGGTCGAACCGGACGATGCGCACGAGTTGGGCGTTGAGCGTGTACGCGCGCACCTCCCACGCATCACCCGTGCCGAGCCAGAACGCGTCGCGCCCGACGGCGGCGGCCGTGCGGCGGCCGAACGGGAGACTGGCCGCCTGGAACATGCCCCCACTGCTCCGCGCGAACATGTCGGCCGCCGGGACGTCGCCGAAGTCGCCACGGACCGACCCGTCGGGCGCGAGGATCACGTATCGCGAGTTCGGACGCACCCGACCGCTGGGGAAGCCCTCGGCACTGGAGAAGAACATCCCGCCGCCGATCGCCAGCCCGCCATCGTCCGTGATGCCGATCGCCAACGGAAAGCCGCCGCCCTCCGCTCCCACCAGAAAGGACCGCACGAATCCCTGATCCGGGTGCAGCAGCGAGACGCGTCGTAAGCGGCTGTCGTACACCACCAACGTGTCCGGCCCGAGCAGGCCAGCGAGGCGTGGACTCTGATACTCCCCGGGACCCTCGCCCTTCCCCCCGTGCGCGTGCACCAACGTGCCGCGCGGGTCATACACGCGGACTTCTGCCGACCCGCCGTCCACGACAGCGATGCGGCCGTCGGCCAGGCGTCGCGCACCGCTCACCTGGAACAGTTGCTGTGACTCCGGAACGTCGAGCCCGCCGATGGTCAGCAGGGGTGCGTCGCCAAGCGTCCAGCCAAGCCGAGCGCGGGCCGTGTCGATCCGGTTTTCGACGATCGTGATACCTGCGCTGTCACGGATGGCAGCGGTGACGGCACTCGTAGAGGGCTGCTCGGCGCACCCGAAATACAGTGCCGCCCAGGCGAGGGTTGCGAGCGCCGGTCGGAGAATCCGCATCGTATTCTCGGAGCACAGTGGGAGAGACATTCATTTCACTGATGCACAGGTGACGGCATTCGTCGCAGACGACGCGAAGGATCCCTGTGCCTTATCCCTTGCGACTCCTTCCGGCCACCACTCCGCCAGCCAGCCGAGTACCGTAACAGGCCGGCGAACGACCCTACGATCACGCGATCCAGCGATCGGAGGACCCCCCAACCGCCCAACCGCCTAACCGCCTAACCGCCTAACCGTTACTTCCGCCTCACCACCAGGATCGCACCGTTCTGGTGCCCCGCACCGAACCGGAGCGTGGCTTTGCCGGCGTCCAGGAATTGCATCGATTCGATGTTGTCCGTCCACAGGTTGCGGAGGGCATCGCGGTCGCCCACGCGCGTCCCGTCCACATAGACGGCCACATCGCTCTCCTGCGTGACGCTGGTGGCTCCCCGCTTCCGAAGCCAGATGGGGCGGAGCCGCTGGACGAGTTGAAAGGCGTCGGAACTGCCGGCGGCGGCGATTTCGGCCTGGGTGATCAGGTTGGCGTTGGATGGGGACGACCCGGGAGACTGCGCGGCGCAGGCCACGACCACCAGGGCGGCAACCAGCGCGAACGCCGCCGAAACTGTACGGCGCATCGTATCATCTCCTTTCAGAGAGTAACGGCGGTTGCGACAACTGCTGCAAAGCTACGGCGACCCCCCTGCGTGGGAAAGAGAACAACCGCGACGTTGGCCGAGCGACACGCTCTCCTTTATTGAC
>CAYGCN010000156.1:0-524 GCA_964348385.1 uncultured Gemmatimonadaceae bacterium
CTCCGCGACGTCCGGATCGAGGTTGTTCATCAGCATCCGGAGCGCGGCTTCCTGGAGCCACCCCCGACAGCTGATGTCCGCTCCCCGCGGCGCGCGAACGGCCCTCGCCTTGGCTGCCGTGCTCATACCAACGCCTCCTGGGCGACCAACGCGGCCAACCCCTCGATATCCGGCGTCAACGGACGATCACTCGTCAACGCACCTACCACCTCGCGGACCCGGGCGTACAACCGCGCCACCCCGTGCCCGGGTCGGAGCGGCTTGCGGTACTCGAGCCCCTGAGCCCCGGCGATCAGCTCGCTGGCCACGACCCGTTGCGCGTTGTGCAACACACGACGTCCCTTCCACGCCGCCGCCATGCCCATGGGAACCACGTCTTCCTGGCTCGCGTCCGTGGGAATCGACTGCACGCTCGCGGGCGTCGAGAGCGTTCGCGATTCCGCTACCAGCGCGGCGGCGGCGATCTGCGCCATCATGAGTCCTGAGTGGAGTCCGGCTTCGGTGGCGAGGAACGGTGGAAGTCC
>CAYGCN010000156.1:534-7084 GCA_964348385.1 uncultured Gemmatimonadaceae bacterium
ATTCGATCGATCCGTCGTTCCGCGAGGCCGGCCAACGTCGTCAAGGCGATGGCGAGCACGTCGAGCGCGAGCGCCACGGGCTGGCCGTGGAAGTTCCCACCCGAAAGGATCTCGTCGCCGAAGACGAGCGGGTTGTCGGTCGAGGCATTGAGCTCGATGTCGGCAACGCGCCCCGCATAGTCCACGGCGTCCGCGACCGCGCCGAGGATCTGCGGGGTGCAACGCAGGCTATAGGCATCCTGCACCCTCGGGTCGTTCTCCCGGTGTGATTCACGGATCTCGCTACCCGCCAGCAGTACGCGCAGCAGTTCGGCAGCACGGCGCTGGCCGGGGTGGGGACGCGCCTCATGGATACGTTCGTCGAACGGCACCGGGGTGCCCATGAGAGCCTCGAGACTCATCGCCGCCGCGCCGACCGCCGTGCGCCACAGGTTGAGCGCATCGTGCACCATGAGCGCCAGGATCGCCGTCTGCGCCTGCGTGCCGTTGATGAACGCGATCCCCTCCTTGGGCTGGAACTCCAGCGGGGTGAGGCCGGCGTCCTCGAGCGCCTGCGCGGCCGACACGCTTCCCCCTTCCCCCTTCCCCATTCCCGCGTGAGGGGTAGCGGGAAGCGGGAAGCGGGAAGCGTCATCCACCGTCACTTCTCCTCCCCCCATTATCGCCCACGCGATGTGCGACAGGGGGGCGAGATCGCCACTCGCGCCGACGCTGCCCTGCTCCGGCACCACAGGGTGGATTCCGGCATCCAGCATCGCAACGATGTGTCGTGGGACAGCGGAACGAACGCCGCTGGTTTCGCGGAGCAGCACGTTCGCGCGCAGGAGCATCACGGCGCGCACCGCGTCGACCGGAAGCGGATCACCGACGCCCGATACGTGGCTCACGATCAAGTTGCGCTGTAGTTGGAGCAGCTGGTCCGGCGCGATGCGTACGTTGGCGAGCTTGCCGAAACCGGTGTTCACCCCATAGATGGCCACACCCGTGGCGAGCAGGCGCTCGAGTCCGGCGCGCGAGGCATCCGCGCGGGCCGCGGCGTCCGGGTCCACCTCGACCCGAGCCCCGCCACGGGCCACGGCGACGACATCGGATATCGTGAGGGACCGCCCGGTGAGGATGACCGAGGACGTCATGCGGGGGAATATAAGGGGCGGGAATAGGGAGACGGGAAGATGGGGAAAGGGGAAAAGGGAAAGGGGAAAGGGGAAAGAAGAAGGGATAGGCACCGGAGAAGGTGAAAGGAATTGGACATCAGCGCCACGAGTTGGTGACGCCGCATCCGCATGGCGAGCTACTCTGGCAGCATGAAGCAGTTGCAGTCGCTGGAGGCCTGGAGGGTGGCACGAAGGATGGCGAGCACCTCGTACCGCCTCACCCTGGACACCCGGCTCCGAACCCACATGGCGCTTTCCGACCAGATTCGCCGGGCAGCGATCTCGGTCCCCGCCAATATCGCCGAGGGATACGCCCTGGGGACAACTTCACAGTGGATCCGCATGAACCGCGTCGCCCTGGGATCCGCAGTCGAGCTGAGGACCCACCTCGAGTTGCTGCGCGACCTCGAACTCGTCGACCCAGGCGAGGTCGACCGCGTGCTGGCCGATACCACACAGGTCGTCAGGTTGCTGGTCGGCCTTTTGAAGCGACTAGGGGCACGAACCCCGGAAGCGAACAACAACCTGTCGCCTCCGGGGTCCGTCTGAATTCAACGTTCTGAATCCTACCTACCCAGACGAGTCCTACCCCAACCCCGCTCCCCACTTTTCCCTTTTCCCCTTCCCGTTTCCCCGAAGATCTATCTCCTCACCACCACTCCCCCATCCCCCGCCGTGAACCACCCACCGCCGACTGCCAATTCCGGGTTCCCCGGATCGGTCTGATAGCTCCAGTCGAAGATGATGTAGTCGCGGCCGACGTGGGTCACGCGCAGCGCACCGAACCGAGCAAACTGGTCGCCCGCGTCCATGGCAAACACGTAGCCGTGGCCGGGGAGTGCCTGAATGGGGGCACTCGAGTAACCCGTCTCGGGGGCGATGTCGATCGACGTGAGATCGTTGATCGGTCCCGTGCCGTACTGGGTGACGATCGTGTTCAGGCGCACCGGGACCAGGAAGAAGTCGCCACTGGCGTTGCGCGTGACACGGAAGTCGATGTCGGTCCGGTTGCCGTCGGCCACGATCCCCAGCTCGAGCGGTCCGACCTGACCGTCGTTGTTGCTGTCCAGCCAGAAACGGAAGCCTGCTCGCGTGGCATCGAACGACATTGCGGTCACGACCACGTTGCGCGCATCCGGTCGCGGCGTATCGGCCCGGATCGGCGACCAGAGGCTCTCGTAGCCCTCGATGCTCTCCGCCGACACGCCGAAGCACAGGGGCACCCCGTTCGTCAGCGCCCCGACAATGAACTCCGGGGCGACGGTCGTGCCTTCCAACCCCCACGACGCACCGCAGAGGTTGTCGTCGAGGGAGTACGTGGCACTGTATACCCGGTACTGCTTGAACCCCTCCGGCGTCGTCTGGAACGGGTTATCGGACCAGGTGAGGTGAATGGCGGCGTTGAGGCTGGTACTGAGCAACCAGTCGGGCGCGTCCAGCCGCAACCGCTCGTCGATGATCACGGAGTTGCTCGCCGCACTCTCGATGCCGTTGAGGTCGACGGCCACCACGAAGTACTCGAGATCGGGTTGGCCGCCGTCATGGAACGTTGGTGAGGTCGTCTCGCCGCGTAGCCCGAAGGACTCGCTCGCGCCGGCCCGCGAGTACACGCGATAGACCTCGAGATTGGGATTCGTGATGTGATCCCAGAACAGGAGAATGCCGAGCGGCTGGTCAGGATCGCCGCTGGGCTCCAGGTCGTAGAAGAGGTTCTGCGGCGCCGGCAGGAGTGGACCCACCGGATCCTTGTCGCAGGCCACCACGACGAGTGAAATCGCCAAACCCAAAGCCAGCTTCCGCATGTCCGCTCCTCCGATTGACAAGGCTCGGGAGCCCAAAGCTGCATGGAGCGTGCCTGGTGATGGAGTGTCCATAAAATGGTGTAAAATATAGGCTTAGGTTGGTCAGTCTCGCTCGGCGTCGTCCACATTCGAGGACACACGGCCGGCGCCACACGGCTTCGTCAGCGGGAGGCGAGCGGTCTACCTCCGCAGCGTCCGCTGATCGTACTGGAACTTGAGTTCCGGTTGGTCGGTGAGGGAGATGTAGAAGTTGAAGGCAAAGTTCCCGTTGGGAGCCTTGAGAAACGCGAAGGTCGCCCGCCAGCGGTGCAGCTCCCGACTGAGTCGCAGCACGTGCTGACCGAACTCCTTGAGCGTCATGTTGTACTGTGTGCTCCAGGACACCGACCAACTGGCCGTCGGCGCGAACGAGATCGCCAGGCCCAGCGAGCGGTTGGCCGGTGTCTCGATGACCTCACCGGCCGCTCCCTCACGCGGTCGCGTGCGCGAGTCGTCGTAGGTGACCGACGCCTGAAACCCCCTGCCCCCTCGTTGTCCGTACCCGTCGTCGAACCCCCGGTCCAGCCTGGTCGGCGGTCCGAAACCGGTGCCCCGTGGCTGCACGGGCTCCTCGGCCTCGAGCTCCTCCACCGACGGATCGTCGGGGGCCGTCGACACCTCACCGCCCGTGATCAGAGCCAGAATGCTGCTGAACGTCCGTGGTGAGAGCGTGAACCGCGTGGAGATCGACGTGAGAAACGGGTCGAACCGCGTGGTGTCGTAGCCCACCTGGCCGTCCCACAGATCGTGGGTCATCGACAGCGAGAAGCCGGGCAGCAGGTCGCTGGTCAAGCGGTTGGTCAAGCGCTGCGTCGCCCAGCCGTTGCGTCCTTCCTCCTTGGCCTGCTCGATGTCGTACTCGATGGGTGAGGTCTGAATGCTCAGGATCTTGAGCTTGCGGGCCTGCTGCTGATCACCCTGCGCGGTCGTGGTGTCGCCGGGCGGCGGCCGCAGCTTCCCCTCGAACGTCTGCGAGAGCGACAGACTGAGACGCTGAACGGCCGGGCTCATGCGCTGCGGGTTCTGGCCCGTTGGGTCGAGGGCGTTGGCATAGGCTTCGGGCACCGTCGCCGATGGGGAGTAGCTCCAGCTCAGGAGGGGCGCCACCGAATGCCGGATGCGCGAGACCGGACCCACGCCGGGAAAGAACCCGAAGAAGGTGGGGGTCAGGCTCGCGCTCACCGAGAGCCGCTTGCCCTGCGAGACGAAGTCCCCGCCAGTGAAGCGATTGCGCAGGAGAAACGCCCCCCCGGTCGTGTTGCGAATCCCGATGGAGGGCTGAAGCTTCCACGTCGACGGAAACAGGATCGGCAGGTTGATGCCGGTGTTCCAGTCCACCTCGGTGCGGAAGTCCTCGCCGTAGTACCTGGTGAGCGAGTCGCCCGGGCTCGTCGGATCCGGGAGGACGACGGCCTGTTGATCGCGCGAGGTCCAGAAGTCCGTGACGGTGATGTCGTTGGCCCAGTTCCAGCGGCCCACCCGCAGCGGGGTGCGAAACGAGATGGTCGTATTGCGCGTGTCGGTGAGCACGCTGTCGAACAGCTCCCGTCCGCCCTCTGCGGGGAGGGGCACCAGCACGGGTGGCCCCTGATCGAGCGTTCGGGAGTTGGTCATCGAAAACGACGGCGACCACGTGACGTTGCTCAGGATCTCGATCGGCGAGGGGGTCAGACTCAAACTGGGAAGCGTCTGGGTAATGGTCCCGTTGCTGAGATCCTGCGTATGGTTGCCACCCAGTGAGAGCGTGCCCCAGCCGAATTGCTTGCTGAAATTGATGCGGCTGGTGAGCGTCGCCGTCTGGAGAAAAGGATCGATCGAATTCTGCTCCACGACTCGAGCGCTGGTCGCATAGTCGACATTGGCCGTGAGCCGGGTGCGGGAATCGAAGCTCTGCTGGTGCAGCCAGCCCAGGCGCATCGATCGTCCGCCCGGTGCACCGTCGATCCCCTCCTCGAAGATTTGGGATACCGAGAGCTGCCCGCTGACGAACCGGTTCAGCCATTCGTAGCGCAGTTGGCCGTTCAGGCCGACATAGTTCCCGGAGAACCAGTCCAGCGACGCCTGGAAATCCAGGTAGTCGTTGACGGCGAAGTAGTACCCGATGTTCGAGACATGGCGCCGGTACCCTTCGTTCGGCCGCACGAGGTCGTTGAAGCCGAACCGCGGGACGAGAAATCCGCTGTGGCGCCCGGGACGCACGTCCTGGAAGATGAACGGGAGCCAGAGGATCGGGACGTCACGCACGTAGAGCACGGCGGGCCGTGCTACCATGATCGTGTTGCTGACCCACTTCACCTCGCCGGCACTGATGTGATAGTGCGGCGACGGATGGTCGCAGCTCGTGATCGCGTTCCGAGAACCGTAGAGCCGCGTGGAGCCGGAATCGACCTCGAGGCCACCGCGGAGGTACCACGTCACACCGGACTGCAAAAAACTGGTGAGCGCGCTGGGAATGGTCCCGCGGTGTTCGCAGGTATCGTAGCGCATATCATCGCCCACCAACACCGTTTCCTGGTCGAACAGCGTCGGTCGCGGCGTGCCTCCGGCCACCAACAGACAGTTATCCTGCTGGAATCGTACGGTCCCCGCCTCGAGCGTGCTCCCCTCGCGCTCGACGAGTGCCGACCCCACGAGCACGATTTCGCGCCGTTCGCCGAACAACGTGATGCTGTCGCCGGCGTATCGGGTCGGGGCGTATCCCGGGAGAGCCAGCAGTCTCGTGAGCACCGAGTCGGGCTGGGGGAAGGATCGCGAGGGCGCATTCGGCAATCCGAGGCGGTTGGCGGCGGCGGAGTCGCCACGTGCGGCGGCCACCGAGTCACGGGTGACGGGAATCCCACCGCCCTCCGGGCGCACTCGCTGCTGGGCGCGCGCCGGCACGGCCAGCGTGCCTGCCACGACGAACAGGACTGCGCTCGTCCCCAGCATGCGAGCGGCCCCCCGCTTTCGCAGGATCTTTGAAACGATGATCCCGATCTCGTACAGCAGCAGCAGGGGGATCATCATCATCATCATCGACATCGGATCGGGCGGCGTCAGAAGCGCCGCCACGATCGATGCCAATACCAAGGCGATCGGGCGCTGCTTGGAGAACGTGCGAGGCGTCACGATCCCGAGCGTCGAGAGCAGGACCATGACGATCGGGAGCTGGAACATGATCCCGAAGGCCAGGATGGTCTGTGTCGCGAAGCCGAAATACGCATCGGCGGTGATGATCCACTCGAGATCGCCGAATCGGAATCCGTACAGAATGCGGAATACGGCCGGCAACACCCACAGGTACGCCATCACCACCCCGGCGAGAAACAGCCCGAGTCCGGCGATGAGCGCGGGCACGATGTACCGCTTTTCGTGCTCGTACAGTGCCGGCGCCAGAAACTTCCAGATCTGCACGAACACCACGGGCGACGCGATCACCGCCCCGATCACGACGGCCAGCTTGAGGGTGATGATGAAGGCGTCGGTCGGGCGCGTGATGAACAGCTTGCCGTCGGGCAGGTAGGGAGCGATCGGCTTCTTGAGCAGCGTGAAGACGTCGAAGGTCTGGAGCAGGTA
>CAYGCN010000157.1:0-7047 GCA_964348385.1 uncultured Gemmatimonadaceae bacterium
GTGTGCCAAAACACCGCGGACCGCCTCATTGCGAGATGCGGAACGACGGCGTGATGTGGCTCACCGACCCGGCAACTCGATGCGGCGAAGGGCATTGGAGCCCGTCCTTGGGCTGGCACCCGAAATGCGAGGCCTCCGTGGCGAGGAGCCCATCCGCACGGAGGTGCGAATGAAGGGCACGGTCTCTGTCAAACGTCTGGGACGTTGGGAATGCCGCGAGGTAGTGTACGACGTCCACGCGGCGCAGGACGCGGACGGCACGTGGAAGGTGGTCATCACCGCGATCGGACCTGGCGCGGTGCACCGATTTGCGGTGTTGCAGGTCGGGGAGGAAGAGGCCGGCGAGCGGCCGGTTTGGCTGGCCGGGGATGACGACGAACGGACCCAAGCTGCCGAAGAGGCACTCGGGGCGGCGGCGTGACGTTGGGTCTCCCACACCGGCCGCGCACAGGCGGGTAGCGATCCCTATCGGCAGACATCTGGAGCGGTTACCTTACCTGCCTGTCATGAACGTGCCGGATCGGGTGCGGCCGCCGGCCCCCCTGCTGGCCTAAGGAGCGTGAGCGAGCATGCCGCACATTGTTCTCGAAGGAGAAGACCGGATCGACTGGGCGATCAAGGTCTTTCGCCGGAAGGTGCAGAAATCTGGGATCCTCAAGGATCTCCGAGCGAAACGTTACTATGTCAAACCGAGCGTGGCCAAGCGGTTGAAGGCAGCCGCGGCTCGCCGCCGCCGTCATCGGAGTAAGCGTCCGCGGCGATAGGTATGGCGATGGATCTGGCAACGCAGCCGGACGCTTGTTACGTTCGTGGAGCGCAGGGCACCCCCGTTGGGGTGCCGAGGTAGAGCGAACGCCGAAAAGGGACCTGGCACGCGCCCGGTCCCTTTGTTGCAAGATCGAGCCGTTCGAGGGTGGTACAGATCGCTCTCGACGGCAGCCCGACGCGGGGGCGAGCAGCCGCGGAACATGATGTACGATCGGCTAGTGCGGCATTGTCCGGCTCCGACGGCATCAACATCACAGTGAGGAGTACGGCGATGCGTACGACCGGCACAGTGAAGTGGTTCAACGACGCCAAGGGTTTCGGCTTCATCACGCGGGACGACGGCGAGAAGGACTGCTTCGTCCATCACTCGGCCATCGTGGGCGAGGGCTTCAAGTCCCTCCGCGAGGGTGAGCGCGTTGAGTTCGAAGTGGTGCAGGGCCAGAAGGGCCCGGCCGCCCAGAACGTCCAGAAGATCGCCTGACCACGTCGCGATCTGCCGACCCGCGGGGTCGCCCCTCTCCGGGCGGCCCCGCGTTGCATTTCGGGCGGTCACCGGTCGGAGGATGACGAGCGGATCACTTTGAAATGCCGGACGCCGGCTGGCTCCTGGGCGGGCGGGCGGGCGGGCGGTTCCTTGACACCCGGATCGCTCGGCCGATCTTGATTGAGAAGGCCCTTCCGCGCACCGCACCGAACGACTAGGGTGGGCTCGTGCATGCGTCGGTCGGTCTGGCGGGTTGGCCTCCGGCGGGCGGAGGTACCCACGATGAAGCCGATCGAGCAGCTCGACCGCATTGCCATCAACGTCAAGTCCCACCGTCTGTTGAAGGCCCTTCTCCGCGAGAACCCCAAGCTGGACGAAATCCTCCGCAACTCGAAGAACGAGATCGAAGCGCGTATCGGCATCAAGAACTGGGTAATGGAGGAGCTGCGTCACCGGCCCAAGGCCCTTGCCTACTACGAGAGTGGTCACAGCGATCGCGAGACCTTTGAAGCGCTCACGTGGCGCGATTACGCGGCGATCCGGTTGCTCGACTACGTAGATCATGCCGAGCGCGAGTTCGTCGATGCCAACCTGCGGGGCGCCATCGCCGTGAGCACGCCGGTACGCCAACTGTGGCTCGCCGTAAACCGGGGCACGGGTGGGGCCAAGCCGGATTTCTTCGACGACATGCTGCATTTGTTCCGGCAGTTCACGGGGACGACCAAGCGGCGCCTTCCGAGCCAGGACGAAGTGGAGCAATGGATGGAACGGTATCCGTCCGGGCTCGATCCGCGCATCGTCGCGCTCCGCGAGGAGAACCGCGATCGGATACTGAACGCGATCATCGATCGCATGGAGCGCGGGGAGATCACGAGTCAGCGATTCAAGTTCGAGCCCGGGATGTCGCGTGGCGACCGCCTGCGGCTGGGACGTGAGTGGTGGCAGGACATGCACTTCCACCTGTCCTTCGCGATCCGGTCGCCCGAACTCCTCAATGAGCTGCTGGGCAACTCGCTCGATCCGGACACGATGGAGGTGCTGTACCGGGCGCGGAACGCCGGGATCCCGTTCTTCGTGAACCCGTACTATCTGTCGCTCCTGCACGTACGGGTGCCGTACTTCGCCATCGGGGCGGATCTCGCCATTCGACACTACGTGGTCTACAGCACGCAGCTGGTCGAGGAATTCGGGCACATCGTGGCCTGGGAGAAGGAGGACACGGTCCAGCCCGGCAAGCCGAACGCGGCGGGGTGGCTGCTCCCGCCGTACGACAACGTGCACCGGCGGTATCCGGACGTCGCGATCCTGATCCCGGACACGCAGGGCCGAGCCTGCGGCGGGCTGTGTTCCTCCTGCCAGCGGATGTTCGATTTTCAGCGGGGCCGGCTGAACTTCGACCTGTCGAAGCTGGCACCTCAGCCCTCCTGGCCGCAGAAACTCGGGGAGCTGATGAAGTACTTCGAGGAGGATGCCCAGCTCCGCGATATTCTGATCACTGGCGGGGACGCGATGATGAGTTCGGATCGCTCCCTCGAGCAAGTGCTGGATGCCGTGTGCGAGATGGCCGCCGCCAAGCGCAATGCCAACGCGCGGCGCCCAGCCGGAGAGAAGTACGCCGAGATCCAGCGCGTTCGCCTGGGTACCCGACTCCCCGCCTACCTCCCGCAACGGGTGACGCCCGAACTCACCGAAATTCTGGCGCGCTTCCGGGAGAAGGCCTCGGAGGCCGGCATCCACCAGTTCGTGATCCAGACCCACTTCGAGTCCCCCATGGAGGTCACGCCCGAGGCGCAGCAGGCCGTGCAACGGCTCCTGTCGGCAGGGTGGATCGTGACGAACCAACTGGTGATGAGCGCCGCGGCGTCCCGCCGCGGTCACTCGGCCAAACTCCGGCAGGTGCTGAACGACGTCGGTGTGCTGCCGTACTACACGTTCGTGCTCAAGGGGTACCGGGAAAGCCAATCCAACTACGCGCCCATCGCCCGGGTCGTGCAGGAAGAGTTGGAGGAAAAGGTCTTCGGTCGGATACCAGGGAAGTATTGGGACCGAGTGCGTCATCTGCCCGACAGCGCACCGGTGTTGACCGACAACGTGGCGACCATTCGCCAGGCGACCGGTCTGCCGTTTCTGGCGACCGACCGGAGCGTCCTCAATTTGCCCGCCGTGGGCAAGAGCCTCACGTTCCGCGTCATCGGGGTGACGCGGTACGGGCGCCGCATTCTCGAGTTCGACCACGACCGCACGCGAGCCCACAGCCCGATCATCGACAGAATGGGCAAGGTGATCATCATCGAGTCCAAGTCGATCGGAGAGTACCTGCGTCAAATGGAAGAGATCGGCGAGGACGTGTCGGAGTACGACGACGTCTGGGGCTACTCGATGGGTCAGACGGAGGGCCGCACCCCGCTCTACGAATACCCGGAATACGACTTCGCCGTTACGAGCGAGCTCACGAACTTCCGGCTCGACGAGGACACCGCCCCGAGCCAGCCGACGCCTGCCGCGGTGGAGTGAGGCACCGCTGGACGGTGCCCGCGTCTCGGCGTACCTTCGCTGCACTCGTCACTACCCCTGTGGTAGGGCGGCTCCCTCGGGCGGAGGCGATCGATGAAGTGGCTGCTCGGTGGGCTCCTCCTTCTGGCTTCCCCAACTCCGCAAGGCGCGGGTGAGATCCGCTTCGTCGAGACCAGTGTCGACCTGCGTCCCGACGGTTCGGCCGTGGTGCTCTACGAAGTGCAGTGGGCGGTACGCCGGGGCGAGTTGCACGGTTTCTATTTCGGCGGCAACGATCGGCTGCAGGTGTCGATGTTGGCTGACCGGGCGCACGCCGTCGACAGCCGAGGGACGCGGTACGGTCTCTCCATCACCCGGGTGGGTCCCGACCGGTGGGACATCGTGTTGGCGGGCGGCCAGGGGGTCTCGTCCGGGACCGTCACCTATGTCTTCGCGTTCGCCACCGATTTCGCCGCGGCCGGCTACGTCGCCCCCACGTCGTCGCCGGAAGGCACGCCGCTCGCCGTGTTCAACTGGTCACCGGTCGTGTGGGACGAGGCGGACAACCAGGATCACTACACGCTGAAGGTCCTCACCCCGTACGTGCTCCCTCCCGGTGTGGACCCGCGGCGCACCGTGGAGGAGCGGCAACTGGTCCTCACCGAACGCTGGGTGAACGACAAGTTCCGCATCGACTACCAGCGGGGCGAGGCCGATCGGTTGCGCCTCGTGTTCCACCGCGACCGACCGGGCAACCGGTACGACATGCGGGCGCAGTTCTACCTGCCGGCCGAGTGGTTCACATTGGACCGAGCGGCCCCGGCGGCAGCCCCGGCGCCGGGAGCCGGCCCGCCCTCGGCCGCCCCGCCCCGCTTCGGAACGTGGAAGCAGTCCGACTGGCTGATCGGTGGCGGGATGCTGCTCCTCCTGGGAGCGTTCTTCCTGGTGGTGACCGGCAAGCACCGCTCCATGGTGACGGCCCATCGCGGGCTCGACGACGTGCGCTGGGAGACGCTCGACTGGACCCCCCCCAAGCTGGTGCTGTCCAGCTTCCGCGTGCCCGGAAAGGTGTGCAAGGATCTCACGCCGCTCGAAGTGGCGTTCTACCTCGGCATCCCGTTCAAACGGATCGTGAGCGCGATGCTCAACTCCATGGTGGCTGAGGGATTCCTCGAGATCGTGTCGCGGAACCCACTGCGGGCTCGCAGCGTGGGCACGCCGGACGTCCAGCGGCTCGGCGAGTACGAGCGCCTCCTCTACGCGTCCCTCACCGACGACGGCCGCCTGTCACAGGGAGAACTCGAGCAACTCATGAACCAGGCCGTGGAGAACGTGCGCGCCAAGGCCTGGGACTGTGATGTCGAAGCGACCAAGGCCCACTACCAGCGAGCCGTGCAGCAACAGGTCGAGCAGCCACGGGAAACCGACGCCGACTGGTACTGGTGGTATCACAACCGTCATCCCTACTACACGCATCGGTACGACCACGATCGTAATCCGTTCGTGAACGAAATCGACATTCCGATCCAGACCGACCATCTGATCTCCGGCCCGGTCGACACGGACCTGGTGATGGATCTGAACGTGTGCCACGACGCCTGTCACTCAGCGTGCCACTCTGCCTGCCACTCCGCGTGTCACTCCGCATGCCACTCGGCATGCCACTCCGCGTGCGTGAGCGGGAGCTCGCACTGATGACGGCGACGCGCCCGATCGACCTGTCCTGGATCGACGAGTTCATCGACAACGTTCGGCCGTACGTGTTCGTGCGTGAAGAGGACGCGCTCATCATCAAGCGTCCGAACCTCGCACAGAAGTTGAACCCCCAGGGGGTCCGAATCCTGAAGGCGTTGCTGGACGGGAAGCGCGTGAGTGACCTCTTGGACGAGGTGGGTCGGGAACCACGGAAGGTTCGCGACATCGGCCTGTTCATGATTGAAGTGAAACGATTCATGGAAGGGCGGCTGGACGACGCGCACCACACGAGCGCCGTCGACGTCCGTCCGTTCACACTCGGCTTCTCCACGCTGCCGATCCTCTCCGAGATCGCGGTCACCTACCGCTGCAACCTCCGGTGCACGTTCTGCTATGCCGGGTGCAACTGCACGACCAACCCGGTGGGCGATGACCGCGAGATGTCGGCAGGCGAGATCGAATCGGTATTGCGGACGATCAGGGAGGACGCTCAGGTCCCCTCGATCAGCTTCACCGGCGGCGAGGCGACGCTGCGGCCCGACCTGGAGCGGTTGATCGCCTTTGCGAGCGGCCTCGGCATGCGGGTGAACCTCATCACCAACGGAACCCGGATCACGCCGGACCGCGCCCGGACGCTGGCGCATGCGGGCCTGGACTCCGCGCAGGTGAGCCTCGAGGGCGTGACCGCGGAGACCCACGAGCGGATCACGACCATCCCCCACTCGTTTCGACGGACCGTGGCTGCGGTGTCCCGGCTCCGTGAGGCGGGGATTCACGTGCACACGAACACCACGATCTGCCGCGACAATGTCGACGAGATCGAACGCATGCCGGCGTTCGTGAAGCACGAGTTGAAGGGCACCAAGTTCTCGATGAACCTGGTGGTGCCGACAGGATCGGCCGCGCTGCACCGACAGACGGCGGTGCGATACTCCGAGATCGGCCCGACGCTCGCCCGCATCGCCAAAGCGAGCAGGGAGCTCGGGGTGGACTTCATGTGGTACTCGCCTACGCCGATGTGCATGTTCAACCCCGTCGCCCAGGGCCTGGGCAACAAGGGCTGCAGCGCCTGTGACGGGCTGTTGTCAGTCGCCGCCAATGGGGCAGTGCTGCCGTGCGCCTCCTATGACGAGCCGGTCGGGAACATCCTGCACGAGCCGCTGCTGAACATCTGGCGCTCGGAGCGGGCAATACAATTCCGACAGAAGTTCCTGGCGCATCCCCAGTGCCGGTCGTGTGAGCACTTCCAGATCTGCAACGGTGCCTGCCCGCTCTATTGGAGGGAGATGGGATTCGACGAGCTGTGCGCCGTGCGCGGCTTCGGGCCGGTGGCAGAGGAGCACTTCGCCCGATGATCCTGCCACGCAAAGAGGACCGGGGGGTCGTCGTCTTCTGGTTGCTCCCGTCCTTGAGCTACGGGCTCCGACTCACGATGAGTGGCCTACTGATCGTGAGTGCCCTGGTACTGCAGGGCCTCTCCGGGGCGCTTCTGCCCGGTGTGTTGCTGCTGGCTGCCGGCAACTTCCTGCTGCTGGTCAAAGGCTACGACAACCGCGTCGATTTCGAGAGCTTCGAGACCGACGCACACTGGGAGCGCGTCGATATCG
>CAYGCN010000158.1:0-3747 GCA_964348385.1 uncultured Gemmatimonadaceae bacterium
TCAGCGCGTCGCGAACGTGAGCGTCGCCCACTTGGACTCGTAGTCGATACCCGCTATCGGCGACGGCGACATGTTGATGAACTTCACGTACCACACCGCAGGCGCATCGAGCACGAATGTCGCAACACCGTCGGCATCGGTCCGGAGCGATCGCTCGTCGAGGCGCGCACCTCCGCGCTCCCCACCCACGATCACCAGTTGATCGGCCACGGGCACGCCGTCCACGAGGCAGCGCAGCGACAGCTCATCACCCGGCTTCAGGGCATAGGGATTGGCCAGCGGCACGATCTCGGCGGGATACCCCAACACGGTCAGGAACGCCGGCTCTCCACGTCTCCAGAACTGCCACCACCTGGAGGGCGCGTCGATGCGGTCGCCCACCTGGAGCACGGCCTTGACGTGCTTCGCGTACTGCTCCCGCACGTCCCGCTCCAGCTGCCCATCCCGTCGCCGCGCCTCCAGCACGTCCGGGATGCCGTCGTGTTCCAGATACTCGTTGAAGTCCGCGGCGGCCAGGTCCAACTCGCGGGGCCGGGTCGAGACGCCGACGATGTACGTGCCGGCATCGCCCGTTTCGATGGTGACGACCGTCGTGTCCGTTAGCGCGGTGTCGCCGGCCCAGGCAGTGAGAGGGACGGCCGATCGGCCGGCCGCCGAAACGACGCTCACGTCGAGCACCCGATCCGGCATGATCGCATTCTCGCTGAGCGCGAAGGTGCCATTCAGGATCGGCACCCGCACCGACGCGTTGGGGCTCACGAAGTAGCTCTCGAGCTTGATGAACAGATCGTGGGCGGACAGCGTCGAAGCGGTGCCGATGGCCAGAGCCAGGATCAAAGCAGTGCGGGGTTTCACGGATGGCTCCCGGGAAGGGGTCAATGCTCCGGGAACCTATGGGTCGGCCCGCCATGCGCCAGGGCGACGGGCACGACCGGCTGGCGCGTCGCTACGTGCCGATCACGGGCAGTCCGCTCGCCCGCGCCGCGAGCGCCAGGGCACGGTCGTGGGTGGCGAGGACGAGGTCGTCGTCACGCGTTTCCTGCCACAACAGGGCCGTCGCGAGGTGAACGGCGTCCAGCGTTCCCAGCGGGATCGGCAGCGGCTGCGCCGCACGACGCAAAACGATGGACCTGGGCTCCACTACCTCGATCCGCTCCATGAGCCGGTGCACCGCTTCGCGGCGGACAGCGATCTCTTCGGCCGCTGCACCAAGCACTCGCAGCCGATCGAGTGTGCGGAGGCACTCGACCTCCGTCAGGGCACTCGCGACACCGCGCCGTACGTCCTTCCATTCCGCAAGCCGGTTTCGCTGGCCGAGCACCACGCGCAACAGCACCGAGGCGTCGAGATACGCGATCATCGCTCCACTTGCCGCTCCTCGAGTAGCACCTCCACCACGTCGCCCTCGATTGCGAGCGGGGGCGGGAGGCGCACATCGTGGAGGCGCCCGCGGGGCGGCCGCACCGAGAGTAGGGCGTCCACGCCGAGCGGCACCAGCCGAGCGACAGGGGTGTCCCGGTCGAGCACGGTGATGGACTCCCCCCGCCGCACCCTGCGCAGATAGGCGCTGAGCCGCGCCTTCAGCTCAGCGATCCGCACGCTTCGAGGCTCGGATCTCTTCATGACCATAACATGACTATTTATGGTCATTTTAGCCAGTGGCCGCCTCACTGCCGCGGTCGGTCCAGGCTCCGATACTGCACGGCCTCGCTCACGTGGCCCGGCAGGATAGGCGCACTTTCGGCGAGGTCCGCGATGGTGCGCGCGATCTTGAGCACCCGGTGGTAGGCCCGGGCCGAGAGCTTGAGGCGCACGATCGCGGTCTTCAGGAGCGCGTCGGCCTGATCGGTGACGCGACAGAACCGCCGCAGATCGGCGGGCGTCATGTACGCGTTGGCGAACAGCCCCTCGCGCCCGGCAAACCGCTTCAGCTGGCGCTGCCGCGCGCCGTTCACGCGCTCTCGTACCACGGCACTGGGCTCGCCGCTCCGGTCGCACGACAGCTCACGGTATGGCACCGCGGGCACCTCGATGTGAATGTCGATGCGATCGAGCAGTGGCCCAGAAAGCCGGGCGAGATAGCGGCTCACAGCCACGCCGCCGCAGGTGCACGCGCGTCCCGGATCGCCGAGGTAGCCGCAGGGGCATGGGTTCATGGCGGCGCCGAGCATGAACTGCGCGGGGTACGACAGTGACGTTGCCGCGCGCGAGATAGTCACGTATCCGTCTTCGAGCGGCTGCCGCAGCACCTCCAGCACGTTCTTCCGGAATTCGGGCAGTTCGTCCAGGAACAGCACGCCGCGATGGGCCAGACTCACCTCGCCGGGCCGCGGGTAGGTGCCGCCGCCGATGAGCCCGGCATCACTGATCGTGTGGTGCGGCGCGCGGAAGGGTCGGGTGGTGACCAACGAGCCGCCCGGCGGCATCAGGCCCGCCACGCTGTGGATCTTTGTGGTCTCGAGCGCCTCGTCCAGCGTCATCTCGGGGAGGATGGTCGGGAGCCGTCGCGCCAGCATCGTCTTGCCCGATCCCGGCGGGCCGATCATGAGCAGGTTGTGCGAGCCGGCGGCCGCGATTTCCAGTGCACGCTTGGCGTGCTCCTGTCCACGGATCTCGGCCAGGTCCACGTCCCGCGGCACGCGGGAGCCGAACAGGCGCCGCGCGTCCACGGTGGCGCGTCTGAGCGGCGTGCCCTCGTCAAAGAAGCGCCGCACACTGGTCAGGGAATCGGCGCCGAGCACCGCGATGCCGTCCACGACCCCGGCCTCGGGCAGATTCTGGAGCGGAACGACCACGCCGCGAAGTCCGGCGTCCCGGGCGGCGAGCGCCACCGGCAACGCACCGCGAACGGGACGGACATCGCCCTCGAGGCCCAGTTCGCCGACGATGACGTAGTCATGGAGGTTTGGGAGATCGTTTGATCGATCGATCGACGGATCGTCGGCACCGGGCGTCGGCGCACCGTTGAGCTGCCCGGTGGCGGCCAGGATGCCGAGCGCGATCGGCAGATCGAAGGCCGACCCGTCCTTGCGGACGTCGGCCGGGGCGAGGTTCACCGTGATCCGCTTCAGCGGAAACACGAAGTCCGAGTTGGCGAGCGCCGCGCCGACCCGCTCCCTACCCTCCTTCACGGCTCCCTGCGGGAGCCCCACGGTAGTGAACGAGGGCAGGCCGTTGGCGATGTCGGTCTCGACGTCGACCAGATAGGCGTCGATGCCGAGCACCGCCGCCGAGCGTACGCGGGCGAGCATGCTGCACGGTAGGGACCGATCGGAGCGGGCGCGGTAGCCAATGTGCTGCAGCGCGTGGCGTTGTGTTGCCGAGGCTCCTAGAATACGGTCGCGGCAGCGCGACGGGCATCGACAGCGAGGGGGACGTACGAACACGGCGGGCGAAGTGAGCAGCGCGCAGGACGTTCGCGCCGGAATCCGAACCGTCGCGCGGTGGGTGGAACAGCCGATCTTCTGGGAGGCGGTCATACTGCTCGTCGCCGTCGGCGTGTACGCGCAGACCGTCGGGTTCGGCTGGGTGTACGACGACGAGACCGAGGTGGTGGCGAACGTCTACATCCGCTCGCTCGCCTCGATCCCGGAGATGTTCACCACCACGGCCTGGGCCGGTGCCGGAATCGAGACGTTTCTGTACCGCCCGCTCCCCCTGGTGACCTACGCCGTCAACCACGCGCTCTTCGGGCTCGCTCCGTGGAGCTACCACCTGGTGAACGTGCTGCTGCACGCGCTGGCGTCG
>CAYGCN010000158.1:3757-7015 GCA_964348385.1 uncultured Gemmatimonadaceae bacterium
CCGATCCACGTCGAGGTGGTGGCCAGCGTGGTCGGTCGCAAGGATCTCCTGGCGGCCGTCTTCACGCTGGCGATGCTGCTCTCCCACCGGTCTGCCGTGGCGCGCGGCGGCGGGTGGAGGCTCACTGCACCGATGCTGGCGTATGCCGCGGCGCTCCTGTCCAAGGAGGTCGGTGCGGTCGGCCTGGCGCTGGTGCTGGCCCAGGACTGGTTGGCGCCCGGGGCCCGCGGTGAGCGGTCGGCGGCGCACAACCGACGACTGCTTGGCCTCTATTTGGGATACATCCTCGTTCTGCTTGGCTATCTGCTGGTGCGGCTCGCCGTGGCCGGCGGGCTGGGCGTGCCCACGCATTTCATCGACAACCCGCTCGTTGCGATTCCGCTCGGCCAGCGGCTCGGTACCGCCATCGTCGTCATAGCGTACGGCTTGCGGCTACTCGTCGCTCCGTTCCCCTTGTCACCGGACTACTCCTACGACGCGATCCCGCTGGTCCAGTCGCTCACCGATTGGCGGCTCATCGCGGCGGTCCTGCTCCTCGGACTCGTCGGTGGTGCGCTGGTGCCGAACCGGGTTCGGAAGACGGTCATCCCCCTTGCCGTCCTGTGGTACGCGGTCACGCTCTTCCCGTCCTCAAACATCCCGTTCACGGTCGGAACGGTGTTCGGCGAGCGCCTGCTGTACCTGCCGAGCGTGGCGCTGTGCGTGGTAGGAGCCTGGGCATTGGTGGCGGCTTCCAGTCGGTATCACACGGCATCATTGACCGTCACTGCCGCGATCGTCGTGGGCCTCACCGTGCTGGCGGTCCGCTACTCGGCAGCGTGGAGCGACAACCTGACGTTGTTCCAGTGGGCCACCGCCAGCGCGCCCCGCTCCTCCAAGGCGCATCACAAGCTGGGCGAGTCGTACTATCGCGCCGGATCGCTCGGTCCGGCCGTGGCATCCCTGCGGCGCGCGCTGGAGATCGCACCCGAGAACGAGTTCGCCCGGGCCACCATCAGCACCATCACGCAGTATATCGGCGAGCTGTACGACGGCGACGACCCGTCCACGGTGCCACCCGACGCCGATGCGGAAGTCCTCTACGTCTTGGGTCAGATGAGCCGGCAACGCGGGCAGCTGGACAACGCACGCAGCTACTGGGAGGCGGCGGTGGCGCGGGATGCCACCCACGCCGAGAGCCTGGCAGACCTGGGCGTGCTGTACCTCTCGCGCTCGGATACCGTTCGCGGGGTCGAGTATCTGGAGCGGGCGACCGCGCAACGACCCGATCTCGCGAGCCCCTGGTTCAATCTCGCCGGCGTCCATCTCCGGCAAGGCAACCGTGAGCAGGCGCGCCTGGCGCTGCAGCGCTTCGTGGACCTCGCCGACCGCAACTACGCCAGCGAGGTCGCATGGGCTCGGTCGGCCCTCGCCGCCCTCCAGGCGCCGTGAGGCGACGGGCGCCGTGTGGAAGGACCCCTCACTCGACGATCTCCGGCAGTCGGGGTTGCGCCCGTGATCCGAGCCACCCCGGTGGTGCCGGCTACGTTGTGCCGCGCCCTCATCGCGACCGCGCTGACTTGCTCTGCATTCGCTCCGTCCCTGCACGGGCAGAACTCACCCCGGCTGTTCCCGGACCGAGCCTTGCTGCCGTCGCTGTTCTCCGGGCCACGAGACCCAGTGACCAAGGCCGAGCTGATCCACGTGAGCCGCAACCCCAACGCATTCGGCAACGGGGTCGAGGCGGAGCTATCCCTAGGTATCGGACTCCCGATCTTCCGCCTCGGGGGTCACTCGGCGAGCGACGCGGTTGTGCTCGGCGTCGAAGGCGCAGCCTTTGCGCGGTTCGGTTTGCAGCTCACCGAGCGCGAGATGATTGCCACCGACTGGGTGTTCGCCGTGCCCCTGGTGTGGCATCGCGGCCGCGGCCACTGGCTTCGTGTCCGCTACTATCACACCAGCAGTCACCTTGGCGACGAGTACGCCCGCCGTTTCGATGTCGAGGGGACGAACTTCGCCCGCGACGCCGTGGATGCACTCGGCTTCATCCGGATCCTTCCGAGCGTGGGTGCCTACGCCGGGACGCGATGGGCGTACAATGTCCATCCGGAAGACTCGGGGCGGTGGACGCTGCGCGCGGGAATGCAGCTTGGCCGAGTCGACGGCACACACATGCTCCTCCCGTACGCCACCGCGGACGTTGAGGTCGAGAACGACACCGACTGGACTCCGCTGGTGCACCTGCAGGCGGGCGTGTGGCTTCCCAAGGTCGATGGGCGGCGCGCAGTACGGCTTGGAGCGGGCTTCCTGACCGGGCCTTCGCCGCTCGGTCAGTTCCGCCGCGAGCGGACCACGCACATCACCATCGGTGTGTCGGCGGCGCTGTGAGACCTACCTCACGCTCCCTCGTGGGCGAAGGCGGGCCGAGTCACTCGGCGTCGTCTGAGGGTGCGGTGCAGGGGGTGGAGCACAGTCGGGCCAGGACTGGTGCTCGTAGGTGATGACCCACCGTGCGCCCTCCTTCACGAGAACCCGCGTCCAAAACAGCCCTGAGGCTCTGTTGGAACTACCGTACTGGAGTGCCACGGCTGCCGTCGGTGACAGGACCTGGACCGTGGCCACGCGCTGTTCGAAGGTCGCCCCCCGTGTCGGTCCATACGTGGGAACCACCACCTGCTTGAACCTGGCACCTCCCGTGAGGGCGCTCGTGCACCCCAGGAACAGGAATTCTGAGGCATCGGTGTAGAAAGCGGCCACACGTTCGGTTTCGTGATCGTTGATGGCCTCCGTCAGCTCGGCCAGGGTCGCCCGTACCTCGCGTGCCAGCGCCTGGCGGTCTGCCTCAGTGAGGGGCGGTGAAGACACGCAAGCGCACACGAGGAGCGTGACTGGCAGGATACGCTTCGCACATGAGAACATGTCGGCTGACTTGGCAGGGGGTTGACTCAATCGGTGCCGCGGCGGCCGCGGGCTCCAAAACGTGAGACGAAAGGTAACCATCCCCAAAAGACAGGGCACCTGCCCCGGAGCACTCCGGGGCAGGTGCCTCCCACGATCGTCGAACAATCGGCCTCAGGGCGTGATGGCCTCAATGGTGTTGGTCAGCACTGCCCGCACGTACGCCGGGTTGTGGAGCCCCAGGCTGCGATCCCAGGCGAACAGGGCCCAGTTGGCCATGGCCGCCGCGAGGGTCGCGTTATACGTGCCCGTGACAGCGTAGTACTCCAGATCGTGGATCGTGTACCCTGGGCTGAGCTGTTGTTTGATGCCCTGGTTGAC
>CAYGCN010000159.1:0-6989 GCA_964348385.1 uncultured Gemmatimonadaceae bacterium
TCAGAAGACTCCTGGTTCGAACCCAGGCGGGGCAATCGAAAGCGCAGGCTTCGGCCTGCGCTTTCTTCTTGCCCCGCCGGCTTCCGTTGCTCGCTTACGCTTCGCAATCGAACCCAGGCGGGCGATTCAGCCACGCCTTTTAGTAGCCCCCCGTTTCGGTTGCGAGCCCCCTACCCCTTCGGCCTCAGGAACTCCTGAAACGGCGGGTAGTCGTGCAAGGACTCGAAATCCATGTCGCTGTGAAGCGGCGGCCAGCGATTCCACTGGGCTCCCCAGTCGAACGCCTCTCGCAGCAGGTTCATCGCCTGCTGCCGGTGGCCGAGCACCGCCGCGATTCTGGCGCGCGCCTGCGTGCGATACCCTCCCATGAGGTTGTGGCGAGGCGAGCGGAGATCCTCGCTGATGCGCAACGCCTCGTCGCGATCCCCGGTTCTCGCGGCCAGCCTGCCGAGGTCGGCGAGATACCCGGTGTTCTCCGGGAATTCCTGGGCCAGCCCCTCGTAGAGGGACCGGGCCTCGTCCCACCGTTCTGCACGGTAGAGAAGTTCTGCCAGTTCCGCCCGTGACCGCTCGGTGTCGTGCGACTGGGATCTCAGCCAGGCGATGGACTCACGGAGCGCCTCCTGAGCTGCCTCGCGATGGCCGTGAACGCGGAGCTCGTCGATGGCCCACCCGAGCACCAATGGCGGTCGTTCACGTGCGGGCAGCGAGCGTATCCTGTCCGCAGCTGCTTTGGCGGCATCCTTCCGGTCGAGTGCGGCCAGCGCGCTGACCTCTCCGAGCATCAGGAGCGGGTGCTGGGGGAACCGCTCGAGGCCCTGACGCGTGATGTCCAACTCCTGCTCGTAGTCGCCAAGCATGTGGTACGCCGTCATGGGGATGGTCCAGTACCCGGGTCGCCACGTCAGGGGATGGATCTCCCGCCACAGGGCCAGCGCCTCGCGAGGGCGATTGAGCCGCAGGGCGTTCAGTTGAAGCTCACCCTTGGCATTGTCCGAGCCGGGTGCCACCTCCACCATGCAGCGCGTGGCGTCGTACATCGACGGGATGTGGCGCGGCGGCCGCAGGGCCTGCACGAACTGCAGCTTGCAGCGCTCATAGCGACTCAACCGTTCCGGGGACGCCACCAGCGGCGCAAGCAGGGAGTCCGCCTTCGCCACGCCGGTCCAGCCGTTGTTGTGGCCGCCGGCGATGGTGTGGATTTTCGCGGCCCAGAGCCGCCCTCGGGCGAACGTGGAATCCGCCTCCACCGCGCGCTCGAAGTGCCGCGCCGCCACGAGCCAATCTTCCCCCAGTGCCCACGTCCTCAGCCCTTCTCGATACGCCAGGTACGCTTCGTAGGATCCCGGTTGCACCGAGGGCTCGAAAGCTCCTAGCTCCTTGTCGAGGGTGGGGGCGAGCGCCAAGGCAACCTCGTGCCCGATCGTGGCGACCAGCTCGCGAGGGGTGGCGATGGGGCCGATGACGGGCCCCGCCGTTCCGATCACGCTGCCGTCGTTGGCGTCGGTGATCCGGACCTGCACGTGCACGGAGTCGCGCTCGGCATAGTAGCTGCCGGACACGACCGTTCCCGCCCGGGCGTCATGGGCGAGCGCGAGGATGTCCTCGGGTGCACCCGCCATCCCGGGCACCGCCGTGTCCTCCGATATCTCCAGGGTGGTCACCGGATCGACGACCTCGGCAAATCCCGACTCGGTGAGCACCTGGATGATGTGGTCCTGTGCCCAGCTCCCAAGGGCCTCTACCTCGTCACGACCGCTGTTGTCCGTGAGCGCGACGACGAGGACACGGTTGCGGTCCAGTTCATCTTCGCCCCAGCCCAATAGCAGCGCCAGCGGAGTCACGGCGATCAAGGCTGCCGCCACCGCCAGGCCGATCCGAAACCTGCCGGCACGCTTCGCCGCTGCGCTGCCGAGCGTCGCGCGCATCGGTGGCATGCCGCTGCCTGACGTGACGCGGCCTGCATGCCGAGTTCGCTCGACTTTACCCGGTTGCGCCGCTGCCGGCTTCGTATCTGCCGGAAGCTCCGTGAGCGTCTGAGAGACGGCGACCGTCGCAGGATCCGGCTCGATCGCGTATTCGGACCGGAGTCGCTCGGCGAACTTCTGGTAAAACCGCAGCGCCGCCGCTCGATCGCCGGCGTCGGCAAGCGCCTGGATGAAGCGTCGGACCTCACACTCGTCAGTCGCGACCAAGAGCAGCGCCCGCTGCGCCGTGCGCTCGGCGTCTACCAGGCGCCCGGCGGTGATGTGTTCATGTGCCAGCGCCCACGCCGCCCCGGCCGCCTTCTCCCGCAGCCAGGTGCGCTCGTCGTCCAGCCAGCGCTCGAACTCGGGTGCATCGCGGACGAACAGACCTTCCAGCAGATCGCCGCGGTACAGCTCGAGCGCCCGCTCGTACGCGCCGTCGTCCACCGCCCGCTCGAACGCCGCCACGTCGCACGAGATCAGGGCATCGTCGATGGCCACGTCGCTGTCGCCGCGGGTCGTGACGGCGCCGTCGCTCAGCTCGGACCGCAGCACGTGCAACGCCTGGCTCAGCGAATGGCGTGCCTGTGCCTGGCTGGTCTCTGGCCAGAGCAGGGCGACCAGCTTGTCTCTGCGGTGAAATCCTCGGGGGCGCGCGGCGGCGAGATACGAGAGCAGTGCCAGCCGCTTGGGCTGATGCAGCGACAGCGCCGACTCTCGGCCCGCCGCATCGCGGATCTCGGCCGAGCCGAGCAGGCGAAGCGTGAACCTGTTCATCGGGGCCGCCGATGGGCCACTTGCCCCGGTCCGACGGGAGTTGACGGTTTTGTGAGCATTGGGTGACGGGGTCGCCTTATCAACTACGAAGGTACGGCTCGGAATTGGCAACGGCCAGAGGAGACCTCTTCAGGGCTGCGAGCCCGGCGTCGCCTTCAGTCGGACAACAACGGGACCATTTCTCACCGTCCCCTGACTTCATAGATCAGGCGAGCCGGTGGCCGTGAGGGTACCGTCACCTGCCCGTCGTTGCGCACACGGACATCGGGTGATGAGGCCGCTCGGTCATCGTCCCTCCACCACTTCCGGAGGTGCGTCATGAAGAAGTACCTCATTCCTGTGTCGTGTCTTGCTCTTGCGGTCGGTTGTGGGCACGACACGCCCACAGGTCTCACCCACGATCCCGCGTTCTCCATCCACGGCCCCATCCCATCCCTCGCCTTTGTTGATCAACAGGCCCCGGTGCCCTACGGGAAGTTCAACGGCGTCGAGTACGTGAAACACACCGGGCGCTTCGTGGGCACGACGGCATTGGGGGATTTTCGCGTCCCCTACGAGATCATCGCTCCGGCCAACACGGACCGCGGGAACGGGACCGTGATCGTGGAGCCCTCGCACTTCGCACTCCGCACCTCGGTACCCGACTTCGCGTTCGGCCCCGAGTTCGTCTTCGGCCACGGTTACAGCTATGCAGGAATTGGGTGGGCCACCTTCCTGCTCAACATTCTCGACCCCGCGGCGACTGACGCGTTCATCGCAGGAGGAGACGGCGGCTTCGACGACGAGATCGTGATCCAGTTCGCACAGGCACTGCGGACTGATCCGTTCTCCGCAGGAGTGTTGCCGGACGTTGAGCGGGTGTACGCCTATGGCGTGTCGCAGACCAGCTTTACAATGCACGGGATCCTCCGTAGCCCGGCCGGGCCGGGGCTCCTGGATTTCACCATGCTCACGACCTCGTGGTGGGAGAGCGCCGGATTCAGCGGCACGTTCGAGCCTCCCGCCGACGTGGGCAAAGTCATCGTCGTGCAGTCCGAGGGTGATCTCGTTGTCGCCGATGCCGAGGCGCTGCGCACTGCCGAGTCGTTGTCATCGGATTGGCGGGTGTACGAGGTCGCGGGCGCCGCGCACGTACCTGGCACGCCCCGCTACAGCGCCGGACTTCCCGTCTTGGCCGGGACCAATCCGGTTGATTGGCCTGCCGTGGCCCGCGCCATGTTCCAGGCCGGTGACGCCTGGGTGCGACAAGGCACGCCCGCACCGGCCAGCGTCTTTCTCAATGACGATCCGAGCGGCGATCCCGATCCGTTCTACGGCTTCCCGACCGGTATCGCGCGCGACGCGGATCTCAACGCACTAGGCGGGGTCCGGTTTCCGGATGTAGTACTGGGACGGGCGCAGTACATCGCGGCCGATTTCAACGCCCCACCCCCGATCGGCGCACTCATGGGAGCGAACATCAATCTGGAGTGCGTCCCCACCGCAGATGGAGCAGTGCGCTTTCCAGATCACGGATCGTTCGTGAGCGCGACGGCGACGATCCTCAACGACCTGGTGAGCCGCGGGTTCCTGCTGCAGGAGGATGCGAAACTGTTGAAGGACGCGGCTGCTCGGTCATCCGTAGGCAGTCCGGGCGCGTGTCCATGACCCTTCCACTCGCGCGGGGCGTTAAATCACCCTGCCCAGGAGGCACACCATGCGTTTCACCCGCCTGATGGCTGCTCTCACGGTACCACTGCTGGCAATCGCCTGCGCGCAGGATGCTCCGACGGCACCCGATCCGCCGCAGCTCAGCGTGGAGGCGGCGAGTATTCCGAAAGTCGAGATTCCGGTAGACTTTTCGTTCCCTGGCCTCAACCCCTGCACGGGTCTGGAACAGATCGTTGCCATAACGGGCACGATTTGGGTTCAAGAGCATCCCAACAACCGTACAATCCGGTACAGGGGCACGATTACGACGAGTGACGGTTACACGGGTCATTGGGTCCAGACGTGGACGGGGAGTGACATTTTTGGACCAGGCGACGTCTCTAACCGCACCATGAACAACATGCTAACGCATCCATCCGGTTCTAAGTACAGGGTGCACCTTGTCTGGATTGCCGATTTCAAGCCCGAGCCCTGGACGGTACGTGTGGACCGGTTTTCGGCGACCTGCCTGATTCCGTAGACCCTTGCGAAGGGCTCTCGCGCCACACTGATGTCACGAACCGCCCGGCCCCGCGCCGGGCGGTTTGGCATTTCCCCCCTTGCCACTCGCCGGCTTGATCGTCACGAATTCGCGCGCCATCATACGGAGGGGTGCGGAGGGGGTGCGGGTCATGAGTGCTCGAATGCGGCAGAGCATCCTGCTGGTGCTGCTCGCCGCGGTGTTCGCCATCGGGTTGACGTTCGCCACGGTCGAGCTTCCCTATCTCGTCGATGATGTCCTCCAGACCTCGGTCACCACGCCGGGACTCGATTCGCACGCCGATGAGATAGACCGGCTCAAGACCGAGCTGTTCATCTCGCACTTTCATCTGCGCGCGATCGGCTACGCGTGCTTCGCGCTGCTGATCCTGGCGATCGTCGTGGGATTCGCAACTCGCAGGACCGGGATGGCCACGGTCGGCGCGCTCGGATTCATGCTCCCCGTGTTCGCGCAGTTCGCGGGCGTGATGTTCTTCCTGGCCGGCCTGGGCATGCTCAACGTCCTCTGGCTCCCGGTCCTCGACGTCTCGTTCGAGCTGTCACGGCTGGGTCTCGTCGCACGCGCCCCCTACGACTTGCTCATGTGGCTGTTCCGACAGGTGGGCATCAACGGCCACTGGCCGACGGTCTACCTCTTCCTGGGCGGCGGGCTGCTGCTCTTCTTCCTCGGCACCCTCGCCTGGCTGTCAGCTCGAGCCCGCAAACAGGATGTGGCCGACTTCTGGGTGTACCGCATCTCTCGGCACCCCCAGTACCTGGGCTGGATTCTCTGGAGCTACGGTGTCTACTTGCTCCTCCTCAGAAACCTGTACCCCAAGCGATCCTGGGGTATCGATGCTAGCCTGCCGTGGCTCGTCTCCACGCTGATCATCATCGGCGTGGCCATGATGGAAGAGGTGAACATGCGGCAGCGGTTCGGCGCGGCGTACGAGGCGTATCGCCGCAGGGCACCGTTCCTGTTCCCGATGCCCAAGTTCGTCACGGCTCTGTTCACCGTTCCAAGCCGCCTGCTTTTCAGGACGAACACGCCTGAGCGGAAGCGCGAGGTGGCGGTCGTCATATCACTTTACGCGGTCGTCTTGATCGCGATCTCCGCCCTCGCCTACGGAGGCGGGTGGACCAGGACCATATCCTTCCTCAGCCCCTCCAGCCGGGAGACCAGGTTGGAACGGCTGGCGACCCAGCTGGTGGAGGAGCCCAACCGACGGAGCAAATACTTCATCGCACTGCGCCTGGCCGCCTTTGGAGACCCGGCCGTCGACCACTTCGCACCGCTCCTCCAACACGAAGACGCTGAAGTCCGGAGAAACGCCGCCGACATGTTGGGAAGAATCCCATCCGCGAGGGCCGTGCCCGCCCTGGTGAGCGCGCTGAACGATTCCCTTCCGGACGTCCGCGGCAGGGCGGCCTCCGCTCTTGGCGTCGTTGGCTCCGCGGAAGCCGTCGGGCCGCTGCTCGACATGACCGCTGATTCGGTGGCGTGGGTCCGGAGCGCCGCCGTGCGCTCGCTCGCCCGGCTCGGGGCAACCGATCTGCTCCAGCCGGCCGCGGAGGGGGTGACCAGCCCGGACATGTGGTTCCGAGCGTCCACGGTCGAATCGGTGGGGATCCTCGGGTCGGAACGCGGACTGCCACTGGTGCTCGCGGCACTGCACGACGAGGAGCCGCACGTGCGCCGGTCGGTCGTGGTGGCCGCCCTCCTCATTGGCTCGCGGCTAGCGTGCGATGCCCTCGCCGAGGCATCGAGCGACGACGATTGGGAAGTGCGGATCTACGCGGCCGAAACGCGTCGGCGGCTCGACTGTCCACCGTAGCGTCGATCATCGCCTCGCACGATCAGTCGCGCAGCACCGCCGGCAGCTGCTCCGGCGGGATCAGTGCTTCGTTGGTGACGGCCGCCACCTTCCAGCCCTCCGGTTGCCGGATCATGAGAAAGAAGTCCACGCCCTCCTGCGGCGGGCGCGGCGAGCCCGGAATGTGCGCCGCGTAGCGCACCCACACCTGCGCCATGTCTCGGATCACGGTCGTGTGGATCCGGAGGATGGTCTCGCCGAA
>CAYGCN010000160.1:0-6953 GCA_964348385.1 uncultured Gemmatimonadaceae bacterium
AACCTCTCAAGGGTTCCGTGGGTTCGAATCCCACCCTGTCCGTCGACAACTGAAGCCGTGTGTCAACGATCCGTCGCCCGGCGATGCGTTAGAGGTCGCTCACAGACCGCTGGCGGCGGACCCCCGGGACGAACATCCCCAAACCCCAAGTGCCACAACGGCTTGTAAAGACATCTTCATCCCGTCTTTCCCCTGCGCTGGCCGCTTGCTATTAGACTTGTTGGTTGAGCAGCGGTGAGTGGGACCCTGACAGGATCACCTGCGCGCCGGGTGCGCGCCCCGCCCGTCGGACCACCTACCGCATAGAAGGTCGGGAGGGGTGGAGGAGCAGCTGGTCGCTCTCCGCCGAGGCGGTGGTCTGCCTCTCGGTGACCAGCCGACTCCTGCCCGCACCTCTCGGCCCCCACACGGACATGCGTTCGAGCGAGAGTGTGATGGCCAGTTCATCCGCCGCGGCACCCGCCACGAAGAAGAAGGCCAAGTCCGCGCCGTCACCCCAAGACAAGCGCATCACCACGGTCGCAGAGCACACGGTCGAGGTGGTTTCCGACTCGGGTGAAGGCGCGCAGAAGTGCGCGCAGACCTTTGGCCGCGTGTCGGCCAAGATGGGCAACGGCGTGTGGACCGTGGAGATCATCCCGGCCGAGATCCAGCCGCCGCCCCGTACCCCACCCAGCGCCAGCGGGAACCGGGTGCGGATCGGCACCAAGCCCGTCACCAACTGGGGCGACGCCGCGCACCTGGTGGTCGCGTTCAACGAGCAGGTGCTGCTCCACCGGCACCGCCAGGACGCCCTCAACGACGACTGCATCGTCCTCATCGAGAGCATGTGGGAGACCCACGACGACGAGGACATCCGCAACGAGTGGGCGGCGGCCATGGAGGAGATGCGCGGCAAGCGCTACCGCTTCATCAAGGTGCCGATGGAAGAGCAGTGCCTCACGGTGGTCGACAAACCACGAAAGGGGAAGAACATGTTCGTGCTCGGGATGCTCGCGAACATCTATTCCCGTGATCTCGACCTCATCCGTGAGCAGATCGCCTACGAGTTCCGCAACAAGGCCCAGGAAGTGATCGAGGCCAACTTGGCCTTGCTCGACCTCGGGCACGCGTGGGCCGAAGCGAACCTCGACTTCAAGGTCGATGTGCCGATCGAGCCTCCGCCGGTGCCGATGGTGGTGATGAACGGCAACCAGGCGATCGCCATGGGCGCGATCGCGGCCGGCATGGAGCTGTGCGCGATGTACCCCATCACGCCCGCCACGTCGGCCTCGCACTATCTGAGTGAGATCATCGAGAACTACGGCGGCATCATCCATCAGGCCGAAGACGAGATCGCCGCAGCCGGGGTCGCCATTGGGGCGTCGTTCGCCGGCAAGGTGGCGTTCACCATTACCTCAGGGCCGGGATTGGCGCTCAAGACGGAGTTCATCGGGCTTGCCGTCATGACCGAGACGCCACTCGTCCTGGTGGACGTGCAGCGCGGCGGACCCAGCACAGGACTTCCCACCAAGATCGAGCAGTCGGATCTGCTGGCCACGATCTTCGGCCAGCCGGGTGACGCGCCCAAGGTCGTGATGGCGCCCGCGACCATGGAGGAGTGCTTTCTCTGCATGACCACCGCCCGTCGGATCGCCGAGGCGTTCCGGTGCGTGGTGGTGGTCCTGTCCGATGCGAACCTGGCCACGGGGGTCCAGCCGTTCCCACGGCCCACGGTCACGCGCGACTGGATGGGGGCACCCCTCGACCTGAGCCCGGTTGCCGAGGGCCAGAAGCCGTACGACTGGGATCCCAAGACCGGCCTGTCGCCGCGCATCGTTCCCGGGAGACAGAACGGGATGTTCCGCGCCACCGGCCTGTCGCACGACGAAGACAGCAAGATCGGGTACAGCCCCGACGTGCACGGGCGCGGCTGCGAGATGCGGGCGCGCAAGATTGCCGTGTTCCAGCAGTCCCTGAAACCGCCCAAGGTCTACGGGGCCGACCACGGCGACCTCCTGGTAGTCGGGTGGGGCAGCACCATGGGCGCGATCGAAGAGGCCGTGGATCGGGCGCGCGACGAAGGGCTCGCCGTGTCGTCACTCCACCTCCGATTCCTGTCCCCGCTCGAGCCGGGGCTCGGGGAGATCTTCAGTCGCTTTACGAAGGTGATGACCGTCGAGGTCAACTACTCCGACGATCCCAACGCTCCGTACATCACCGATGAGAACCGCCGCCGCGGTCAGCTCGCCTGGCTGCTGCGCGCCACGACGCTGGTGGACGTGGACTGCTGGACCCGAGTTCCCGGCCACCCCTTGCGCCCGGGCCAGATCCACGAGGCCATCCGGGCCCATATGCCCACGGGAGCCTGACATGATTCAACTGGGTTGCTCACTGCTCGGCAGTGCCATTGACGACGACCGCTCCTGGGGCATGGATGACTACCAGGCCGCGACCGCGCGCTGGTGCTCAGGATGCGGCGACCACGCGGTGCTCGCCGCCATGCAGCGCCTGCTGGCCGACCTCCAGCTCCCGCCCGAGGACACGGTGTTCGTGTCGGGGATCGGGTGCTCGAGTCGGTTTCCTCACTACATCAACTCGTACGGCTTCCACGGACTGCACGGCCGGGCCCTGCCGCTTGCGACCGGCATCAAGCTGCGTCGCCCCGAGCTGCAGGTGTTCGTGGTGATGGGTGACGGGGACTGCTGCTCGATCGGGGCGGCGCATTGGATCCACACCACGCGCTACAATCCCAACATGGTGGCCCTCATGCTGGACAACGGCGTCTACGGGCTCACCAAGAATCAGACGTCGCCCACGAGCCCCAAGGGCGTGCGCAGCAACACGCAGCCCAAGGGCGCGTTCCTCGAGGCGATGAACCCGATCGCTACCACCCTCGGGGTCGAGAACGCCTCGTTCGTGGCGCAGACCGGCGACTGGGTGCCCGACCACATCTACGCCGTCATGAAGGCTGCCTACGAGCACCGCGGATTCTCGTTCGTGCGCATCCTCCAGCGCTGCCCGCAGTATACGGACGATCTGTACCTCAACGCGATGCGCGACCCCAACACGATCGAGCTGCTGGTACATCCCGATGGTGTCGATGTGCCCGCGCTGAGCCAGATCTACAAGAACACGGTCTACCACGACCCGTCCGACATGGTGAGCGCATTCCGGCTGGCGCAGCTGGACGACAAGATCCGGCTCGGCGTGTTCTACCGGAACGACGACCTGCCGGTGTACGAGGAGGTCCGACGCGTGCCGTCCAAGACGGCGGACGAGAAGATCGCCATCCTCAATGCGGAGCTCGACAGCTATGCCCTCTGACGATCGCGTAGAACTCGCGCTCACGGCGCTCGCCGGGCAGCGGGATGCGTTCCGGTCAGCGCTCGGCACGACCGTCGAGCAGGTCCAGACGTTCCTGAGCGAGCACCGCTCGTCCCAGAACGGCGGCGTGAATCGTGTGGCCGCCGAGTTGGGACCGTTCGCGGCCGACCGCATCGACACCGATCGGCTGGCCAAGCTGTTCGGCGGATCGCTGAAGCTGGACACGCTCACCGTCGAAACCATCCAAAAGGCGCGCGACACGATGAACGAGCTGTCGCAGCGCAACCACGACTTGTTCCTGGTGAACGTCAATCCGGGCGGAGACCTCCGAGCGGCCGTCGGCGCGGCCCTGGAGGAGATCGGCCGCGCGTTCGGCGCGGTACGCATCTTCGAGCTGACGCGGTCCGGCAGCTATCGCGGCAATGAGCACGCCCGCTCGCTGGGATCGTTCCCGTTCCAGAAGTGGAGCAAGGGCGAACGTCGGCTCGCCCCACCCCTCGTGGTGACGGTCGACGGGGCCGATCTGCGAGCCGAGATGCTCGCCGACTTCTTGGACGGATCGCAGAAGATCGTGTTGGTGGTGCGGGGACCGTGCTCCCCCGCCCCGCTGGTCCGGCTCATCACCCCGGGCACGTTCGTGATCCAGACCCACGACGGCTCGGGCCTGGAGACCCTCGCGACCTACGACGGCGCCGGCATTGGCGCCCTGGTTCCCGACTCCGCCGCCCGCTTCGTCCACGATCCGCGGGGTGGGAAGCACCTCGGCACGCGCCTCACCGTACAGCATGTACCGGCCACGGAGCCGAAGATGTCCGTCGGCGGGCGGAGCGGGCCGCAGCAGGCCGAAGAGCTGCGGCAGCTCCGGGCGCTGGCGGAGAGCGCGGCTGGGGCCGTCCCCGCGGCGGGGACCGAGACCGCGGCGACGCCGGCGACGCCCCCAGCACCGGCTGATCCGGTGGACAAGCTCGCCGCGTGGCTCCTGTCCCAGGCCGACCTGACGGACGTGTAGGAGACCGCGCATGGCCATCTCCGGCATCCTCCTCTCGGTCGCGATCCTGGGCGGCGTGGGCCTGGTCTTCGCCGCGGCAATCGCGCTCACGCACCGCAAGTTCAAGGTGTGGGACGACCCGCGCATCGACGCCGTGACCGACATGCTCCCCGGTGCCAACTGTGGCGCCTGCGGTGAGGCCGGCTGCCGGGCGTTTGCCGAGGGCGTGGTGCAGGGCCGCATCCAGCCGGCGACGTGCACGGTGCTGGGCTCTGACGGCGTGCTCTCGTTGGCGCAGTTCC
This sequence comes from uncultured Gemmatimonadaceae bacterium, assembly GCA_964348385.1. Classification (GTDB taxonomy): domain Bacteria; phylum Gemmatimonadota; class Gemmatimonadetes; order Gemmatimonadales; family GWC2-71-9; genus JAOTVV01. The sequence goes on from CAYGCN010000160.1 coordinate 4,597, forward strand.
TCGGCGTGGACGCCGGCGAGGCCAACAAACGGGTGGCCCGGCTGCTCTGCGCAGGCGGCAGCAACGTGGCCGTGCAGGAGGCGGACTACCTAGGGCTCGACACCTGTAAAGCGGCAGCGGCCGTGGCCGGCGGCGGCAAGGGATGCCGCTGGGGCTGCCTTGGTCTCGCCGACTGCGAGGTCGCGTGCGACTTCGACGCGATCTACATGAACCCGTACGGCATTCCCGTGGTTATCCCGGACGAGTGCACGGCGTGCGGTGACTGCGTGGAAGCGTGCCCCAAGGATCTGTTCGTGCTCATGCCGATCGAGCACAAGCTGATCGTGCAGTGCAAGAGCGCGTTGGAAGGCGAAGAGATCGAGGCTCTGTGCCGCGTGGCCTGCAACGCCTGTGGGCGGTGCGTGGCGGATGCCGCTCCGGGACTCATCGAGATCAGGGACGGGCTGGCGGTGGTGGATTACAGCAAGAACGACTTGGCGGACGTGTCGGCCATCGCGCGATGCCCGACCGGCGCCATCGTCTGGGTCGAGGGCGCACAGTTTCAGGCGCCCACTCAGCCACTCGAGAAGGCGGTTGCATGATGTTCAAGCGCACATCGAATCCCACTCCTCCCGAGCAGCCGAAATACCCCGGCATCCCCATGGCCGTCGACGGCACGCAGGCCGTCGTGGAGATGGAGACGGCCGGGAGCGAGGCGGCCGGCGCGTATCCCATCACTCCGTCCACCCAAATGGGCGAGGGCTGGGCAGCGGCCGTGGCGGCCGGTCAGACCAACGTACACGGCCGTCGGCTCCTGTTCTTCGAGCCCGAGGGTGAGCATGCCGCCGCGGCGGTGACCGCGGGCATGAGCATGGTGGGGCTGCGGGCCGCGAACTTCTCGAGCGGGCAGGGCATCGCGTACATGCACGAGTCGCTGTACGCGGCCGTGGGGAAGCGGCTCACCTATGTGCTCAACATCGGCGCGCGCGCGATGACCAAGCATGCGCTCAACGTGCACGCCGGCCACGACGACTACCACGCCGTGGACGACATCGGCTTCTTCCAGCTGTTCGCCAAGGACGCGCAGGAAGCCGGCGATCTCAACCTGATCGCGCATCGGGTGGCGGAGCTGTCGCTCACGCCCGGTATCCTGGCGCAGGACGGGTTCCTCACCACGCACGTGATCGAGTCCATCAAGCTCCCCGAGCGTGAGCTGGTGAAGGAATTCCTCGGCGATCCCGCCGACATCATCGATTCACCCACGCCGGCGCAGCGCTGGGTGTTCGGCGAGAAGCGGCGCCGCATTCCCGAGATGTTCGACCTCGACTACCCCGCCATGCTGGGCGTCGTCCAAAACCAGGACAGCTACCAGCAGGGCGTGGCGGCGCAGCGGCCGTTCTACTTCGATCACGTCGCCGAGTTCACGGATCAGGCAATGGAGGAGTTCGCCGCCCTCACGGGTCGCCGCTACGCGCGCGCGACCGGCTATCGGCTGGACGATGCGGAGTACGTGATCGCCGGCCAGGGATCGGTGATCCCCAACGCCGAGGCCGTGTGCGATTACCTACGCGAGACGCGCGGGCTCAAGATCGGCGTGCTCAACGTCACCATGTTCCGGCCCTTCCCCGCCGACCTCATCACGCGACTGCTGCAAGGCAAGAAGGGCGTAGCCGTGCTCGAGCGCGTGGATCAGCCGCTCGCGGTGGATCAACCCATCCTGCGGGAGATTCGTGCCGCGGTGAGCAAGGCGATCGAGAACGGGGTGTCGGGTTATGGGAAGCTCCCCTTCCCCTCGATCGCCACGTATCGGTCGGGCGACGCGCCGGCGTTTTACTCCGGCACGTTCGGCCTCGGCAGCCGCGACTTGCAGCCCGCCGATCTCGTCGCGGCCGTGGACAACATGCTCGACGGCGGGAAGCAGCGGCGGCAGTTCTACCTGGGAATCGACTTCGTGCGCGAGGGCACCAAGCTGCCCAAGCTCCAGATCTGGCAGGAGGAGTTGCTGGCGGCGTATCCCGACGTGGCCGACCTGTCGCTCCTTCCCAAGGAGAGCGTCAACCTGTTGCCCAAGGGCTCGACCTCCATCCGCATCCACTCCGTGGGCGGCTGGGGTGCGATCACGATGGGCAAAAACCTCGCCATGACGGCCTCCGAGCTGATGGGGATGTACATCAAAGCCAACCCCAAATACGGCTCGGAAAAGAAGGGCCAGCCGACCACGTTCTACGCTACGCTGGCGCACGAGCCCATCCGGCTCAACTGCGAGCTGAAGCACGTGAACGTGGTGCTGTCGCCCGATCCCAACGTGTTTCGCAACTCCGACCCGCTGGCCGGGCTCGCGCCTGACGGCGTGTTCGTGCTGCAGAGCGATCGCACTC
>CAYGCN010000161.1:0-2379 GCA_964348385.1 uncultured Gemmatimonadaceae bacterium
CACCCGGCACGACGGGCTTACGAAACTTCACGCCGTCGATGGACATGAAGTACACGACCTTGTTGCCGGGGTCGTCCACCTTGTCCAGCAGCAACATGCCACCGGTCTGCGCCATCGCCTCCACGATGAGGACCCCCGGCATCACGGGATGTCCGGGAAAGTGCCCCGGGAAGAACGGCTCGTTGATCGTCACGTTCTTGAGGCCGACGATGCGCTTGCCCCGTTCCAGCTCGATGATCCGGTCGACCAAAAGGAACGGATAGCGGTGGGGCAATACCTTGAGGATGTCCTGAATATCCATAATCGCGGTGCCCTCCAGGGAGGCTGCCCGGGCGATCGCGCGGGCGAGCGCGACGTTTGCGCGATGGCTCGGACGGAACGCCACGATCTCGGCGGCCAGCCGGCCATCGAGCAATCCCAGGTCCCCGAGCACGTCCACCGTCTTGTGCCGCACGAACTCGTCGGGCCACCGCAACGTGGTGCTCTCGACCCCGTCCGCCGACAGGATGATCGTATTCTCCGCGGATGTGCCGAGGGCCAGGCCCCGTTGGTGCAGCGCCTCGGCCTCGCTCCGAAAACCGAATGTTCGGGCGCCGGCAAGCTCGGCCGCGAACACCTCGGGTGTGATCCGGTACGACCCGCTTTGGGTGCCGATGAGCGGGTGGTCCCACTCGATGGACACCGTGAGGCGGAGCGCCTCGGCGGGCGCGACGAGGTACTGCGCATCACCGTCCTTGACGCTAAACGGCGTCCGCACCGTTCGCCGCACGGGTGTGCCGTCCTGCTCCCGCATCCCAGCGGATTGGAGCGCTTCGAAGTAGGGGCCGGCGCTGCCGTCACCGGCCGGCGGCTCCGGTCCGTCCAGCTCGATCAGCAGGTCGTCGATCTCGAGCGCCGTCACCGCCGCCAGCACGTGTTCCACCGTCGAGACCGAGGCGTCCTCCTCGACCAGCGTCGTCCGCCGATCAGTTTCGTGTACCGCATCGAGTATCGCGCGTATCTCCGGCTTCCCGTCAAGGTCGCTGCGTCGGAACCGCACACCCGATCCCGAGTCGGCGGGTCGCAAGGTCGCGGTGGCGGGTTTGCCGGTATGCACGCCGACGCCGCTCACGGTGACGGGCTTGCCGATGGATCGTCTCGCCTTACTCATCGCGGTCGATGATCCTTTCCAACGCCGCCACGAGCGGCGTCAGGCGACTGAGCGCTGCGGTTTGGCGCAGCACGGTTCGATGGTCGCGTGCCGGATACCCCGACACGGTCGATCGCGGAGCGACATCGCCGATGACCCCGCCTTGGGCCGCGACGACAGTGCCCTCACCAACCGTCAGATGATCGGCCAAGCCTGCCTGACCCGCAAGCGTGACCGCGTCACCGACGGTCGTACTCCCCGCGATGCCGACCTGGGCCATGATTAGGCAGTGGCTACCGATGCGCACGTTGTGCGCGATCTGCACCAGATTGTCGATCTTGGTGCCGCTTCCGATCACGGTATCGTCGAGGGTTCCCCGATCGACGGTGCTGTTGGCGCCGATTTCGACGTCGTCGCCCACGAGGCACCGGCCCAGCTGCGGAATGCGCTGGTGGGCCTCTCCGTCGCGGAGGAACCCGAAGCCGGCACCCCCCACCCGGGCCCCGCTTCGCACCACGACTCGATCGCCGAGGCGAGTGCCGCGGTAAATCGTGGAGTGGGCGCCGATTCGGCACCCCGAGCCCAGTTCCACACCATCCTCGATCGTGGCGTACTCCCCGACGTCGCATTGGTCACCAAACGACACATCGCGGCCGATCCGCGCGTACGGTCCTAGGCGAATGCGTCCCGTCCAGCTGGATCCTCGGCCGACGCGTGCCGTCGGGTGCACGGACCACGCGGCGTCAGGGCTTCCGTCGTGTGCGGCAACGATGATCCGGAGCGCGGCGAGCGGATCGTCGACCACGATGCGCGTCGAGCCGGGCGGTACGCTGGGTTCCGTGTCCGGGGCGACCAGGACGGCCCCTGCCCCGGTGCGCCGGAGCCTGCTCTCGTAGCGGCGCCCGGCGGCGAATGAGAGATCACCGGGGCCGGCACGTTCGAGCGGCGCGACCCGGACGAGGATCCGACCGCGCTCACCGAAGAGCCGACCGCCGACCAGATCGCTGATCTGGCCGGCGGTGGTCTCCGTGCGAAACCGCACGTGGTGTTACTGGCCGCCGCCCTGCAGCCGACGCACGACGACGGTCGTGAGATCGAGCACGGGATCGGCGGACACGATATTGTTGCCAGGCGCCGACACGTCGAAGATCACGCCCAGGTTCCGCTCGGCGCGGAGGCCGTCGATGACCCGCTGGATCCGTTCCTCCAGCGGTCCGACCAGCTCGGCCTGACGTGTCTGGGCACGGGAC
>CAYGCN010000161.1:2389-6933 GCA_964348385.1 uncultured Gemmatimonadaceae bacterium
CAAGGTCCAGGAATGTGAAGGGGTTCTCCCGGAACCGTCTGATAGTAAATGAAGATCCCTTCTTGGTGACGTGGGTTCCCAGTGTTTCCTGCAGCCGCCGCAGTTCTTCCTGCCGCTCCTGTCGCGCCGTCGGGGACAGCACGATGGCCTGCTGGTTGAACGCGCTGATGGCCGAGTCCAAACTCGACTGCAGCACCTGGACCTCCTGCCGCCAGCTGACGAACTCGGCGTTGAACGTCGACTCCGCCTGTGCGTAGCCGGGGGTCTGCCGCAGGATCAGTTCCGAGGCGACGAAGCCGATGCGGGGCGCTGCTGGCTGCTGTTGCGCGTCGGGGGCCGACGCGGGAAGGGCCGCCACCCCCACGATCGCCAGCGTGCCAACAGCCAGCATGCCCAAACGAGTAGCGGTCGTACGAGTCATGTGCATGGTCAACACCTGCCTGTCGAGATCAGAAGAAATTCCCGAGTCGGAAGTGGAACTTCCAGCCGGGATCCGGATCGCCCACGACGTCGACGCGGTCGAACCCGTAGGCGTAGTCGATGCCGATCGGACCGAGCGGGGTCACGAGACTGAGGCCGACGCCCGCTCCCCTGAACAGGCGTGATGGATTGAACTTGGCTGGTGACTCCCACACGTTGCCGGCATCGATGAAGGTAGAGAGGTAGATGGCCTGGCTGATCCGCAAGCCGACCTCGCCGGTCAGGGCCATGTATGACCCGCCGAAGGCGTTCACGGTGCTCGCCTGCTGACCGCTCGCGAACGGATCGAATCCCTGCGGCGTGATGGAGAACTCTTCGTAGCCGCGGAGCGGGATGCCGAACTGTACGCCCCCCATCGAGAACAGCTGGCGGAAATGCGGTCCCGGATCGCCCCACAAGAAGCCCGCCTGCGCGCCGAGTCCGAGCACCAGCTTCAGCGGGCTCGAGAGTGGGTCGTCGCCACCCAGCGCGGCCAGCGGGGCGAGCCAGCGACCTTCGAATGTGGCTCGGCGGAAGTTCCCGCTGCCGCCGAGGGGCCCCCCGCCCTGCGACAGGGCGAATCGATGCAGCACTCCGGCAGTCGGGAACGGCAAATCGATTCGCGTATCGTGCACGAGCGTGAGCCCGACGCTGGACAGTATGCAGTTATCGCAGAGGAAGCGCGATGTGAGCGTCGGCGAATCGTAGTCGCTCTGCTCGAAGCTGTACGATGCGAACAGCCGCGTGTAGCGGGAGCCGCGGACCGGGAACCCGAACTGGATGCTGCCGCCGCGGGACGTGATCCGGCCGAGGTCGGCCACGGTGTACCGGAGGCGCGAGCTGTGCAGCGACACCGTGCCCGAGACCCAGGACCCACGAAGGGCCGGATCGGTGTAGCTGATGTTGAAGTTGTTGATGTTCCGGCCGAACTGCCACTGCAGCGCGATCCGTTTGGCCTGACCGAACAAATTGGGCTCGTCAAGGCCGATGAAGCCGCCCAGGCCGGTGCCCTGACCCACCGAAGCGCCGAAGTTGATGTTGCCCGTATGCCGCTCCTTGACGTTGAACACGACGTTCACGTCGCCTTGCTGATTGGCGGGTTCGGTGGTCGGGACCGGCAACGGCTGCTCGAAGAAGTTCAGGTTCGAGATGTTCTGATACGAGCGAATGAGCGCGTCCTGTCGCATCACGTCGCCCGGGATCATCACGATGGCCCGTCGAATGACATCCTCGTGGGTGACGGTATTGCCGCGGACGATGATCTTGTTGATGATCGCCGGCTGTCGCTCGACGATCTGCCACCGCAAGTCGACCACATTGCGGCCATCGTCCGTGGTCCGACGTGACAGGGCTCCCGCGATCTGCGCATAGATGTACCCGTTGTTCATGTACAGTGTGCGGACCTGCTGGGTCGCGTCGTCCCACTTCTCCTGATCGAACGCCGTGCGTTGACCCTCGGCACCACTGCCGCTGAGGAAGCCTCCGGGCCGACCGAACGGGTAGTAACGCTCGAGTTGGCTGGAGGGAAAGTAGCGATTGCCCACGATTTCGAAATCGCCGATGTCGTACGGGTTGCCTTCCCGTACTGTGAGGAGCAACGTGGCCTTTCCGTTCAGCTCGTCGACGATGAGCGTGTCGCTCAGGACCTGGAAGTCGATGTAGCCCCGCGACGCGTAAAACCGCGGAATCCGGTCGCGGAGATCGAGCTCCAACTTGTCTTCGTTGAATTCGCCGCTGCGGAACCACCAGAAGCCCTCGGGCTTGACCGACATCTTGCCGACCACTTCGGCGTCCGAGAAGCGCTCGTTCCCTTCGACCCGGACCTCGCTGATCGTGACGCGCCGCCCCTCGTCGATGTCGAACTCGGCGCGCACGGTCCCGTCGGGCTGGGGCAGCTCGCGCACCATGACGTTCGTCAGGACGTAGCCCTCGTCCTTGTAGAGGGAATCGATCGCCGCTCGGGAGCGTGCCGCCTCCGCCCGATCGAATGGTCGCCCGGCCAGCAGCCGCACCTTGCCGCGGACCTTTCGCTCGGAGAGTTTCTCGACCCCCCGTACCGACCAGCCGGTCAACAGCGGCCGTTCGGCCACGACGATATTCAGAACGACCCGATTGTCGATCCGGCCCTGCTCGAAGCGCACGTCGTCGAACTGCTTGAGACCGTACAGCGTGTTCAAGGCCCGCTGGAGATCGCGGAAGCTGACGGGCTGACCCACGGGAATCCCCGCCGTCGCGAGCACGGTTTCTCGCGCCACTCGTCTCGTGCCTTCCACGCTGATGCTGTCGAACACGATGGGCTCGAGCTGCACGTCTTGAGCGCGCGCGCCGGACACCAGCACCGCGCCCAAGACGCCGGCCAGCAGGAGTCCGCGCGCCACGCTACGCCTTCGTCCCCGAGTACACGCGGAACGACAGCTTCTCGCCGTCGGGATCGACATCGATCTCGATCTCGTCGCCCGGAGTGAACTCCCCCTGGAGGATCTTGTCGGAGAGTGGATCCTCCACGTAGCGCTGGATGGCCCGCTTGAGAGGACGAGCCCCGAACGCCTCGTCATACCCGTGGTCGACCAGGAACCCGGTCGCCGGCTCCGTCAGTCGCAGCGTGTAGCCCTCCGGGGCGACCCGCTCCTGCACCTGCCGGAACAGGATGTCGACGATCTGTCCGATGTGGCCCCGGTCGAGCGGATGGAAGACGATGACCTCGTCCAGCCGGTTCAGGAACTCCGGATTGAACGCCTTGTCCACCTCCTCCCGGACCTTCTGCTCGATGCGCTCGAACGAGCTCTTGGAGTCCGGCTGTGCGAACCCCAACGTGGTGGTCTTGCTGATGTCCCGAGCGCCGAGGTTCGACGTCATGATGACGACCGTGTTCTTGAAGTCGATCTTCCGCCCGTAGTTGTCCGTCAGGTGTCCCTCATCGAGCACCTGCAGCAGGATGTTGAACACGTCCGGATGGGCCTTCTCGATCTCGTCAAGCAGGACCACCGAGTAGGGCTTACGCCGCACGGCCTTCGTGAGCGCGCCCGAGTCCTCGTAGCCGACGTACCCCGGCGGCGCGCCGATGAGCCGGCTCACGCTGAACTTCTCCATGTACTCCGACATGTCGACGCGAATGAGCGCCTGGTCGTCGGCGAACAGGAACCGCGCCAGCGCCCGTGCCAACTCGGTCTTCCCGACACCGGTCGGACCGCAGAACACGAAGGTCCCGATCGGCCGCCGCGGATCCTTGAGCCCGGCACGCGAGCGACGGATCGCCCGTGAGATGGCTTCGATGGCCGGGTTCTGCCCCACGACCGACCGGTGCAGCTCCTCCTCCATGCGGAGCAGCCGGTGGGTTTCCGCCTCCTGCAGCCGCGTGACGGGAATGCCCGTCCACCGGGAGACGATGAACGAAATCTCCTCCTCGCCGATGGTCGGCCGGTGTGCCTCGCGCTCCCGCTCCCACTCCTCCTGGCGACGCCGGATGTCGGCCTGGAGGTCGCGCTCCTGGTCGCGGAGCGCGGCGGCCCGCTCGAAGTTCTGGTCGCGGACGGCCTCCTCCTTGTCTCGGTTCAGGTGCTCGAGTCGCTCCTTCAGCTCGGCCACCTCCGGCGGCGGTACCTGGGCGGCCAGGCGCGCGCGTGCCGCGGCTTCGTCGATCACGTCGATCGCCTTGTCGGGCAGGAAGCGATCGGTAATGTACCGGTCCGAGAGTCGAGCCGCGTTGTCCAAGGCCTCGTCGGGGATCACCACCTTGTGGTGCTCCTCATACCGCTGCCGGAGGCCCTTCAGAATGTCGATCGTCTCGTCGACGGATCCACCATCACCGTCTGGAAGCGGCGCTCCAGCGCCCCGTCCTTTTCGATGTACTTCCGATACTCGTTCAAGGTCGACGCGCCCACGCACTGCAGCTCGCCGCGCGCCAGCGCGGGCTTGAGCATGTTCGAGGCGTCGATGGCCCCTTCGGCCGCCCCCGCCCCGACGAGCGTGTGCAGCTCGTCGATGAACAGGACCACGTTCTTGTTCTGCGCGATCTCGTTCATCACGGCCTTGAGCCGCTCTTCGAACTGCCCTCGGTACTTGGTGCCGGCGATGACGGCCGCCAT
>CAYGCN010000162.1:0-259 GCA_964348385.1 uncultured Gemmatimonadaceae bacterium
CGCTCGTCGTGGCCTCCGCCGAGTCCGGCACCGCGATGGCGCCCCACGGCGTCGATCTCGTCGATGAAGATCAGGCACGGGGCGTGCGCCTTGCCCTGCTCGAACAGATCGCGGACCCGCGAGGCACCGACCCCCACGAACATTTCCACGAAATCCGAGCCGGACATCGAGAAGAACGGTCGTGCGGCTTCCCCGGCCACCGCCCGGGCCAGCAGCGTCTTCCCAGTGCCCGGCGGTCCGACCAGGAGCACACCCTTCG
>CAYGCN010000162.1:388-4654 GCA_964348385.1 uncultured Gemmatimonadaceae bacterium
TTCCCAGTGCCCGGCGGTCCGACCAGGAGCACGCCCTTCGGCAACCGCCCGCCAAGCCGCTGGAACCGCTGCGGATCCCGCAGGAACTCGATGATCTCCTCCAGCTCCACCTTGGCCTCGTCACAGCCGGCAACGTCCTGGAACGTGACCTTGGGTGTGTCACCGGAAAGCAGCTTCGCTTTCGACTTGCCGAACGCGAAGGCACGGTTGCCGCCCTGCTGGACCTGTCGGAAAAAGAAGATCCACAGCGCGATCAGAATCACCCACGGCAGGAACTGGAACAGGAGCGTGCCGAACGAAGGCTTCGGCTCCTTGGCGGAGATCGGAACGTCGTGCTCCTCGAGCCGCTGAACGAACAATTCCGAATCCTGAATGGGAAGCACGAGCCGGAACTTCTCCACCTCCTGCCCATCCCTCGTCACCGGCCGCTTGAACTCACCCTCGACGAACTTGCCGCTCGTGATTTCGGCCCGGGCGATGTTGTCCCGATCCAAGTAGCTCTGGAATTCGGTGTACGAGATCTCGCTGACCGCACCCCGATTCGCGTCCACCATCTGGTAGAACGCAATCGGGATGAGAATGATCAGCACCCAGAACACGAGGTTGCGGCTCAATCCCGCCCAATTGAGTTTCGGCGTGGGTGGCTTCCGATCCGCCATTCCTCAGTCAATCTCCCGGTATCGAGGATCCGTTCTCCGCTCCTCCATCGACCGTCCCCGTCCTCGTCTAGTATTCACCAACGCCGCCACCGAGTTCCCACCAGGGTCGGCGTCCTCGTCATCCATCTTTGCCCTGACGATCCTCGTGCCACCGAGCCTCGATCATCAGTGCCTCATGCCCGGCCGTCGGCACCGCCGCCTGCGCCCGGCACACGCCAGGTACCCAGAGGACCGTCCCGCCGCGCGCCAGCACCGGATGCGCGGCCCGGTCGCGGAACGGGACTCGTGCCTCCATCAGGATGCGTCGCACCTTACGCGATCCCACACCGCCGAGCGGTACCAGCCTGTCACCCGCATCCACCGCCCGCACCGTGAGGGCCCCGGGAGCCACCCAGGTCTCGTGGCCCGACCGCATCACGCGGCCCGCTACCTGCGTGCGCCACACGAACTCCCATTGGCCCCACATGAGCGTCCCCTGCCGCCCCTGAATGAGCGCACGTACCGGCGGCGTCCCGCGCCAGCGCCGACCGATCAGCAGCCGGTCGAAGGCCAGCACAGCTTCGAAGCCTCCCCCGAGCTCCAGCGTCTTGCCGCTCTTGCCCGAGTGCGCGAAGCGGGCGAGCCGCCTGGCGCCTCGAGAGCCCACCGTGCACCCGACCTCTCGACCCAGAGCCCGCAAGATGGCCTCTGATAACACGTTATCATACCGAGCCAGGGGAAGGCGGGCAACCTCTACCCCATGCGTCGTCCGTCGGACGTCGAGGTCAGGCAGCGATCGCAAGAGTGCACTCCACGCCGCGCGGTTTCGGCGCGCCCCAAGGGCCACTCCGGCCACCCGTGCATCGACGGCCACCCCGAAGCGCGAGCGGATGAGCGGCAGGAGGGTGTGCCGCAGCCACACGCGATCGTGGCGCTCGTCCCGGTTGGCCGGGTCATCATGGATCGGCAGGACCCAGCCGCCTTCCGCCGCGCGCTGGACGAGCCACTCATGGAGATCTCCCCGGGTGAAGGGGAGGAGCGGACGCACCAGACCCAGCGGACCGCGGTCCGGAATCCCGGCCAGGCCGGCCACACCGCTCCCCCGCAGCACCCGATACAGCACGGTCTCGACCTGGTCATCCCGGTGGTGTGCGGTCACGAGGTACGCGGCACCGGTCTCCCGCTGCAGGCGTCGTAGCTCGCGGTAGCGTGCGGTGCGGGCCTGCGTTTCCGAGGCACCCGCCCCGAGGTCGATCCGCGCGAGATGGAACGGCACCTCGTATCGGCGACACACGTCCTCGACTGCGCGGGCGACTGCCTCGCTGCCCGGGCGGATGCCGTGATCGACGTGCGCAACCGCGAGCGTCAGATCCAGCTCTGGCGCGAGCGCAACCAGGAGATCGAGCAGCGCGAGCGAATCCGATCCCCCGCTCACGGCCAGGAGAGCCATCCCGGGTTCCGGCAACAACCGGTGTCGCCGAATGTGCTTCTCGAGCCGCCTGTCCAGCGCCGTCATCGCACTCAGTCCGCCTCGGTGGACAGCGCTCGAGCCCTGGCCTCGGCCAGGTAGCCGGGACGCAGCTCGAGAAGGTTCGACAGCTTGCGCATCAGGTAGCTCTCGTGCCGGGCGAGCGATCCGTCCGCATAGACCAGCCTCCACATGATCTCCGCGAGGAGCAGCCGCTGGCCCTCATCGTAGCTGGCCGTGATGAGTCTGGTGAACTGATACAGATCGACGGCGCGCCGCCGTTCTTCGTCCGCCAGCCGGATCAGCTCGCGCACGGCCTCGGCCGACATGGCGAAGTGGTGGGTGAGGGTATCCTCGATGTGGCGGCGCTCTTCCTCGGTGAACTCGTCGTCGGCGTGCGCCAGCTCGAGGAGCAAGGCGCACGCGGCCAGCGCGAGGCGATCCCCCGCCGTCGGAGCCCCCGGCGCGCCCGGTGCCTCCTCCGGCGCCGGCGCGGGGGCCAGGCTGTGACCGAAGAACCTCTTGATGGCCTCGAGCATGGTCGTCCTCCACCGCACGTCACCGAACGCTACCCATACTCGCGCCGTTGCGCACCGTGTGCCCGTGTGGCGGCCGCGGTGACGGCAGAGGCTCGCCGTCGGGGTTCGGGATCCACCGAGTCCCGACCAAAGTCGTGAACGCGACCCGCGCGATTCGGTTTTAGGACGTTCGGGGAGGCGACCTACGCCCAAACCAAAGCGCCCGGTCGATGCCGGGCACGGTCCCTATTTGACGGCGAGTCATTCACGGTGCATCAGCCGGTGGCGAGGTCGCACGCGCATCTTCGCACGGCCATTCGTACCCCTCCTCCGGATCGAGGCCGCGGAGTTCCTCCTCGATCGCCTTGACCCGTTCTCGGAGTTCCTGGCCTTCGAGCCGATGCGCCGGCACGGCACACGTGGTGTCCGACATGTGCTCTCCTCGCGAAGTCCACCACGTGCAAGCTACGGACCGCGGCATGAAGAAACCGTGAAGCGCGGTGTGGAGCCTGATCGGCTGCGTGGGCCGTCGACGCGCGGTCGCGGTATGGGGCGCGCGCGGCGGCCTGCTGCGGACATGCGACGGGGCTCGGCGGTCCCTGTGGATCGGCGACGAGCGGCGCACCGGTCCATGCCGGACCGATGCACCGCGCCGTCCTACGACAGGTCTGCGAAGAAGTCGTTCCCTTTGTCGTCCACCAGGATGAACGCCGGGAAGTCTTCCACCTCGATGCGGTAGATCGCCTCCATACCAAGCTCGGGGTATTCGATCAGCTCGACCTTCTTGATGTGCTCCTTCGCCAGAACCGCGGCGGGACCGCCGATCGAGCCGAGATAGAACCCGCCATGCTCACGACAGGACTCGGTGACCTCTCGATTTCGATTTCCCTTGGCAATCATCACCATCGACCCGCCGCGGCCCTGAAACTGCCGCACATACGAATCCATGCGCCCGGCCGTGGTCGGTCCGAACGACCCCGAGGGGAGCCCCTCCGGCGTCTTCGCCGGGCCGGCGTAGTAGACCGGGTGGTCCTTGAAGTACCGCGGGAGATCCTCGCCCCCGTCGAGCCGCTCCTTGAGTCTGGCGTGCGCGATGTCGCGCGCGACGACCATCGGACCGGTGAGGGCCAGCCTCGTCTTCACGGGGTGCTTTGTCAGCTCGGCGAGAATGTCCTTCATCGGCCGATTGAGGTCGATAGCGACGACGCCACGTTCCCGCGCCCCGCGATATCGATCGGGAATGAACCGGCCTGGGTCGCGCTCCATCTGTTCCACCCAGATGCCGTCGCGATCGATCTTGGCCTTCACGTTGCGATGCGCGGAACAGGAGACGCCTAGCCCGATCGGACAGGACGCTCCGTGCCGGGGCAACCGGATTACCCGGACATCGAGCGCGAAGTACTTCCCACCGAACTGCGCCCCGATCCCGGTGCCGTACGCGGCCGCGAGCATAGCCTGCTCCAGCTCCACGTCGCGAAACGCCTGGCCGAGCTCGTTCCCCCGACTGGGCAGCCCGTCGAGGTATCCGGTGGTCGCGAGCTTGACCGTTTTGAGGTTCGCCTCGGCCGAGGTGCCCCCGATGACGAATGCGAGATGATAGGGCGGGCACGCGGCCGTGCCAAGCGTCTTCATCTTCTCGGTG
>CAYGCN010000162.1:4704-6820 GCA_964348385.1 uncultured Gemmatimonadaceae bacterium
CTGGAACAGATAGGTCTTGTTTGCCGAGCCCCCGCCCTTCGCGACGAACAGAAACCGGTACTCCATCCCGTCGGTCGCGAGGATGTCGATCTGGGCGGGGAGGTTCGTGCCGGAGTTCTTCTCGTCGTACACCGTGAGCGGGAGCGTCTGCGAGTAGCGAAGGTTCTCGGTGGCGTACGTCTCGTAGATGCCGCGGCTCAGGGCTTCGGCGTCCCCGCCGCCGGTCCACACCCGTTGCCCTTTCTTGGCAAACACCGTGGCGGTTCCGGTATCCTGACAGAACGGCAGCACGAACTGCGCAGACACCTCGGCGTTTCGCAGCATCGCGAGGGCGACGCCGCGGTCGTTGTCGCTCGAGTCGGGATCGTCGAGGATCGCCGCCACCTGTTCCAGATGCGCCGTGCGCATCAGAAACGACGCATCGCGCATCGCTTCGCGGGCGAGCTGGGTGAGTGCCCGGGGCGCCACCTTCAGGATCTCCTGGCCGTCGAACGAGGCAACCGACACGTCGTCCGACGTGAGTCGTCGGTACTCGGTGGCGTCCTTGGCGGTGGGAAACGGATCGACGTACGAGAACTCGGGCATCGGGCCACCTCTCCTCCCAACATCGTCGATTGCCCAGGTGCTCGAGCCTGCGCCGTCACTCCGGCGACGCGGCCGAGCCGCTGGACCAGTAGCGTCAGGAATCTAGCTGAGCACCTTCGCGTGGGCCGAGGCCGCGTCGACCGCGCCTATTGCTCGGTCATTTCGGCAAAGCCCACGACGGTCCCGCAGGGGGCACGCACGAAGATCTCGCGGGCTCCGTAGAACGTGCGGCGCTCCGGCACGACCACCTCGACACCCTCGAGCTTTGGGAGAATGGTATCGAGGCTTTCCACCTCGATGAACAGCACGGAGCCCGATCGCTCGAACGTCCCACCGGCCAGGGGCGGAATGTCGTCGGCGATGCTGGCGCGGCTCTGGTACATCACCTCCACCTGCCCTCGCTGTACCGCCGCGAACCCGAGCGCGGCGCCGTGCGGGACCTCAATCGTGCGCTCGAACCCCAGCCGGTCCACCCAGAACGACAGGCACGGTTCCACGGCTTCGACGAAGATGACCGGCGTGAGCTTCCGCATGAGTTGCGCTCCGGTGAGGGAGGCGGGTGCGAGTCCCGCCCCGCTCAGGAGAAGGGCCATCGCGACAGCGATACCGTGAAACACCATGCATTCAACGTACGGGCCGAGCGTGGGCCAGCAAGCGATCGCCCCGATGGCAGAGCGGCCGAGCCC
This sequence comes from uncultured Gemmatimonadaceae bacterium, assembly GCA_964348385.1. Taxonomy (GTDB): domain Bacteria; phylum Gemmatimonadota; class Gemmatimonadetes; order Gemmatimonadales; family GWC2-71-9; genus JAOTVV01. The sequence goes on from CAYGCN010000162.1 coordinate 5,976, forward strand.
CCCGGACCCGGCCGCTCACGTCGAATACACGGCAGCCTCAGATCATCCGGTCGTGCCTTTGCGCGCCTTCACGATGAGCTGTGAAAGCGCGTGGGTCAGATCCCGCACGACACCCGACCCGGACCGCACCTCGACCGCGATCTCCGACGTCGCCGGAAGCTTCCACTCGTGCTCGACACCGCTCTGCATCTTGCACATGAGCTTGACCGTCACCGGGCCCTTTGCGCCGAGCGAGATCGAGACGTGCTCCTCTCGGCTTCGGTCCTGAATCCGCGTGACATCGAGGTCTGCCAGCGCGACCTCGTACACGTTGGAGAAGCGATCGCCCGACTTGGTCTTGGTCGTCTCGACGATCAGGGTTCCACCCTCGGCCAACCTCACCTGCGAGACCGTCGGTTGCCCGTCATGGTCGACGTAGGAGTTGTCCTTGAGCAGGCGGTTGACGTGCGCGAGCATTTGGTCGACAGACTGGTCCTGGGCGCGGGCACTGCCAACCACGGCGCCCGCGAGACAGAGGCCCAATAGCGCAATTCGTCGCATGGTCCCCGCTCCTGGGGTGGAGGTTCCACCCCATTCTGAAGCTGGAGGATCGGGGTGAAACCACCGTGAAAAGCGCGTGAACGCCGTCAGGGGCCCGTGTCGGCCAGCGGAGTCGCCAGGTTCCGCGGTGCCGTGAGCAGGTCGAGCACCACCTGCAGGGCGAACTCGGTGACCCGCCGCCAGCCTTCGACGTTGAGCAGATGGACGTCGTCGGATGGGGAGTGATACTCCGAATGGAGGCCGGTGAAGAGATGAATCGTGGGGCGCCCGGCCCGGTAGAAACAGTAGTGATCGCTCCGGCCCAC
>CAYGCN010000163.1:0-6203 GCA_964348385.1 uncultured Gemmatimonadaceae bacterium
CACGTAGTCCTTCACCCCCCGAAGCGAGACCGTCTCCGTGTGCCGCGTGGCGCCCCACTCGAACATGAGGGTCTCGCCCTCGAGATGGAGCAGGCCCTCCAACCGGTACGAGACGGAGTGCACGCCTCGCATGTCGAGCGTGTCCTCGTCGGGGATCTTGAGCCGAAATGGCAGCGGATGGATCACCGGCATGGTGACGAACGTAATGCCGAGGAGGTGTTCAGAACCATGCCATGTGGGGATGGGTCCGGCTTCAAAGGCCGGGTGACGTTGGGCCTAGGGCCCGTAACTCGAGTGCCGCCTGACGGCATCGCGCTATGGCTCGTTGGAGAAGCTCCCGAGGCGCTGCACCGCGAACTTGGGCGCGCGCGATCCAGGGCAATGGAATCGAACCCTTCCCGACGGCGCCTGTCCACTTGAACATCGTTGTCGGTGAGGCGTCCGCTGCGGACTTGCCTGCGGAAGGCCTCAGGGTGTGCAGGCGCCAGCCGGAGAGGCCACGGACCCGTCGGGCAAGGAAACCCTCCACCCCGCCGCCCTCGCCGGCACGAACGCGGCGGTGGTCGGTGCGGTGAGCATCCGCGATGACATTGCCGGCTCGGCTGCCAACGAGAGCGGATCCTCGATCGTCCACGTATAGGTGGTCGTGTCGGCCCGGGTTCCGTCTTCGGAGACGCCGATCACATGGAAGGTCGCTGAAGGCGGCAATGTGAGGCAGGCCGACGATGTACTGACAAAACCTAGGGGCAGTGACCAGAACCCACCGGGCGTATGCGGCTGGTTGCTTGGGAACCCGTATACGACCAGCGGTTCGCACGGGCCCGTCCGACACGTTCCGTTGGTCACGAGCAAGGTGACATCGTCACTCGGCGCCGCAGCGGAGGCACAGGCCAAGCCACCGAGGAGAACAAGGATCGCGTTGCTGCCCCTGTTGGGGAGAAGGCGGCGCCGGGCGAAAGACAGCGTTCTGTACATGCACGCCCTACTCGAACCGTCGGTCCACGAGTGTCACTCTGTACTCAGAATACCCCTCGCCGGCTTTGTCTGTCACTGGCCGAGATGACTCGCGGGCCACTGGCCGAATCACTCCCTGGCATCGTGCATGGGAGCGCGCATGCGGAGCTCGAACACGGCGGGCCAACGCTTTCCCGTGACCAGGAAGTGACCGGTCGCGGTGTCGTGGGCGATGCCGTTCAGGATGTCCGTGTTCGGCGTTCGTTCCTCGCGGGGGAGCAAGCCTGCGAGATCGATCCACTGGCGCACGTCGCCGGACCGGGGGTCGATCCGCACGATCCAGTCGCTCGGGTAGACGTTGGCGTAGATCTCACCGTTCACGTATTCCAACTCGTTGATCCCGGTCAGCGGCGAGCCGCGATCCTGCACGTCGACCGTGGTGACGACCTCGAAGCTTGCGGGATCGAGGAACCGGAGTGTGGCGGTGCCGTCGCTCATGATGAGAGATGTCCCGTCGGTGGTGAGGCCCCATCCCTCGCCCACGTAGGAAGACGAGTCGACGCGGGCCATCGTGGCGGCATCGTAGACGTAGGCGACACCGCTCTTCCACGTCAGTTGAATGAGCCGTCCGTCGATCCACGTCAGGCCCTCGCCGAACCGGTCAGGAGCGAGCGAAACCGACGCGAGCACACGGCCGGTCTTCAAATCCACCTTGCGGAGCTGGGATCGCCCCAGGAGGCCGGTGCTCTCATAGAGGTATCCGTCGACGAAGACGAGGCCCTGCGTGTAGGCATCCGTGTCATGGGGGAAGCGCTGGATGACGTCGAAGCCGGGAGAGGCACTCATGGGTTGGCAGCCCAGAATGAGTGCGACCATCAGTGGGATGCGCGCGCGGAGCGCCGACACGCGAAACACGACGGTGCCACGAAGCCGCACCCGCCCTACCTCTGCTCGTACGCCACAAAGGCCACCCGACGACTGTCGGGCGACCACGAAGGCACATTGATGGTTCCCTGACCGCCAAAGAAGGGCACCGTCAGATCGCGCACTGAACCACTCCGCACGTCCATGAGGCGGAGCTTCACCTGCCTGCCGAACGGATGTGACTCGCCCTGGTCATCGAGGTAGGTGAGAAACACAACCCACTGCCCGTCAGGCGACGGGTGCGGGAACCAATTGGAATGGACGTCACGTGTCAGCTGCTCGGCCCCACTGCCGTCCGAGCGCATGCGCCAGATCTCCATGGTGCCGCTGCAGAAGGAGTTGTAGTAGATGTACTCCCCGTCCGGCGCGTAATCGGGGCCGTCATCGAGCCCCGGACAGGTAGTCAGGCGCCGCTCCTCCCCGCCATCGACGGGGATCGCATAGACGTCCCACTCGGCATCGCGGAGTGCCGTATACACCAACGTCGTTCCGTCGGGAGACCAGCCATGCCAGAAACTCGGGGCCTTCGACGTCACCTTCACGGGGTTCGGACCGCCTTCGATCGGGAGGAGGTAGATGCTCGACGCGAGCCAGGCTTGCTCCGGGTCAGCGATGTGCTCGTCGGCATGATGGCTCAGAACCAGGCTTCGGCCGTCGGGTGAGATCCCGTGATCGTTGTTCAACCGAGTCGCGAAGCCGGTCGGGATTTCCTCGAGGTGGCTCCCGGCCTTGGCCGGGACCCGGTACAGCCGGCCCGCGCTGTTTACGACGAAGTACGTCCCGTCCCGTGACCAGTTCGGGGCCTCGAAGTGCCGGTCCTCGCTGTAGACGGTGTCGATCCGCCCCGATTGAACATCCACCGTCTGGAGGGAACTCCAAATCGTACTCTCAGCTTGCCCGAGCACGACGGCTGGGAGGGCGAGGCTCGTCAGGAGAATGAGGCAAGGCGCTGCACCGTTCATGATGACACCAGCGTTTCGAGGGAAGTGCGCTGCCCTAACCGGCAGCACCGCGATCAGGCACGAAAGAGCATGAGGTGGTCAGACTTTGTCAATCAGTCTCGGTGGAACGCCTCGGCGATCGCCCACTCCACGAGCGGGACCATCACGCGATACCCAGCCACATTCGGATGCACGCCATCTTCGGACAGTTCCGGCGGGAGTCCGTGTCGCTCATCGGCCATCGCGGAGTGGTAGTCCAGATATACCACGTCATCGTGTGCCGCCGCATAGTCCTTCATCCACGCGTTGAGCGCTAGGATCTTCGGGGCCGGCCCCAGGGCCGGGCGCCACCGATAGTCAGCGGCCGGCAAGACGGAGCAGAGGACCACCCGAATCCCGTTCGCCTGTGCGAGCTCCACCATCGACACGAGGTTGTCTTCGATCATAGCCTGTGTCGAGGGTCCAGTGTTGCCCGCGATGTCGTTCGTCCCGGCGAGGATCACGACGACCGCCGGGTCGAGTGCGATCACGTCCTGCCGGAAACGTACCAGCATCTGTGGCGTCGTCTGCCCGCTGATACCTCGCCCCACGTAAGGCTTGCCCGGGAACATCTCGTCGAAGTGGGCCGCCCACACATCCGTAATCGAGTTGCCGTAGAACACGACCCGCATCTCACCGGGAGCTGGCGGGCCCAACGAGTCGTTGGCCTCGCGGTAGCGGCCGAGAGATGCCCAGTCCTCCTGGGCGCCGAGCGGCGCCGTCAGGCACAAGCAGAAGAGGGCCACGGCAGTACCCACGGACACGCGGGATCGCCGGATGAGCGCTGACGTGATCACGCTTCGAGCTTTCGTAGCACCTCGTGTACGGCGGCGATCTTGTCCGCCCGGTTCTTCAGGTCTCTGGCGACGATGACCAGGGAAGCCGTCTTCGCGTCCTCGACGACGAGCACTTTCCTCTCCCGGAGTGTCCACTGGTGCGACATGACTCGATCCCTCCGTCTCCTGACGACGCGTTGAATATACGGATGAGCGCGCGTCCTGCGATCTCGATCGACCGCGGGAAGGGTCATGCGGTGCGGGGTAGATCGGTCTCTGCCAGCACCTCGTCCGTCCGCCGCACAGTCGCAAACTCACGGTGTAGGCTCGCGAGGGCGATCCGATGCATCTGCTCCGCGGTGTATACCTCACCATCCGGTCCGGTGCGTTCAAACGTCGCCGTCGCGTCGGACACGACGACCACGCGAAAGCCCAGGTTTGCCGCCATCCGGGCCGTCGTCGAAACGCAATGGTCGGTGGTGAGTCCCACGAGGACGACCGTGTCGATCTGGCGAGCACGGAGGTGTGCCTCGAGTGACGTGCCGATGAAGGCACTGTTCACGGACTTCTGGAACACGGGTTCGTCCGGCTGCGGCCTGACCTCCGGTCGCAACGCATTGCCTGGTCGGTCGGGCCGCAGCGGGGAGTCCGGCTCGGTGGACATGTGCTGCACGTGAATGACCGGACGGTTCAGCCGGCGCCAGGCCGCAAGCAATGCCGCGATGTTCTGTTCGGCAGCGGGGTTGTTCCGTTGGCCCCAGCGCGGGTCGTCGAAACCCTGCTGGACGTCGACGAGGATGAGCGCGGTGGCGGCCGACAGCGTCACGACCACTCTCCGGGGTCTATTGCGCGGTTGGCGCGGTGGACGACCGCTTCAAAGGTGAGACGCAGGAGTTCTTGGCGCCATACATCACCTATCCGGGCACGACTCGATGAACTCCCACACGATGCCCCAGCGGGGCAGGTCGCTAGGAGGAGTACCCGTCCACCTCGTTGAGCGGTGTCTTGCTGCGCACGAATGTCCCACTCCCTCGCGCCACCTCATTCTGCTCGAGATCATAGACGATCGCCTCGGCGATGTACTGTGCCCTGCCACGGTGCACTACTCGTCCCACCGAGCGAAGTCGGCCCGCCGACACCGGTCTCGTGAGGTACATCGTAAACGACGTTGTCAGGACGAAGACATCGCGTTCCAGCGAGTTGGCGGCAAAGAACGCCGCATCGTCGAGCATCTTGAAACAGACGGAACCGTGCACTGCACCGGCAGCGTGGAAGAGCGTGGGCGCAACCGCGATCTCGATTGTCGCCTCTCCATCGGAGACGTCGATGCTGGGACGGTAGAACTCGTTGATCGGGGCAGCCAAGTACATGTTCTGGAGGGCGATGAAATGCGGATCTTTGCTCACTGCTCGGCCTCCATCCGGCGCGGATCGAAGGGCTCCGTCGAAAACGTATGCCGCTGCCGCTGCCGCTGTCAGGGACAATATCAGGCCAGATTCGAGCTCAACTCCGCCAAATCGGCGACCCGCCAGAGTCCGAGGGACTTGTCGGCAAACGCGCCGTCCTGCTCCGTGCAGTGCTCCGGGATCAACTCGGTCGGCCGTGGGAAGGAGAACGGTGGTGCCTCGAGATTGAGCGGCCGCCAGTCGCCCGTCACGATGTCCCGGAATCCGGATTCTGCCGTGAACGTCGTGGTCAGCAGGTACTCGATGCTGCTGCTCCGGATGTTGGTGATGGCCGCCGCGATGTCCGCGTAGGACAGATGAACGAGGCCGTCACGACAGAGCAACAGATCGGCGGCGGGGAGCGGAGAACGTGTGAGGTCCAATACCAGGAACCGTCGGTCGCGCGTGCCGTGCCGTCGCGTCGCTTCATCGATGATCTCGGGCACGATGTCCCCTCCCGTGTATTGGATGCGAGGCAACTCGACCCTCGACATCCAGTTGAAGTTCCCACATGGGACATCGAGGAGCGACCTGACACCGTATCGTCGGAAGAGCCTTGGGAGGGCCTCGGCGATCGCAGCCGTCTGCTCCAGACTGGATCCGGGGCCGGACGGTGTCTCGTCGCCGGACCACAGGTTGTGGCGGTACGCGTAGCGGAATGCCGTCAGTGGGTCGGGCAAGCCGTTCGCCCCCGCGGCCTTCGCGAAGTGGTCCGGATCGAATCCGACCAAGTGCCGTCGGTCCGTCATCGCAGGCGTGCCCTCGCTGGCGCTGCGTCGCTCACGATCAATCGAGGAGGTGTCACGCCGTTGCCGTCGGGCATCGCACGTAGAGGACGAGTGCTTCATTTCGCCTCGAATAGGGCTTCCCGACCCGCACAAAACCGAGCGTGGTCAGGATACGAATCATGACGGTGTTGTCCGGGCGGGTCGTCGCAAACACGCCGGACCCCACATGCGCCACGAGCCCTCGGCACAGCAGCAGCGCGAACCGCACCGTCTGGCGTCGCTCCTCCACGACTTCCCTCCTAGCCACCCCTTGAACGCGCCTACCGGTCCGCGCTCGAGGACCCTGCTCCCGGAATCACGCCAGGTCGTAGCGATCGAGGTTCATCACCTTGTCCC
>CAYGCN010000163.1:6311-6801 GCA_964348385.1 uncultured Gemmatimonadaceae bacterium
CACTCGGTACAGATGTCGAGCAGGTTCACGAAGAAGTCGTTGGTGAGCGTCCCGGGACGGTCGGTGAAGACGCCGTGCTTGCGGTGACCGACGTTCGCGTTCAGGGCGCGCATCCCGCCCACGAGCACCGTCATCTCGGGCGCGCTGAGCGTCATGAGCTGTGCGCGATCCACTAACAACTCCTCGGCCGTGACGGCGTATTTGGTCTTGAGGTAGTTGCGGAACCCGTCGGCGACCGGCTCGAGCACGGCAAACGACTCCACGTCGGTCTGATCCTGTGACGCATCGGTGCGTCCCGGCGTAAAGGGAACGGTCACGTTGTGGCCGCCATTCTTCGCGGCCTCCTCGACGGCAGCGCACCCACCCAGGACGATCGTGTCGGCGAGCGAGATCTTCTTGCCGCCGGATTGGGCCTCGTTGAACTCCTTCCGGACCTTCTCGAGCGTCTCGAGCACTTTCGCCAACTGAGCAGGCTGGTTGACCTCCCAGT
>CAYGCN010000164.1:0-6760 GCA_964348385.1 uncultured Gemmatimonadaceae bacterium
CGCTGGATGGCGGCGATGTTGAGGGCGATCGCGTCACCCGCCTGTGCAACCTCGGACGACCGGAGTTGGCGCACGCGCTCGTCCACACACGAGGTCAGACAGCACACCAACGCGAGCGCGGCCACCGAGCGGAACATGCCGTCAACGCTCGCGCCTGTCCCCGATGCGAGCCACCGATGCCGGACGTTGGTGCTGCAGCCGGGCGGCGACGCGCTCCGCGTCGCGCATGAGCCGAAGCACGTTGAGCCCGAGGACTTTGCGGACCTCCTCATCGCTCCATCCGCGACCGACCAATTCGGCAATGAGGTTCGGGAACTTGCCCACGTCCTCGAGCTCGCTCGGGGGCACGCTGATCCCGTCGAAATCCGATCCGATCCCGATGTGGTCCGCTCCGACGACGGCACGCAGGTGATCCATGTGATCGGCAACCACTCCGACGTCGGGAACGGGCATGGGATTCGCCTCCTGCCACGACCGCAACGAATCGCGCAACGCGGTGTCGGCCACCCCCGCCCCGCGAAGTCGCTCAGCCACCGAGTCGCGCCGCTCGTAGTACTCGTACGCAGGCTGCGAGATGAACGGCAGCACGAAGTTCACCATGATCACCCCACCGTTCTCCGCCACTGCACGGGCGAGATCGTCGGGGATGTTGCGCGGGTGAGGTGTGAAGTGACGCGACGATGTGTGAGAGAACACGACCGGGGCCTCCGTCACGCGGAGCACGTCCCACATGGTGGAGTCGGACGCGTGCGACAGGTCGACCAACATGCCGAGCCGGTTCATCTCCCGCACGACCGCTTCGCCGAACGGGGTGAGGCCTCCGTGAGCCAGCGTGTCGGTGGCGGCGTCGGCCCACTCCGTGTTTCGCGAGTGGGTCAGGGTCATGTAGCGCACGCCCTCGCGATAGAAGGCTCGCAGGAGCGCCAACGAGTTCTCGATCATGTGACCGCCCTCGAGCCCGGCCATGGACGCGATCTTGCCCGCCCGGTGGATCCGTACGATATCGTCGGCCGTGCTGGCCCACTCGAAGACATCCGGGTATCGCTCCACCATTCGATGGACGACATCCACTTGCTCCATGCCGACGCGGGCGGGGTGCTCGATGTCGCTGGGGGTGTACGTCGACCAGAACTGCCCACCGACTCGTCCCTGGCGCAGGCGTGGAATGTCCGTCATGACCGCTGACTGGGGTACGGCGATGTCGAGCGAGTCGAACGACGAGTGGAAGTTCGTGCGGAGTTCCCACGGGAGATCGTTGTGTCCGTCGATCAGTGGAACCTCGGTCATGAGCCGCAGTGCGTGGGCCTCGGCATCGTCCGGCATTGCATCGCTCGAACACGCCACGCCGCCCCAGGCAGCTACCAGCGCCGCAACCGTCAGGACCTGCTTCCAACGCCTCATCGATTACCTCCGCAATCGCCTTCTCGTGACGAAACCCGGTACCTGTGACAAATGCGGACCGGGAGATGGGGATATCTGGGCAGTCGAGGATCGGACTCCGCGGCGCGACAGCGCCAAAACACGGAGCCTCGTCGGGACGTGACGACATGCGCGTGGCGGCACGTGGCGCACAACCCGACCTGCCGAGGAACATCCTGCATGAATGCGCGAAAGGTGCGGTCGCGCCCCCTACCGTGCAAGGTTACATTGCCACTATGAGCGACGTGTCGTGCGTTCGCTGCGGCCAGACTCGACAGCGGATCGCCGCCCCACCGTTCCGCAACGCGCTGGGCGACCGGATCTACGATTCCATCTGCCAGACCTGCTGGAAGGAATGGCTGCAGCACCAGACTGCCGTCATCAATCACTACGCCCTCGACCTCCGTGATCCACGCGCGCGGGGCTTCCTCACTTCGCAGACGGAGACGTTCCTTTTTGGCGAGCCGCCGGCCTGACCCACCTGCGACGGCGCAGATTCGGTTCATTCTCAATGGCGAGTCCACGACCGTCGCCTTTGCCCCGCACAAGACCCTCCTCGAGGTGCTGCGTGAAGACCTCGGGCTGACCGGCACCAAGCACGGCTGTGAGCTGGGTGAGTGCGGGACATGTACCGTATTGCTCGACGGCCAGCCGGTGCTGTCATGTCTCGTCCTCGGCGTCGCCTGCGAGGGAGTCGATGTCACGACCGTAGAGGGGCTGGCGGACGGACCGTGCCTGCACCCGCTCCAGGAGACCTTCGCGGATCTCGGCGCAGCCCAATGCGGGTATTGCACACCCGGGTTCCTCCTGGCCGCGCAGGCATTGCTCGCCGCCAACGCTCGTCCGACGCGGGACGAGATCAAGACGGCCCTGGCCGGCAATCTCTGTCGGTGCACCGGCTACCTCAAGATCTATGAAGCCGTGGAGCTCGCCGCAGCGAAGATGCGGGGTGACGACGCCGAGCCCGCGGAGGAGACGCTGTATGGACGGTCCTGAACCCCGGCATCGGGTGGTCGGGTCGCCTCGACGGAAGGTGGATGCCGTCGGCAAGGTCACCGGGCGCACGCTCTTCGCCGACGATCTCGCCCTGCCGCGGATGCTCTACGGCAAGCTCCTGCGCAGTACCGTGCCTCACGCCCGCATCCTCGGGATCGACACCACCAAGGCTCGGGCACTGGAGGGCGTGCGGGCCGTCCTCATCGGAATGGACGTGCCCACCCCGTTCGGCATTCTCCCCGTGAGCCAGGACGAGCACGCCCTCTGTCCCGATCGCGTGCGGTTCATCGGTGACCCGGTCGCCGCCGTTGCCGCGGTGAGCGAAGAGGTTGCGACGGCAGCCGTCGACCTGATCGAGGTGACGTACGAGCCGCTCGAGACGGTCGCCACGCCCGAAGCGGCGCTCGAGATCTCGCAGCCGCGCATCCACGACTACGGGCCGGCCGGGAACATCCACAAGCTGATCGATCTGGAGTTCGGCGACGTGGATGCCGCGTTGGCAGGGGCCCATCATGTCCGCGAGGATCTCTTCCTCTACGGCGGCAACACACACCTCGCCATGGAGCAGCACGCTGCCGTGGCGGATTGGTCGGCCGACGGGAAGCTCACCTTATGGAGCTCGACGCAGACGCCGCACTACGTCCATCGGGCTCTCGCGCGGGTCCTCGAACTCGCGCCGTCGCGGATTCGCGTGATCGCGACCCCCAATGGCGGGGGATTTGGCGGCAAGAGCGATCCGTTCAATCACGAAATCGTCGCGGCCAAGCTGGCCATGCTCACGGGGCGGCCGGTCAAGATCACCCTGACGCGCGAGGAGGTGTTCTACTGTCACCGCGGCCGCCACCCCACACTCATGTGGGTGAAGACGGGCGTCGATCGCACTGGGCGCATCAAGGGCATGCACTTCCGAACCCTACTCGACGGTGGGGCCTACGGCTCGTATGGCGTGGCCAGCGCGTACTACACGGGCGCGCTCCAAACCGTCACGTATCACGTCGACCGATATCGGTTCCAGGGTGCGCGAGTCTTCACGAACAAGCCGCCCTGCGGACCAAAGCGTGGCCATGGGACCCCGCAGCCGCGGTTCGCGCTGGAAGTGCACATCGACAAGCTGGCCGAAGACCTGGGAATGGACCCGGCGGACCTCAGGCTCTCGCATCTTCAGCCACCCGATTCATTGACCGCGAATCATCTGCGCATCGGTTCGATGGGATTGGGCGCCTGCATCCGCAAGGTCGTCGATGGCGCCCAGTGGAAGAAACGGTTCCGCAAGCTGCCCCACGGGCGCGGCATCGGCATTGCCTGTTCCAGCTATCTGAGTGGAGCCGGCCTGCCGATCTACTGGAACCACATGCCCCACTCCGGCGTGCAGCTGAAGCTCGATCGCGGTGGCGGCATCACGGTGTTCTGCGGCTCGACGGACATCGGACAGGGCTCCGACTCGGTCCTCGCCTACATCGTGGCCGAAGTCCTGGGCGTGCCGGTGGAAGACATCGCCGTAGTCACGGCGGATACCGATCTGACACCGGTCGATCTCGGCAGCTACTCGAGTCGAGTGACGCTCATGAGTGGCAACGCTGCGCTGCAGGCCGCCGAGCGTGCCCGAGACATTCTCGTACGGCACGCGTCGCGCAAGCTCGACGTACCGGCTGAGCGCGTCGGTCTGGCAGAGGGACGGGTGTTCGACGTCGAGAACCCTGCATTCGGCATGACCTTCGCCGAGGCCGTCCAGACGGCGGAGGCTGCCGAGGGGACGATCGGGACGGTCGGGTCGTACACGCCACCACGCAGCCCCGGCCGATACCGAGGAGCGGGGGTAGGCCCATCACCAGCCTACTCCTACAGCGCGGCGATCGCCGAAGTCGAGGTGGACCCGACGAGCGGCATCGTGATCGTGCCGCGGATCTGGATCGCGCATGACGTGGGCCGGAGCATCAATCCGGTGAACGTCCTAGGTCAGGTCGAGGGAAGCGTGTACATGGGGCTGGGTGAGGCGCTCATGGAGGAGATGGTGTACCGCGAGAACCGAAACCTGGTGCACAAGATCCCCAGCATGCTCGACTACAAGAGCCCGACGACGTTGGACATGTGCGAGGTCGTGACCTACCTCATGGAGGACCCCGATCCTGAAGGGCCGTTCGGGGCGAAGGAGGTTGGTCAGGGACCCCTTCTTCCCGTCCCTCCTGCCATTGCGAACGCAGTGTACGACGCCGTCGGTGTCCGCATCGACGAAGTCCCGATCACGCCTGAGAAGGTCCTGAAGGCGATCAAGGATCGCGACAAGGGAGGCAACGCGCGGTATGGGCCGGTGCGGTTCCCCGAGGTCCCATGGCCGGACCCGATACGGGTGGCGCCCCCGTGGGAGGGTGGCGACGGGCAGGCCGTGGGGGGAGCCACCGTCGAGGCCGGCGGCGTGCGCCCGTCATCGCTGGCCAGCACGCCGGCCTCGGTCCCCGAGGAGCGCCAGCACTGATGCTGCGACTGCCGCCGTTCACCTATCTCCGGCCCAAGTCCCTCCGGCAAGCCCTGCGCATGAAGGTGGACGCTGGGCCGGACGGGATGTACGTCGCGGGTGGAACGGATCTGCTGCCGAACATGAAGCGACGGCATCAAACGCCGCGAGCCCTGGTTGCGCTGTCCGGCATTCGCGCCTTGCGCCGGATCACGGGTGGCTCGGGAGGATCCACGCTTTCCGTCGGAGCCGGTGTCACACTGACGCACCTGCACACCCACAAGCGCATACGGAGACACTACGGCGCGCTGGCAAGGGCCGCGGAACTGGTCAGCTCACCGTTGCTCCGGAACATGGGGACGTTCGGCGGCAACCTGTGCCTCGACACACGCTGCAACTACTACAATCAGACCTACGAATGGCGGAAAGCGATCGACTTCTGCATGAAGAAAGACGGGGCGATCTGCTGGGTCGCGCCGTCGAGTCCACGCTGCTGGGCGGTCAGCTCGAGTGACACGGCACCCGTGACGGTCGCCCTCGGCGCCGAGTTGGTTCTCGTCGGACCCGACACCGAACGCGTGCTTCCGGCCGCCGACTTCTTCAGCGACGACGGAATTCGCTATCTGACGAAGCACCCGGACGAGATTTTGACCGAGGTCCGCCTCCCACCTGCCAATGGGTGGGATGCGGCGTACTGGAAGCTCCGGCGTCGGGGCACCATCGACTTCCCCGTCTTGGGTGTCGCGGTGTGGGTGCGCTGGGACAACGCGCTCGTGGCCGACGCGCGCATCGTGTTGGGCGGCGTGGCAAGCTATCCGAAGCCGATGCCCGAGGCGGCCGCCGCGATCATCGGGACCGAGTTGGAGGAGCCCGCCATCGCCAGGGCCGCCAACGCGGCGTTTCAACCCGCGAAGCCGATGGACAACACCGACTTCGGCCTGGCGTGGCGGAAGGAGATGGTCCGGAACTACGTGAGGGGCACGCTCCAAGAGCTCAGAGCGAGGCGGAAAGCGGGGGGCGGGAAGCGGGAAGCGTAGCATTCTCGGCGTGACGCCCCGGACGCCAGACGTCACCCGTTGAATCCCGACTTCGCCGCGTACGCCAACCTCTGCGGGGCGCTCGGTCTCAGTCCCAAGCCAAGACGCTGCGCGAGGCCGGGCTGGCGCACGACGGACCGGCCTTGGTCGAGGTCGTTGCAGACCCCGAATTGATCTGACGCTGTGAATCCAGGAAGTCCGCGGAGCATGCATGCACAAGGTCAGAATCGCCGAGTGGAACGAGCTCGAAGACCGCAAGCCGGCGCACGCCGTGGTCGGCAACGTGGATCTCGTGTTGATTCGCCATGATGACGCGATCGCCGTCCTGTATGGACGCTGCCTCCACCGCGGCGCGCTGCTCGCCGATGGCTTCATCCGCGGTGACGATCTGATCTGCGGTGTCCACCAGTGGGACTTCCGATTCCGTACCGGGGTCAGCGCCTACAACAACGAAGAGCGCCTCGAGAAGTTCTCCGCCTGGATTCAGAACGGCGGCGTGTGGGTGGATGTCGCAGAGATCACGGCGTGGGAGCGACGGCATCCACAACCGTTCGATCGGGATGCCTACCAAGGCGCGTATCAGGATCCGCACGGCACCGCCGAGGAGCCGCACACCAAGACGATCCAGCAACTCGCGGCCAAGGGACTCGAGGGGACACATGGGCCGGTGGCGGCCATGGGCGTTCCCGGCCCGCAGCTCCCCGTGTGGAGTCAGATTCAGTTCGTCACCGCGCAGCTCGCGACCCTGCCACAGTTGGACGACGTGACGGTCGGGACCGAGTTGGTCATCGGTCCCAAAGCCAAACGACCGCTGAACCTGGCTATTCCGGTCTTCGTGTCCGACATGAGCTTCGGC
>CAYGCN010000165.1:0-6693 GCA_964348385.1 uncultured Gemmatimonadaceae bacterium
GCCGTGGCGTATCCCAAGAAGCATCGCGGTCGTCGGAAGCAGGGCAGCCGCTAGCGCCGAACGCGGCGCACAGGGCGCCGCACGCGCAAGCATTCGCGGTCGCGGAGCTGACGACACAGGGGCTCGGCGGTGGGTCGAGGGTGTGCGGGCCGCGGAGCCGGAGTCCTTCTGCACTCTTCGAGGGAATCATGAAACGATCATGGTCGGTGGTGCTCGCGCTCGCGGGATCGACACTGCTGTGTCCCAACGCCCTGAACGCGCAGGTCGGTGGCGTGGCACTCGATACGATCCGCGCGGGGCGGTTCGACAATGGGAAGATGTGGACGTTCGAGTACGCGCCCACGACGTACTTCTCCGAAACGTACGGCTTCACGGCGGACGACGCGTGGTTCGAGCGGGCGCGCCTGTCGGCGCTCCGCATTCCCGGATGCTCGTCGTCGTTCGTCTCACCGAACGGACTCATGGTGACCAATCACCACTGCGTGCGGGGCGCCGTGGCCCGAGTGTCGCAGGAGGGCGAAACGCTGCTCGACAGCGGTTTCATCGCCCGCTCGCTTGCCGAGGAGCGCCCCATTCTCGGCTACTACGCCGACCAACTGGTGGCCGTGGCGGACGTGAGCGACGAGGTGTTTGCGGCCATCGACCGCGCGCCCGAGGCGGAGCGGGCGGCCGCGCGGGTGGAGGCCCTGCGCACCATCGAGACGCGGTTGCGGGCCCAGCACGCGGCGCTCGGCGATCAGATCCGGGTCCAGATCATCCCGCTCTACAACGGTGGAAGGTACTCGGCGTACGTGTTCCGCCGGTTCAGCGACATCCGGCTCGTGGCGGCGGCCGAGCTGCAGATGGGCTTCTTCGGCGGCGATCCCGATAACTTCACGTACCCACGGTATGCGCTCGACTTCGCCTTTCTCCGCGTGTATCAGGACGGCGAGCCGTACCGCACGAGCCACTACTTCGGCTGGGGCACCGACGGCGTGGAGGAAGGCGACGTCGTGTTCGTGATCGGGAATCCTGGTCCCACCAACCGGCTGGGCACGGTGGCGCAACTCGAATTCCAGCGTGACGTGTTCGTACCGGCAGCGGTGGGGTTTCTCCGCAGCCGGCTCGATGCGATGCGCGACTTCCAGCGTGCGCACCCCGCTGAAGCGGAAGCGCTCGACCTGCGGAACCGGGCGTTCAGCCTCTCCAACTCACTCAAGGCCAACACTGGGCGGCTCGCGGCCCTCGCGGATCCCGCGATCATGGCGCGTCGCCTCGACGCCGAACGCGCGCTGCACGCGTCCATTGCGGGACGCGCGGACCTCCAGACCCGCTTCGGGGCCGTGTTCGACCGGTTGGCGACCATACAGCGGCAGAAGCGGGAGTTCGCGCGGGAGCTCGGTGCGTTCTACGGATTCGGCAGTGCCTCCGCGTCGGCAGCACTCGAACGGCGGGCGGCTGCGGCGTTCGCGTACCTGGAGGCGCGGCGTGTCGGGGCCCCCCTCGACACGTTGGTCTCCCTGCGAGGTGACGTGGAGCGGATCCCCGACTTCCCGCGAGCGCTGGAGCACGCGCTGCTCGCCGCTCGGCTCGCTGATTACGAGCGTCACCTGGGCACGGATGATCCGATCAGCCGAGCCGCGCTCGGCACGGCGTCGCCGTCGGAAGCGGCGACGCTGCTGTTGGAACGTTCGGTGCTCAGCAGTCAGGCGGGAGTCGTGAGCGCCATCGCCGACGATCGGCTCACGATGCAGGATCCGGCGCTGCGAATGGCTGCCCAGGTCATGCCTCGGTTCATGCGGTATCAGGAAGCGATCGGCGCGCTGTTCGCGGCCGAGCGCGAGCTGGCGGAGGATTTGGGCCGCGCCCGCTTCGCGGTATACGGGGAGCGCGTACCGCCCGATGCCTCCTCCTCGCCGCGGATCACGGACGGCGTCGTGCTGCCGTACGAATACAACGGCACCATCGCGCCGGTGTATACGACGTTCTACGGCATGTACAACCTGTTCCACGCGTTCGGGCCGGGCACCGATTGGGATCTGCCCTATCGCTGGCGCACGCCGCCTGCCAGGCTCGATCTCGGGACGCCCCTCAATTTCATCTCGACGGCCGATACCTACGGAGGGAACTCCGGTTCGCCGGCGGTCACCAAGGATCTGGCGATTGTCGGGCTCAATTTCGATCGCAACATCCAGGGCCTGTCCCGCGACTTCATCTATCTGCCCGAGCGGGGCCGCAACATCATGGTGGACGTGCGGGCGATTCAGGCGGCGCTTGACCACGCGTACGACGCCGATCGGATTCTGATGGAGGCGGTGACGGGCACTCTATACCGGACCGAGGCGGAGGCGGACGCGGCCAGGCGATAGGGAGCGCGAGTCGGTCGAGGAAGGACGAAGCGGGCGGCTCACCTTGGGCCGCCCGCTTGTGTGAGGTCCACGGGGTTCGCGCCGGCTTGGCGGTCAGGCGTTGTCGTGCTTTGTCTCCAGCGTGGCGTATGCCAGGAGCTTGGCGGCCGCGTAGCGGTACGACCGTTCCCGGAACGCCAGGTAGCACACGGCGGCTGCGAGAATGCTCAGCAGAAACAGCTGCGTTCGGATAATGGGAAACGGCCCGATGACGCCCGCGCCGTCGAGGGCCGCGATCGGCCCCCACAGCGGGAGTACGATGGCAAACGCGGCCGACGGCAGAATGAACCCTCGTGCCAGCCGGTATTGGTCGCGGTACACCTGAACGGCGCGATACAGCTCAGGCGAGCGGTGGAGGACTGAGAACTCGATCGCGTGCATCACCGCGGTGGCGGTGTACACCTGAGGCGGAGGCTCGGGAGCGAACACGTCGCTGTACTTCGGTCCGCCCGGGTACAGCTCTTGGACCCCGGCGGCTTCCATCCGACGTCGCACCGAATCGCTCGTCAGGACCTCCCGTATCCAGTTGAGCTTGACCCGGTGGAACACGGCCTTGGACACCGTGTGCATCAGCACTCCGAGCGCCACCGAGGCCGTAAACAGCACCACTATGCCGACGGTGATCTGCATCCCGCTCCAGTCGGGACGTCCCTCGAAATTGAACGTCGGTGAGGCAACATCGAAGAGTACGATGACCCAGAGCATCGTGTAGATGCCTTGGACCAGAGTGGTGACGCCGAGTGAGAAGGGGCGCATCGATCAACCTCCTGATTCGAGTAGTGCCCGCGCCCGCGGGGCCGACGGCAGCACGTCGATCAGCCGGTCTGACGCGATCGCTGCCGCCCTAAGCTAGGTACGGACAGCCAATCGGGCCAGCGGTGCGCGCGGGGTCGGTGGCCCGGCACTCTTGAACGTGCTAAGATCCGGAGCCGGCGAGGGTGAACCGCCGTTTGAATGCCGGTACAGACGCGAATCCAGACCACAGGTGGGAGATGGGCAAGAAAGCGGCGAACAAACGTCCCAACTTCCTTGCGACGTTGGGTATCGAGGACGTGAACCCCGGCGGGTTCGGTGGGAGGTGGATGGGGTCGGGCGCGGCGCAACAGGTGACCACGCCGATCGACGGCTCCACGATCGCCACGGTGAAGCAGGTCACCGAGGCGGAGTACAACACGATCATCGATGCGGCCCACCGGGCGTTCCTGGAATGGCGAAAGGTCCCGGCACCCAAGCGGGGTGAGGTTGTGCGGCAACTGGGCAACCGCCTGCGCGAAGTGAAGCACGACCTGGGGCAACTGGTGACGCTCGAGATGGGCAAGATCGTGGCTGAGGGCGAGGGTGAGGTACAGGAGATGATCGACATCTGCGACTTCGCCGTCGGCCTGTCGCGTCAACTCTATGGCCTCTCCATGCACTCCGAGCGACCGGACCACCGCATGATGGAGCAGTGGCACCCGCTCGGCGTCGTCGGCGTGATCAGCGCGTTCAATTTCCCGGTCGCGGTGTGGAGCTGGAATGCGGCCATCGCGGCGGTGTGCGGAGACAGTGTGGTGTGGAAGCCCTCCAGCCAGACGCCACTCACGGCCATCGCATGCACCAAGATCGCCGAAGAGGTGGCCCGGGCAAACGGGGTCGATCCCGCGATCTTCTCGCTGGTGATCGGCCGCGGATCCACCATCGGCGACATGTTGCTCCAGGACAAACGGATTCCTCTCGTGTCGGCCACGGGGAGCTGTCAGGTGGGGCGTCGCGTGGCCGAAGTGGTGGGCACTCGATTCGGACGCACCATCCTCGAGCTGGGTGGCAACAACGCGATCATCGTAACGCCGCATGCCAATCTGGACATGGCCGAACGCGCGATCCTGTTCGGCGCCGTCGGCACGGCGGGGCAACGGTGCACGAGCACGCGTCGCATCATCGTGCACGCATCGCTGAAGGATCAACTCGTCAGGCGGTTGGTGAAGGCGTACGAGGGGATCCCGATCGGCGACCCGCGTAAGGCCGGGACACTCATGGGACCACTCGTGACCAAGAGCGCGGTGCAGGATCTGCAGAACGCCATCGCGCAGGTGAAGAAGGAAGGTGGGAAGATCCTCTACGGCGGCGAGCCACTGGATGGGCCGCGGTATCCGGGTGGCCACTACGTGAACCCGTGCATCGCCGAGGCGAAAAACGCCTTCGCCATCGTGCAGGAAGAAACCTTCGCGCCGATCCTCTACATCATCTCTTACGGAAAGAAGTCGTCCACACCGCAGCAGGCGGTAGACGAGCTGGAGGAGGCGATCGCGTACCACAACGGCGTTCCGCAGGGACTGTCCTCGGCGATCTTCACCGAGCACGTGCGCGAGGCGGAGCTGTTCCTGTCGGCCCGCGGATCGGACTGCGGCATCGCCAATGTGAACATCGGCACCAGCGGGGCAGAGATCGGGGGCGCGTTCGGCGGCGAGAAGGACACCGGCGGCGGTCGGGAGTCCGGTTCGGACGCCTGGAAGGCCTACATGCGGCGTCAGACGAACACGATCAACTGGAGCACCGAGCTGCCGCTGGCACAGGGGATCACGTTCGGGGACTGAATCGTCGGATCGCAGGATCGTGGGATCGACGGATGGGCAGCGGGCCCGGCTCCGCCGTGGGGCGTGTGGGGCCCGGGGTGTCTCAGGCCGGTATCAGCCCGTTGGCCCGCCGGTCCGCGCCTCCCACTCGTCGAGCGAGCGAGGCCAATCGTTCCTGAGCAAACGTGACAACGCTCGGTCGGCGAGCACCTTCCCGCCGGTCTGACACTGGGCGCAGTAGTTCACCTCGTTCTCCGCATAGCGAATCCGCTGCACCGGTGATCCACAGGTAGGACACGGTTGGCGGTAGCGGCCGTGGACCGCCATGCCATCGCGAAACGCCGTGACTTTGCGCGGGAACCGGTCGCCCGTCTGGCGGCGCAGCCGGGCGATCCAGTCCCGCAGCGTCGACTGGACCGCTCTGTGGAGACGGACGATCTCCTCCTCGGAGAGCCGCGAGGTGAGGGCGAGGGGGGACAGCCGTGCGGCATGGAGGATCTCGTCCGAGTACGCGTTCCCGATCCCGCTGAACAGGCGTGGATCGGTAAGCGCACGCTTCAGGGTGTGGTTCTCACTCGTGAGACGCGCCCTGAAGGAGGGTAGGTCCGCCACGAGCACGTCGATCCCACCCGCATCGAGCGCCACCAACTGGTCCCGTCCGCGTACCACGTGAAGCGAAGCACGGCGCGTCGTGCCCGCTTCCGTCAGAATCAGCGTCCCCGCGGCGAAGTCGAAGGCCGCGAGTCCCTTGCCCTTGGGGACCGCGGCACCGACCGGACGCCACGCGAGCCTTCCCGCGATCATGAGGTGCAGCACCATGAAGACGTCACCTTCGAAGGCCATCACGATGCGCTTGCCGAGTCGCTCCATGCCGCGCACGGCGAGACCTTCGACGGCCGAAGGAGGCGGGTCAACGGAGCGGAGCACGAAGGGCTTGGCGACCCGAATCCGGTCGAGCCGGTCGCCTACGATCCGTGTTTCCAGGGCTTCGAGGTAGATGGTGATGTCCGGAAGCTCAGGCACGTTGGGCCGCTCGAGTCATCGACACCGTGGCGTCAACCGGGCGTCAAAACCTCTTCGCCCTCGAGCGTCGCCACGATCACCGCGCCGCACGAATCGCTCAGCACGTTGACCGTGGTGCGGAACATGTCGAGCACCCGGTCCACAGCGAGGATGAGGGCCACGCCCTCGAGCGGGAGGCCCACCGCCGCCAGGATGATGGACATCATCACCATTCCGGACATGGGCACCGACGCCGCACCGATCGACGCGAGGAGCGCAGTCAACACGATGATGAGCTGCTGATCGAACGAAAGCGCGAAGCCGTACACCTGCGCGATGAAGATCACGGCGACGCATTCGTAAAGCGCCGTGCCGTCCATGTTGACGGTCGCCCCGATCGGCAGCACGAACGACGAAATCTTCTCTGACACCTTGGAGTGGCCGGTCACGGCCTCCATGGTGAGGGGAAGCGTCACGATCGTCGAGCAGGTGGAGAACGCCGTCACCAGCGCGGGCGGCATGCCCTTGTAGTGCCGGAACGGGTTCTTGCGGGTCACCAGATAGACCAGAGTGGGGAGGGTCACGGTCGCGTGGATGAACAGCCCGATGAGCACGATCACGAAGTAGAAGCCGAGCGACCGGAATGCGTCGAAGCCGATGGTGGCGACGATCCGGGCATTGATCCCGAACACGCCCAGGGGGGCGGTCCAGATGACCAGGTGGGTCAGCTTCATCATGGCGTGAAACGCGCC
>CAYGCN010000166.1:0-6652 GCA_964348385.1 uncultured Gemmatimonadaceae bacterium
TCCGTCCACCGACCAACGGAGACCGCCGCCGAGGGGTTGTTGCCAGCCCAGCATCGCCTGAAATGCCTCGAGGGGCTCGCGTGTCGGCGGCTCCATCCAGGCGACGAATACCGAGCTGACGTCACGCACGTCACTCAGGCCGACGACATACTGGCGGTACAGGCCCACCGCCCCTTGGAGCGCTCCCGCTGAGGGGCCGAAGGGCTCCCATCGTAGCCGGAGACGCGGCTCCACCGCGGCCTGCGGGGAGGCGACGAGGGCCACGCCCGGTCTCACCTCGATCCGGCTTCCGACACGCACGGTGGGTTCGGCGTACACGCTGAGGCCCCAGACGTCATCATTCCCCGCCGTTCTGCCAACGATGAGCTCCCTCGCGTCGTAGCCCATGACCTCGGCGTAGATCTCATAACCGGCCTCGATCGGCATCGAGCCGAGCCGGCCAGTCGCGTGCAGGTCGTGCTGAATTCGAAATACGCTCGAGTGGAGTCGCGATGAACCACGAGCCACGGCGTCACTGCTGGACCTGGAGTAGCCCCAGTGTGCCTCCACCAGTTGGCTGCTCCGGAGCGCGACGCACCGCACGCCGAAGAGCAGGTTGTTCCACGCAACCCGCGATTCTTGGTCTTCGGGATCGAGCCGCCCTCGGTCCACAGTGCGGAGGGCGAGAGCGGAGCATCGGTCGTTGCTCCGCTGAGTCGTCGTCACCTTCAAGAGCTGGCTCTCGAACGTGAGCGGCTGCGTCGCGCCCAACAGGGTGCCGCTCGTCTCCTCGACCAGAGAGCGACGCACGGAGGCGAGCACCGTCGCCCCCTGGACCGGACCCTCGGCGAGCGCCTCCGTGATGAACGGGCTCAGCGATGCCGTGGCGCGGAGGCCATGCGGATTGCCCTCCCGGAGACGGACGTCCAACACCGACGACGTTCGGCCTTGATACCGGGCGCCGAAGCCACCGGAGTAGAAGTCGGCACTGGAAACCAGATCCTCAGGAAACACTGAGAAGAAGCCCAGGATATGGAAGGGTTGGTAGATCCGGATGCCATCCACGAGTGCCAGGTTCTCGGTTGGCATCCCTCCGCGCACGAAGAGCTGTCCGCCGCGATCGCCGGCGGTGGTGACTCCCGGGAGGGTCTGAAGGTACGCAACCAGGTCGCCCGACCCGCCGGGTACGGGCACCAGCTGCAGATCCGCGGAGGTCACGACCTGGCGTCCCAGCTTGCTGACGGCGGCGCCGTGTTCACCGGTCACCACGACACCTTCGAGCGCCACGGCGACTTGCTGCACTCGAAAGCTCACCCTCCGTTGCTCATCGGCTCCCAATGTGATGATCTGCGCATGTTCCAGGTAGCCGACTCGCCGGCTCCGCAGCGTGTACGTGCCTGCATCGATCCCTGGAATCTGGTAGAAGCCGTTCCGGTCGGTAAACGTGCGATAGGCAGACCGCCCGTCGGCGTCGAGCGTGACCGCAACGTCCTCCAGGGGACGGCCCGTGCTGGAGTCCGCCACGATTCCCAGAATCGCCGCCTGCTGGGCCGCGGCCGCGCCCGGGACGCAGCACAGCGCGGCCGCGAGCGCGAACGCATCGAGCCGACACGTGGTCATTGCGCCACCAGGGACGGCTGCTCGCACGCCGTCAGCCGCTCGAGATTGATGTCGTACTCCACTTGCTGGCCCGGCATGAACGTCAGGGTGTCGGTGTGCAGGGTGTGGATATCCGCCCACGCCACGTATTCCCACCTCCAGGCATAGACGTTCCACACCGAGTCGATCGGAATCGGAGGGGCACGCACCCACAGGACGTGTGGAATCCCGGGTTCCAGCGCTCCGATCGAGAACTCCCCAGCTCTATTGCTGAGGGCGGTTCTGATCCTGACAGGTTCCTGATCCATCTCGGTCAGTTGCACCGTGACCGAATCAAGCGGCCCGACGCAACGCGGCTCGTTGACGGTGCCGGCCACCGTTGCCGTCTCCGGGTTGTAGCGAAGCAGGCAGTATTGTGGAACCGTCGCGTCATCGCTCTGGAGCGCGCAGTCTTCGTAGGGCGTGAGCTTGGTGAGCACGCCTCCGAGAAACCCCACCGCGTTCGTGACGTTGGACGTCAGACCCGATTCGCCCAGTGCGCGTACGGAGTATCCGCTAGTGGGCCACTCCGCCTCCGACCCTACAATCCACAGTTTCCGGCTCGCGACCCACAGCGGACCGCAGCCGTCGCGGGTTTCGACGCGCTCGGTCGTGATCGGGATCAGGTGAGTCTCGTCATCGGCCGAGCGCCTCCGGTATTGCGTCAAGCTCACCCCCGACCCGCAACCGTCGTAGAAGTGCACGACCATCGTGAGGAACGGCAGGTGCTTCACGCCGGTGATCCGCAGCTCGTCCGCTCCCGCCCCGCGAACCTGATTGATTGCCACCTCGACCTCGTAGTCACGGGGAATCTCCACGACCGCTTCCGCTGGTTCCTTGCCCTCTCGCCACGCCGAGAACCGGTAGGTGGCCCCGGGTTCGACATCCTCCGGCGTCCAGAAGTTGTGCAGGTATGCGCCCTCGAAACCGAGGTCCGGATCCGAAGCGGACGAGAATGTGAAGAGAGAATCGCGCAACTCGATGATCTGGCCGGTCCCGAGGTGCTCCAGGGTCACCGTCGCTCCGAGCGCGTCCTGCGAGGTCACCTTCAGCGGACGGATGGGCATGACGCGGATCCACTGCGTATCAGCCGAGGCATCGAGGTAGCCGAACACGGAGAACCCGAGGTCACTCGGCGCGATCGGCTCGAAGCTCTCGTCACAGGCCGCCACCACCACCACCATGCAGAGGCACACTGCAAGAGCGGACGAACCGAATCCGCAGAGACCGCGGAGGCCGCGAGTGTGGGACGAAGAGTCAAACATATCTGCTCCCTCTGCGGTCAGTCTGTCCCGTGCCAGCGATACGGCACTTGGTTCCACCTGAGCTCGTTCCGGAACTGGAGCGATGGTCAACGGGAGAGATCGGCAATGACGATGTCCGCGGCATCGAGGTACGATATGACCTGCTCGATGGTATTGAACAGATCAGCGGGTCTGTGAACGAGATACTGGTTCACAAACTCGTCCGCGTCTTCAATCGTGTTGTCCAGAGTGCTCTCGATGAGGCTGGTCAGCGCCTGCTCGTCCCGCTGGTCGGCGAGTCGCCGAACGGCATAGTGAGAAACATCCGCGTCGATTCTGTCTCAGTCAACCCAAATGCGAACCGTAGCGTCTCCCGGCAATACCACCGAGAGGGATGGCCCGGCAGGACTCGACGCGTTCGCGCACCGCGGGGTGAGGTGGGGACGTAATGGGGAGGTGAACCTGCAACCCCCGGTTTTGGAGTTCGGTGCTCTTCGTCCCGTCTGGTCCCGTGCTGTCTCGTTTGGTCACGTCCTGTGCCGACTTAACTCACCCTTCGTCCCCCCTGGTCCCTTCTGGTGCCGTCCTGTCCCTTCCTGTTGGTTTGCAGATGGTTTGCAGATCTGACCGGTACGGTGGTTCACCGAATCGACGCCGCCGAGTAGGCGGCCTCGACCCTACCCGCGGACGGGAGGGCGCATGCCCGAGGCGATGAGGGCGCCCGATGTCGCGATGCACAAGCGAGCGGCGAGGTCCTAGAGACTGGCGGGCATGACAGAGCCGCGGGTTACTGGCAGGACTCGACCGGAATGCCTCGAGCGCCAGAGAGGCGACGGCAAAGAGCCTGCAACCCCAGGGTCAGGAATGGCTCGAGGAGGGGGGTCGATCCCGATTCTCACCAATCCGTAGCGGGGGTCCGCCTTGTCCGCGGGCTCGCGGACCACGAAGACGGCCGCGGCTGCGCAGCCGCCAGCTCACCTTGTGCAGCTCCATGATGGCGAGTAACGGCAGGCTTAGCGCGAAGATGAACAGCCAGTTCTCGAGCGAGACCGCCTCGGTACCCAGCAGCGTGCTGCCGATCGGCAGGTATAGCATCGAGACGTGAATCGAGAACGCCGTCAGCATGCCGATCATCAGGATCGGGCTCTTCAACGGCGAGCGGCTGAACGCCGAGCGGACCTCGCTGCGGCAGTTGAAGACGTGCACGTTCTCGAACAGCACCATCAGCAGCAGCAGCGCGTTGCGCGCGGCTGCTTCGTTCCAGCCGTTGGCCAGCGCCCACCTGAACAGCCAGAAACCGATGATACCCATGACCAGCGCCGCGACAACGGTGCGTTCGATCATGAGCCGGTTGAATATCGGTTCTTGTGGCGGTCTCGGCTGGCGCTCGCCGACGTCCTTGTCGCCCGGTTCGAAGGCGAGCGCCACGTCCTGGATGCCGTTGGTGACGAGGTTGAGCCACAGCAGCTGTACCGGCAGCAGCGGTAGCGGTGAGCCCGTCGCCAGCGCCAGTGCCACGAGCACGACCTCGGCGAATCCCGTCGAGATCAGCAGGTAGATGACGTTGCGGATGTTGTCGTAGGCGATGCGGCCCTCTTCGATGCCGGCCGTGATCGTCGCGAAGTGGTCATCGGCGATCACGAGCTCGGCGGCCTCGCGCGCGACGTCCGTGCCGGACTTGCCCATCGCGACGCCGATGTTCGCGGCTTTGAGGGCCGGCGCGTCGTTGATGCCGTCGCCCGTCACGGCGACGAAATGTCCCGCAGCCCTCGCGGCATTGACGATCTGCAGCTTCTGGTGCGGCGTGACACGCGCGAACACGCGGGTGCTTTCTATCACCTGCCGCAGTTGCTCTTCACTCGCATCCAGCAGCTCACGGCCATTGACGACTTGGTCGCTGCGCTCGGCGAGGCCCAGCTCCCGCGCGATCGCCAGGGCCGTCTTGGGATGGTCTCCGGTGATCATGATGGTCCGGACCCCGGCGCGGCGCACGTCGGCGACCGCCGCGGCAACGCCCTCGCGCAACGGATCGATCATGCCGACGAGTCCCACGCAGGACAGCTCGACGGGCTCCGGCGGCGCCGTGCGCGGCCCGAGGTCCGGCGGACCGTCGCCGTGAGCCAGCGCCAGGACGCGATAGCCGGCCTTCGCCATCTCGTCGGCCATGTCCCGCAGCCGTGAGACAATTTCCGCATCGTCGGCGAGCATCTCGAACACGCGCTCCGGCGCGCCCTTGACCAGGACGCGGACCTTGCCGCGGATCGAATGGTAGGTTGCCGCGTACTGGCGTTCCGGCTCGAACGGGATCGCGTTGATCTCGGGCCCGCGTTCCAGCGTACCCTCGCGGCTCCAGCCGAGCTTGTGCGCCATCGTCAACATAGCGACATCGGTCGGGTCGCCGCGCCAGACGTAGCTGCCGTCCTGCTGATGCAGTTCGGCCTCGTTGCACAGCACGCTGATGCGCGCGAGGTCGCTGAGCTGATTCGCGAAATCCGGCTGCAGCGGCAGACCGCCAAATAGAAAATGACCCTCCGGCACGAATCCCTGCCCCGTGACGTCGAAGACGCGTCCATCGGGCAGGCGTACCTCGCGCACCGTCAGCTCGTTGCAGGTCAGCGTGCCCGTCTTGTCGCTGGCGATCATTGTGCAGCTGCCGGGGCCCTCGACCGCTGCGAGCTGGCGGATGATGACGCCGCGCCGCGCCATGCGCGTTGCGCCGATCGCCAATGCCACCGTGAGCGCCACGGGGAGACCTTCGGGAACGGCGGAGACGGCCAGCGCGACCGCGAACAGGAACATATCCTTCAAAGTGAAGCCGCCGAATGTAACGCCGGTGATGCCGATGAACGCGGCCGCCGTGAGCACCGCCATCGCGATGCGCTTCGTGAACGTCTCCATGCGCTCGACCAGCGGCGGCTTGCCGCCGGTGGCGGACGCGCTCAGCACGTCGAGGGCCAGCGAGCCGACCTGGCTGTCGCGGCCCGTCGCGACGACGATGCCCTGCGATCGCCCGCGCACGATGATCGAGCCGGCATACACCATATTCCGGCGGTCGGCCTGCGGCGTGTCCGCCTCGCCGATCCACGGTGCATCCTTGGTGACCGGCAGGGACTCGCCGGTCAGCAGCGACTCGTCGACTTCGAGGCCGTGCGTCGATATCAGCCGGATGTCGGCGGGCACACGGTTGCCCGACTCGAGAAAGACGATGTCCCCCGGCACGATCTCCTCGGCGTCGACCTCCACTACCTTGCCGTCGCGCCGCACGGTGCCGCGGATGCGCAACAGCTTCTGCAGCGCCTGGCTGGCACGCTCCGCCTTCGCCTCCTGGGTCGTTCCGATGATGGCGTTGATGACGAGCACGCCCGCGATGAAGGCCGCGTCCTTGAATTCCCGCAGGAACAACGAGATGCCTGCCGCAACGCCGAGCAGGTAGATGAGCGGGCTGCGGAATTGCCTGAGCGCGATCGCAGCGATCGTGGGCGGCCGCCGGCGCGGCAGCTCGTTGCGGCCGTGCCTTTCGAGGCGCCTGGCAACCTGGCCCGCGTCGAGGCCGTCGCGCGCGGATCCGAGCGTGCGCAACGCGTCCTCGGCTGGCATCGTGTGCCAGTTAGGCTGTTCGAGCGCGGTAGTCACGTGCTCACCTTAAACACCGTGGGCGCAGCGAACCATCCGGGAAATCCCCTACGATCTGCGGAGTGGTGTGCCCGTCGCCAGGCACGGTTGGGGCACGGTCAAATAACACTACCTAACTTGTTTTATGACATAGACTTAAGCGTGCCCCAATCTGCACT
>CAYGCN010000167.1:0-6584 GCA_964348385.1 uncultured Gemmatimonadaceae bacterium
CCAAGTAGTCCGGCAGCAGTTCCTCGCCTTCTCCCACCCCGACGCAGTCGATGTGACCGTCCATGAGGATGCGAAACGGGCCCTCACCGACCCGCGCGATGACATTGCCGAGCCGGTCGATGAATACCTCGTCCAGGCCCAGGCGCTCGTATTCCTGACGCACCCGCTCGCACCGCCTGCCCTCAGAGAGGCTTTCCGACCGGATGGCGATCATGTCGCGCAGGAACGTGACGATGTCGTGCTCGTAACGGCCGGCGGCCGCGAGGAGGTCCTGCCCCACCGTGCTCATGCGTGGTGTGCTCCGACTGATGGCGACGGTCTACGCGGTCCGTGCGGCAGCGTCACGTTTGATCCGGTCCAGCACGCCCGTGTCCCGATTGAACTCGACGATCCGCCGGTCCCATTCCGGAAGCTGGGCGGCCAGATCGGTCCAGAACGACACGCTCCACAGCGCATCCAGCTGCGCGGCCGTCTTTCCCTGCTGCTCCACCCAGGTGAAATACTTCAGATTATGGATCGCCTTCCGATCCAGATGTCCCAGCTCCTTCACGTGATCGGTCGTGGTGCCGAGCAGGTACCGCTCGAAGTCGATCGCCGCTCTCGTCTCGTCGTACGGCCCGTGCCTCGCCTGGAGCTCCGTCAGCCGCGTGCGGTAGAGGTCCACGGAGTCGGTGAATGACGTGAACAGCACGTCGTGCTCGTCCAACTCAAAGTGCCGGGCCGTCTTGATGGCGGCGAGCAGATTGCAGATGCTCGAAATGCCGAGGAGCGGTAGTCGGCAGATGGTCTCCGACGGCACCCCGTACCGCTCCAGCACCGCAGCCGCCGCCGGCTCGTTGAACACCCGCAGCAGCCGCATGGTGGCCTCGTCGTCGATGGCCGCGACGAAGTCGGTGTTGCGGACGTTGTGGATCCACGGCACGTGCTTGTCGCCAATGCCCTCGATGCGGTGTGCGCCGAACCCGGCCCGCAGCAGCGTGGGGCACTGGAGCGCCTCCGCCGCCGTGATACGGACTCCGGGGAACCGCGTCTTGAGATAGTCGCCGGCAGCGAGCGTTCCCGCCGAGCCTGTGGCCCCCACCCATGCGGCGAACCGGTCCCCCGGGCCTGCCACGGTGCCGAACGCGGACTCCGCCGCGGGGCCGGTGACGCCGAAGTGCCAGAGGTAGTTCCCGAACTCGTCGAACTGATTGAAGATCACGCACTCGGGGCGGGTACGGCGGATTTCCCAGCACGCATCGAAGATCTCCTTGACGTTGCTCTCGGACCCCGGCGTGCGGATGATCTCCGCGCCGATCCCTTCCAGCCACTCGAAGCGTTCCCGACTCATCTCCTCCGGAAGGATGGCCACGGCCTGGCAGCCCAGCAGCGCGCTGTCGAACGCGCCGCCGCGGCAGTAGTTCCCGGTCGACGGCCATACCGCGCGATGCGTCGTCGGATCGAATTCCCCCGTCACCAACCGCGGCACCAGGCACCAGAACGCCGCACCGACCTTGTGGGCCCCTGTGGGGAAATGCTTGCCCACGAGCCCGACGAGACGCGCCCGCACACCGGTCAACGCACTTGGCAACTCCAGGGCGTTGACGGGTCCGAACCCACCGGACGGATCATTGTGCCACGTGATCCGGAACAGGTTGAGTGGGTGCACGGCCTGCATGTCGACCGGCCGGAGTGCGGTCACGACCGAAGGATCGACAGTGCCGGGATCGCGCATCTCCGCGAACGTCGGAATGAGGATTCCGCGTGTTCGGCATGTCTTCACCGCCCGCTGTCGGAGCGCTTCGTGCGACTCCGTCATGTCACCCGTACCATGCCACCTCTGCCGTGAGAAGTCCTCAAGCCCCGACAAACCTAGTGCCCCAGGGGAGCGCGTGAAAGCGTCCCCACAGGGCTGGGGTGAGGCGCCGGGCGTCGGCCGCGATCTCCGCCGGGTCCAGGGTGGTGTGCGCGAAGTTCTCGAGCAGCACTCGTCCACGTACGACGGTGTGACGAACCGGGGCATCGCCGGCGCCGTACACGAAATGGGCAAACGCGTTTCGGGCGTCGAGCGGTGTCGGCATCGGGACGTCAACCACGACCAGGTCCGCCGGCGCTCCGGGCGCCAGGGTGCCAAGCAGCGGATCGTCGAACAGTCGACGGGCCACCCAAGCGTTCGTGGCCAGCAACTCTGGTACGGCGGTGAACCCCCCGCTCGGGTCGCGGAGCTCGTGCCGCTGCAGCAGGAACGCGGCACGAAGCGCACGCAGGACGGACGACGACATGCCGTCGGTGCCCAGTCCCACTCGGCAGCCGTGCGAGGCGGCAGCGGCAACATCGAGGTGGCCGACGCCGTTGTGCGCGTTCGATTCGGGATTGTGGACGATCACGGCACCACTGGCGGCGACGGTCTGGTACCCCCGAGGGTCGAGATGAATTCCGTGTGCCAGCAGAGCGCCCTCATCGAGCAGGCCGAATCGCGTCAGCCGATCCACCGGCTCGGCGCCGAACTGTGCCTTCGATTGCCGCACGTCGATCGGGTCTTCGGCGAGATGGATGTGGACGCCGACGCCCGCCGGTCGATCCCGCGCCACACGCTCCAGCGTCTTGTCCCGAAGCGTGAAGCTGGCGTGGAGCCCCAGGAGTCCCCGGATGCGGGCGTGCCGTTGGTGCTCTGCGAGAAAGCGCAGGTTCTCCTCGAGTCCTGCGAGTGCCGCCGTGTGGCCGTTTCGGTCGGTCACTTCATAGCACAGCACCGCGGACAGACCGCTCTGCTCCACCTCGGCGGCGATGATGGCCAGGCTCCCATCGATGTAGTTGGGCGACGCGTGATGATCGAACACCGTGGTACAGCCCTCACGGATGCACGCCGCCAGTGAAAGCCGCGCCGACAGGCGTATCGTGTCGGGGTCGAGCGCGCGATCGAGACGCCACCAGAGGCGATCAAGCACCGCAGCGAAATCGCCGATCTCCGCCCGCGGATCGAGTCCCCGGGCAAGCGCCGAGTAGAAGTGATGGTGCAGGTTGACGAGGCCGGGGACGATCAGGCCCTTGTGCGCGTCGAGGTATCGCGCCGTGGGATACTGTCGCCGCAGGTCCGACTCCACCCCGACTGCTACGACACGCTCGCCCGTCCACGCGACGGCGCCACCGGGAATGACGTCTCCCGCGATCGCGGTACCGTCCACCACACCCGTCAGCACGAGGCCGTTTCCCATCAGGGTAGTCTCGGTCACGATCTCCCCCCGGAATTCACGGAGTTCGGTGCAGGAGCCGAGAAGATCGCGTCCCACACGGTGCGCATGCGCCAGAGCAGCGCGGTGTCGAACGGCGCGGTGGAGTCGGCGATCGAGCCGTCGACGACCTCGGCGCTCTTCCATCGCACCCGCAGCTCGAGTCCGTCGCCCCTGACCTTCGCGGTGTCGTTCACTGCGTCTACGTCGATCTCGTACACCGTTCCCCCCAACCGGGCATGTAGCCTCGACCCCTCTCGGCAGAATCCGTCGAGATCCTCACATCGCTGGAAGTCCGATCGGGTCAGAAACACCATTTCCTTGACTTTGAACGGTGCGCCCTCCTCCGGGCAATACACTTCGCAGTTGGAACATGCGTTGCAGGAACCCTCGACGACGGCCAACTGGTGCGCCTCGCGAACGCGGTACCCGGCGCCCGGACGGTGCTCCAGCCGACCACCCTGCTGCACGACCCGCATCGTCGCGACGTCTCGCGGAGTCACCTCGTAGGCAAATATGGCATCGTTGGGACACGCCGGAATGCAGAGATCGCAGTTGATGCAGTCGTAGAGCGCCAAGGTGCTCGCAATCCGCCGCGGCGGCTTTGCATTGGACGTGGCGTGGTACCGCGGGTCATCGAGTAGCGTCGGCACGATATCCCGACCGTTGAGCCGGCCTGCGATGCGGAGCGCGCACTGGACCAGCGCCTCGCCATCGGCGCGGGCGTCGGCAGCGGCGTCCCGCAACAGCCTCGGCAGGTCGTCGGGTCGCTCGGCTGCCGTGCGGAGGATTCGCTCCTCCAGATCGCGCGAAGGCGCCACCGCAGGATCCGCGCCTTCCAGTGCCTGGCGGGCGGCCGTGGCGGCGTTGCCGTACGCGGCCAGCACATACGCTTCGCGGCTGGTGACACCCACTCGTGCCATCTCCCGGCCGAGGGCGCGGAGGTAGGCCGGCAGGCGGCCGTACCCACCCTGCCGCAACAGGTCGGTGCAGGTGGTCACCGGGACCATACCGCACGCGACGGCGCCCGCCACGTTGCGGGCGTCGATCCCCGCCGAGAACGACACCGGAAACTCGAATCCCACGCCTTCCCGCACCCGCTGCATCAGCTGCATCGAGATCACGTGCAGTGGCGGGCCGGACAGGTACATGTATGGGTCGTTCTGCGAGGGAAACACCGTCGCGTGATTGGCCACGACGAGCGTATTGGTGAACTTGGCTCCGATGGTGGAGCCGCACCGCTCCGCGACGGCGCGGAGGCGGCGGAGCATCTCCAGGCACTCGGCGTACTGCAGGTCCTTCTCGAACGCCTCGCGTCGCAGCTCGAACTGGGTGTACCCGAGCCGCTCGTGCAGAATGTGGCGCACGTCGTCGAAGCCGAGCAGCGTGGGATTGAGCTTGATGATCGTGCGGAGGCCGCGCTCCTCCACGAGGTGCCGGGCGATGGCTTCGATTTGGTCGGCGGGACACCCGTGGAACGTCGAGAGCGTCACACAGTCCGAGATGGGCGTGGGCGGGGTTGCTTGGCGAAATTCGGCGAGGTCACCGTCCAGCTGACCTCGCAACTCGTCGTACAGGGGCTCGGGGTTCCGGAGGGCGTCGAGGAATCCCGTCACCTTCCGCGAGCGAATGCCGTCGAGATCGTACCCGACGCTGATATCGAAGATCGTGTCGAAGTCGGCGTGCGACGCGGTATCGAGCAGACCGAAGACCTGCGTCGACTGGAGGATCGCGATCAGGAATGCGGCCTTGGCGTACTCCATCGCCGACTGCTCGACGCGCAGCTCCTGCGACCACTCGACGTTGAGGCCGACATTCGGCACGTGGATGCACGGCCGCGGGATGGTGAGGTGGTCGTTCACCTGCACCGTCTTGAGCTCGATGATGCGGCCCCCGGCGAGCCACGCGAGCACGATGTTCTGCGCCAGCTGGGTATGCGGTCCCGCCGCCGGCCCGATTGGGGTCGCCGCCCGGCGGCCGAAATGATTGGCGCTAAAATCGGCATCGCGATCGGGACCGAACCACTTGCGGACGGGAAGATCGAAGATGGCCTGGCGCGCCGCAGCTTCCCGCCGCATGCGTCGCACCAGAGTGGGAAACGGGATCGGGACGAGCTCGGCTATGAGACCCCCTCCCCGGAGCCCGGGTCCCCCCCGTCCCGCCCGGGTATCACCTCACTCGTCTCGCCTTGGGCAGGGACGCCGCGGCCGCCGGCGCGTCGGACATCGGGAGCCGAACGCGGCGAACGCCGTCGTACGCGTGGAGCGCCCCCGCTACCGCGCCCGCCGTCGGCACCAACCCGATCTCCCCGACACCCTTCGCGCCGTACCCGCCGATCTCGTCGGGCACTTCCACCAGAATCACGTCGATTGCCGGCGTGTCTTTCGCCTTGAGGATGCCGAGGTCCCGCAGCAACAGTGAGTCGGGCTTGCCATCGGTGCACGGCAAATCTTCGGAGAGCGCGTAACCCAGGCCCATGTGCACCGAGCCCTCGATCTGCCCCGCGCACTGAAGGGGATTGATGGCGCGGCCCACGTCGTGCGCCGCCACCACCCGTTCCAATCGCCCCTCGTCGTCGAGTATGACCACCTGCGTTGCGTACCCGAACGTCAAATGGGTCTTGGGGTCGGCGACGTGGGCTCCCGGCTTGGTGGTGAAGTCGCACACGTACTCGCCTTGGTACTGCCGGCCGGCGAGGTGCGCGAGGGACGCGGTCTCGAGTTCGGCGGCGAGCTTGCGTGCAGCGATGCGGCCCGCCGCGGTGCCCAGGGCCGTCGCTCGGGACGCCGTGGTCATGCCACACACCGTGTCGGCATAGCTCACCGTGCGCACCCGCATAATCTGCGGATCGAGACCGGTCTCCTCACTCACGGTTTGGCACAACACCGTGAACAGTCCCTGCCCCATGTCCGTATAGCCCGTGAGGATCTCCAGCTCACCGCCGTCCAAGACCCGAATGACCACGCGCCCGGAATCGTCCTGCCCGTTGCCGATACCGGTGTTCTTGATCCCACAGGCGATGCCGGCGTAGCGTGCACCCTTGTAAATGTCTTTGACCGCCTCGAGCGTCTGCCGCACGCCGCAGCTTTCGGTCATGATCTGTCCGGTGGCAAACCGATCACCCGGGCCGAGCAGGTTGCGCTCGCGGATGTCGTAACCGTCGACCCCGACCCGCTCCGCCAGCATATCCATGACGCCTTCGATGGCGAACGCCGCCTGGTTGGCGCCAAAGCCGCGCATCGCGCCGCTGGGTGGGTTGTTGGTGTAGACCGTGCGCGCCTCGATGTCCACGTTGGGCACGCGATACGGGCCGCAGGAGTGCCCCGCCGCCCGTTCCAACACCTTCATCCCCACCGACGCGTAGGCGCCGGTGTC
>CAYGCN010000168.1:0-2334 GCA_964348385.1 uncultured Gemmatimonadaceae bacterium
GCCCATCGTCGGACGACCGGTAGGGAACACCGTCATGAGGGCTACTGGCCCCTTCTCGGTCTTCTCGATGAACTCCGGAGTGCTCCTCTCCTTCGGGTCCTCGGCACAGGGCATCACGTAGTCGCCCGGCCGGATGTTGAACCTACGAAGCGCGCCCATGACCTCGTCTTCCGCCGGGACCTTCTTGAGGTCCTTGCGGTGGTACGGCAGCGCCATGTGTATGATGGAGCTGACCACGAAGACGAGGACCGCCGCGAGCAGGATGGGAAGCCAGAGGGAAACGAGAGAGACCACGTTACCGCCTCCTTGGTATTGAGTACTCCGGCGCGAGCTTCTCGCCTGCCACCGCGCCGAGAGCGACGCGTGAGCCGCAGCCGGGTCGACGCGGGCTCACTTCCCCGAGATCCACTTTCCCCATAGTCCCTGCACCGCCACGCGCTCTGGCAGTCGCAACCCAGCCTGCTTCAGCGCGAGCGTGATCTGGCCGCGGTGGTGCGATTCGGGGGCGATGAGGTAGCCCATCCAGCGGACCGGGTCTTTGCCGAACATGCGTGGTGTCACCTCGCCGCGGAAGGCCCGTCGTAAGAAGGCCGCGACGTCTGTTCCCGACCGCCGGAGGAGGCGGCGTAGCTCCGCCTTCGAAGGCGGCGAACCCTTGTCGTACCGCGCGAGCTGCGGCCGCTCACCGGTGACGTGGAAATGCAGCCAGCCGAGGCGCGCGCGGTGCAGGTGCGCGAACTGGCGTGCGACGTCCCGCCCGCGCGAGCCAGCCGGCACGGCGGCGAGCCCGCCTCGAGGGATCTGGTCGAGGAGATAGAGCAGGATGTCGTTGTGACGCTGCCAGGCAGCGAGCAACTGCCCGGTGAGGTCGCGGTCACTCATGGGACGCTCCTCCCCACTCGCTGCTCCCCACTCCCTACCCACGGAACAATCAAAGGGCTCACCTTGGCGCGAGACGTCCTACCGAGCATAGCCCTCGGCACCCATCACGTGTAGCGATACGTACGGCTCGTCCCCGACGACCCAGCTATCGTGCGGGGTCGGTGGGATGTAGAACGCGTCCCCCGGCGTTAGGTCGACGACCTGTCCGTCGGCGAAGGCGGCGACCGCGTGTCCTGAGAGCACCACCCCGATGTGCTCGACTTCGCAGAGCGCGGTGGCGGTCAGGGGGGCAACGTGCACCGACCACTTCCACCCTGGCTGGTACGTCGCCCGCCCGATGATCATGCTCCCCAGCCGAATCGTCTCGAATCGGCCCTTCGTGAATGCGCGAACCTCGTCCGGCTGGTCGAAGCGTTTGAGTATGGTCTCGTTCATGCCGGTCGCCTTTCACGGTCTCCGTCATTCGCAGTCCTCGTCTGCAGGTCGCCCACCAGAGCGGGGTCACGCGCTGACAGGTGCGCAGCAGGTGGCTGGCGCCCAAGCTTGCGTCCGCCCGCGCGTCAATGCAACTCAGGAGGCGCGAATCGTCGCGGGGTGACGCAGGCCGGGGATCGAGCCCGTCCGGTCCCCAACGGTGGGGTGATGAGGAGCGGGTGCTGCGTGGTCACATGCGGCGTGCCCGCCGGTTAGATTCGTGGCTCTCTCGGATCGAACATCGATCCATCCGCATTTGAACCGCGAGGGTGGCTCGGTGGGTGTCGGTCCCCACCGCATTACCGGTGTTGGAGGCTTCATGGATGTGTTCTCGGTCTATCGTGACCTGAACGTCGGTCTGCGCCTCGTGGTAATCCTCACCGTGGCCGGCCTGGGTCACATGGCCATTCGGTACGGGTACCGCGGCGTCGGCCGCATCGTGGGCGCGCGCAGCAGGGGGGATGAGCGGGCCTCGGATTTCGCCCGCCTGTACCCCAAGCTGGCGACCGTCCTGAGCCTGCTCGCCAGCGCCCTGACCGTGCTGGTCTACTTCGTCGCCGTCGGTCTGGCGTTGAGCGAACTGGACATCTCGATCACGGCCTACCTCGCTACGGCGTCGGTCTTCGGCCTGGCCATCGGCTTCGGCTCGCAGAGCCTCGTGCAGGACGTCGTGATCGGGCTCACGCTCGTGTTCTCCGACGCGATCGACATCGGAGACATGGTCGAAATGTCCGGGCAGGTGGGTCGGGTCGAGCAGGTGGGGCTTCGCTTCACCACGATCGTGAACTTCCTGGGCCAGCGCGTGTACGTCCCGAACCGGAACATCACCCTGGTGGGGCGGTTTCGAGGAGACTGCGTCCGCGCATATGTGGACGTCCATCTGCCGGACACAGGGCTAGAGGGGCGCGTACGCGCAGTGATGAAGGAGATCGCTGCCGGCGTCCACGCTCAACATAGGGCGATCGTCCTGACGCCGCC
>CAYGCN010000168.1:2344-6581 GCA_964348385.1 uncultured Gemmatimonadaceae bacterium
GTGTTCGAGTCCCGGCCCTCCTCCAAGGGAACGGGGCGCTACGTCCGGGTGAAGTTCCGGATCTGGCCGGGACAGCAGGCGCTGATCGAGAATGCCGTGCGCCAGCGCACGCTCTCCGCTCTCAAGAAGATGGACGGGGCGTTCGAGGACTGGATGGTCACGGTCACCTACCGCGTGACATGAGCACGTGATGCCGCAGCCCCCGTCGATCGACTCCCACGTCTCCCGAACGACGATCGGTATTTCGCTCGGCAACGGAAAGCGGTCAACCGTCACCCGTGCCAAGCTCATTCCCCTGTGCGCGATCGCGCGAGGGTCGGGGTGCCGTTCGGCCGTTAGATCCGGTCGAGGTCCTCCCTGGTACGCTCGTTCCGGACGTTGCCAGTGTTGAGTGTCGTCCCCGGCTCGAACAATAGGATGTGCGTCTCCACATCGGCGACGGGCTTGTGTTCCAGACCGCGAGGCACCACGCAACACTCGCCCTCATCGAGGACCACGTCTCGGTCGCGCAGCTTGATGGTGAGTCGCCCCCGCAGCACGAGAAACAGCTCGTCCTCCCGCTCGTGATGGTGCCAGACGAACTCGCCCCACACCTTTGCGAGCTTCACGGTCTGTCCGTTCAGCTCCGCCACGATCTTCGGGCTCCAGTGCTCGTCGAACGACGCGAGCTTCTGGGCCAGGTTGATAGCCTCCATGGTGCCTCCGCGTTCTGCTGGGGCCGGCCTGCGTGGCTGCTGCGCGCAGGGAGAACGACGTCCCGTACCGCATACTACCTCTCCGCTTTCGGAGTGGACAGCGCGCTGGCCAGGAGAACTGTCGGGCGGCTGTGGAGCCGGACCACGACGACACCCGGCACCTGACGCCTGATGCCCGTAACCACATCGCCCCCGTGACCGTAGCTTCCCTAAGAGCCATGGCGGTCTCTCCCACTCCCGAGTTTCTCACGCTCCAGCGCGCGGTCGCCGGACGTTACTCGCTCGTTCGCGAGGTGGGACGCGGTGGCATGGGCGTCGTGTTCCTCGCCACCGATGTGGCGCTCGACCGTCCGGTCGCCATCAAGCTGCTGCCACCCGACCTCGCGGCCCATCCGGCGCTGCGCGAGCGCTTTCTGCGTGAGGCTCGGACTGCGGCCGGCCTGGCGCACCCCAACATCGTGCCGATCCACGCGGTGGAGGAACACGGCGATCTCGTGTTCTTCGTGATGGGGTACGTGGATGGCGAGACGCTGGGGGAGCGGGTCCGGCGCGCTGGCCCGCTGGCGCCATCCGAGGTCATGCGAGTGTTGCAGGAAGTCGCGTGGGCGTTGGGTCACGCGCACGCACGGGGGATCGTGCATCGGGACGTGAAACCCGACAACGTCCTGCTTGAGCGAGAAGGCGGACGCGCCCTCGTTACGGATTTCGGTATCGCTCGCCCGTTGGAGAGCGGCGACAGGCCGTCGTCGGGACAAGTACGTGGCACCCCGCAGTACATGAGTCCGGAGCAGGCGGCTGGTGGTCCGGTAGACGCACGAAGCGACCTCTACTCGTTGGGAGCGGTGGCGTTCTTCGCGGCCACCGGACGACTGCCGTTCGAGGCTACGACGGTAGCGGGGTATCTCGCCAAGCATGCGGGTGAGCCGGCGCCGCCGGTCGGATCCCTGGCGCCACGGCTACCGGCGCGACTGTCGGCGGCAATTGACCGGTGCTTGACCAAGGTGCCGAATGAACGCTTCGCATCGGCTGACGGCCTGGCTCGGGAGATCGGTGCGGCCCGCGGCGCGTTGGCGCATGTTCCCGCGCCGCTCGCCCGGTTCACGCGCGAGGCCACGTTGGTGGGCTCGGAGGCCGGCGGCCACCTGGCTGGCATCGGTGCGATGGTGGTCGCCCTCGAGATCTTCAAGTTGATCGAAGGCGACTTCCTCGGGATCGTCACGGCTCTGGAGGTGCTCATGGTCGCCGTGATCACCGGTCTGTCCGTGACGCGGATCGGGAGGCTGGTGGCGCTGGCGAGGGAGCTGCAACGCAGCGGCTACGACCACCGGGGCGTCGAGGCGGCACTGGAGCTGGAGGAGCGAAGGCTGAGTGAGGCGGACGCCGCGGCATCGTCTACCCCCGGTCGAGCGGGAGCCTGGCTCACGGCGGGCGCAGGCGTGGCGGCGACCGCGCTCGGCATGTGGGGGATGGAGGCCGACGGGAATGTCGTGGTCGTGCTGGGAACGGCCTTGACGATCGGCGCGCCCCTGATCACGGTGCGACGGCTCTGGGACAGGCTGGGTGGCGGCAAGCTGTGGGCGAAACTGCTGCGAGGTCGCGCGGGACGGGCATTGTTCCGACTCGGCCGCGTCGGCCTCAAGGACGTTCCTGCACCGCTCCCCACCGCCGGCGAGCGAACCGAGATGGCGTTGGGTCGCGTCGCGGGTGAGCTGTTCCGGGCGCTGCCCGATGCGCAGCGTCGCGCGCTGGGTGATGTGCCGGAACTGGTTGCGCGACTCGAGGCCGATGCGGCCGCCTTGCGCGAGCGGGGCGATACCGCTGGGCACGAGGAGCGCCTCGCGACGGCGGTCGCGGCGCTCGAGACCCTCCGGCTCGATCTCCTACGCCTCCATGCGGGCTCGGGGACGCTCGATGAGTTGACCAGGAACGTTGAAGCCGCACGGAAGGTCGGGGAGCAGATCGATGCGGCGCTGCGGGCGCGCCAGGAGGTAGAAGACGCACTCCGAGAGAAGACACCGGAAAGGTGAGAGTTGCGCGACGAGTGTGCGGGGGTCCGGCTACCCGCCGGTTCGTCGAGCCACCGATCCGCCGCTTCCCACAACGACACCCTCGGCCAGCACGGCGTCCAACACCGCAACCAGCCGTTCCGCATCCTCGTCGGAGAACGCGAGCGGCGGCTTGATCTTGATCACGTTCCGATTGGGGCCGTCGGTGCTGAGCAGGATGCCGTGGTCCTTCAGGCGCTCGATGACGTAGTCGGCCTGCTCGGCGGCCGGGGTTCGCGCCTCCCGGCTCCCGAGCCGCACTCTGCCACAACTAGGTCGGTGCATCACCCCCGGGGGGCGTGATACGCCTCCTCACCGACATCGGAGGCGTGGCGCTGAAAGGAGCTAGCGGGTACGGGACGCCTGGCGGAGGGTCGGCGGTAGCGCAACATTGGCAGGTATCGTCCCTCGGTGCGTATCAGGAGATTGGAGTCGTGTTGCCCACGCTTGAGCGTCTCAGAACCGCCCTGGCCCCGCAGTACGAGATCGATCGCAAGCTACGTGAGGGCGGGACGGCGACGGTGTATCTCGCCAGCGACCTGACGCACCACCGCGACGTGGCTCTGAAGGTCATCCGACCTGAGATCGCGGCATCCGTCGACCCGGGGCGATTTCGCAGCGAGATGGAGATCGCCCAGTCATTGACTGATCGTCACATCGTGAGGGTGTATGATTCGGGTGCGACCGGCGGGTTCCTCTACTACGTGACGTCGCTCGCCGAGAGCGTCTCGGTCCGTGACAAGCTGGATGCTCACGGAAGGGCGCCAATGCTCGAGGCGGTGCGGATACTACGCGATGTCGTTGACGCCGTAGCCCACGCGCATCGCCACGGCGTGGTTCACGGCGCCCTGAGCGCCGACTGCGTCATGCTTGAGGGCAAGAGCGCGATGGTAGCCGACTTCGGGATTCACCGGGCCATCGAGGCACCCAGCAAGCTGGATCAACCGGCTGCCGACGTCGCTCGCCGGGATGACATTCGCGGGGTGGGGGCCCTGGCATACGAGCTACTCACTGGCGAGCCTCCGCCCGTCGGTCACTCGGCGGATCCGGTGGGCCAGCATCGGGCTGACGTGCCGCCCGACTTGGCGCGGCTGGTGATGCGGTGTTTGACCGAAGAACCCGCCGAACAATGGCAGCGTGCCGAGGAGCTGCTCCCCTACCTGACTCCCGAGGCTCTGGGTCTCGCGCAGAAACGTGAGACTGAAGCGGTGCCGCAGCTCGGCGAACGCCTCGACCGCATCGGTCCGTACCGGCTCATTCAAGTGCTTGGCAGGGGCGGGATGGGCACCGTGTACCTGGCCGAGCAGACGGCACCGGTCAAGCGGCGCGTCGCCCTGAAGATCATCAAGCTCGGGATGGACACCGGTGAGGTCCTGGCTCGTTTCGAGGCGGAGCGACAGGCACTGGCGGTGATGGACCACCCGAACATCGCTAGAGTCTACGATGCGGGCGCCACTGAAACCGGTCGTCCGTATTTCGCGATGGAACTGGTATCGG
>CAYGCN010000169.1:0-6571 GCA_964348385.1 uncultured Gemmatimonadaceae bacterium
GGTGTCGTCGGGGAACGTCATCCCGAACCACGCCGCATCGGACGGCAGTGCCTTGAGGCGCAGCGTGCCGGCCGCGATGTGCCGGTTGGCCACCGTGGGGAGCAGGAACTCGACGCCGGGGTCCGTGCCCTCGGTCTCAAGAAACTCCGCGAAGTCGGACTCGAGCAGCGGCACTATCGCCGAGCCGAAGCCCCAGCAGTTCATGGACACGATCTCGTCACCACGGAGCATGAGCCGCTCGCCCTCACGCGTCGCCCCCTCGAGGCTACCGTCTACCTCGCGGATCTGCTTGACCTCGCGGACCCTTGTGACGAACCCGTCGGCGTCCAGCTCGCACACCCCGCGCGACACCCCGCCGTGCGGCGAGAGGGTCGCGTGCAACGGGTAACCCGCTATGGCGGCGATGTCGGGATGGTCGCGCAGATGTGTGCACAGTAGCCCGTACGTGGACGCGCCGTAGAAGTCGTCGGCATTCACGACGAGGAACGGACCGTCCAGCAGCGGCGCGGTCACCAGCACGGCGTGCGCGGTGCCCCACGGCGTGGCCCGCTCCTTCGGGATGGAGAAGCCCTCGGGCACGGCTTCCAGGGTCTGCGCCACGCACGTGACGTCGAGCGTGCTTCCGAACTGCTCCCGCGCGTGGGACAGGAACACCGCATCCATACCCAAGGGAATCACCAGCACCACCCGATCGACTCCGGCGCGCACGGCGTCGTGGATGGCGTAGTCCATGAGCGCGGCCCCGTGGAGTCCAACGGGTTCGAGCTGCTTGAGACCCCCATACCGACTCCCTCGTCCCGCCGCGAGGACCACCAGCGTCATGGACATCGGTCCGCTACGGCGCGGATGCCTCGTCCGGGAAGTGGGTGGGGATCGTGGCCGCGCAGGCGATGAGCGTCTTGGCTGCCCTCGCGTGGAGCAGCACCTTGGCGAACGATCCATGCAGGTGCAGCCGCCGGCGCACGATGGCCGTGATCGGATCCAGCTCGCCGTGCAGGATTCGCTTCCACGCCGGGTACGCGCCCCTGATCACGAACGGTGCCTCGACATCGTCGGAGTCCTTGGCATCCGCGCGCACGCACCCGCGACCGTCGAACTCGAGCACGAGCGCACGGGGGGTGGGGAACCCGTATTGCGGCGACGGCTCCAGCACCAGCGCGAGCGGCCAACGCCAGCGCTGTGCGGCGTGACGGTACTCCGCGTTGCCGTTCACCTTGGCCCGGAACGCGTCGGCCCACGCCTGCGTAAAGGGCGGCAGTGGCGCGCCGCGCGTCATGCCGGAGGGAGTGGTTGGCGATCGGCCCCGCGGTCGGCGAGCTGCGCGAGCATGCGCTCGGTGAACTCGAGCCGCTCCCCAACATCCCCCAGCTCCACCCGCATCCCTTCCACGCTCTCGCGCAGGCGGTCCACCGACTCGGTGAGCCGGGTGACGTCGGCACCTCCGATGCGGCTCCGGCGGCCGATCCATGCGCGAGTGACGATCCACAGTGCGGAGATCGTGGAGACGGAGATGATGACCATCTCGAGGACGCTCTGTATCTGGTACGACTCCATGGGACGTCTCGCGGTGGGGATCAGCAAATATAGCCCGCGCGTCTGGTTGGGGAGTGCTGCCTCCGTATATTGAGCAAGCCAGACCGTTCGAGTGGAGTGCACGATGCGTCGAGAGGGCGAGGGTGGGGTATCGGCCTCGTCGGGCGTCACCAACGCGGTGGCGTCGACGGAGGTGATTCGGAGTCATTTTCCGGCACTCGAACGTCGCCATCGCGGCGTTCCCGTGGCGTACTTCGACGGACCGGGGGGCACGCAGGTCCCGCGAGCCGTCGGTGACGCCGTGACGGACTATCTGTATCACCACAACGCCAACACCCATTGGGCCTATCCCTCGAGCGCGGAAACTGACGCCGCGCTTGCAAACGCACGGCAGACGTTCGCCGACTTCGTGAACGGCGCGTCGCGGGAGATCGCGTTCGGTGCCAACATGACCACGCTGACGTTCCATCTCTCCCGCGCGCTCGGCCGCCGCCTCGGGGCGGGTGACGAGATCGTCGTGACCGAGCTGGACCATCACGCGAATATCGCGCCGTGGACGGCACTGGCCGTGGAGCGCGGGGTGACGGTGCGCTGGGGACGCCTCGTGCCGCACACCGGACAACTCGACCTCGACCAAGTCCTGTCGCTCATCGGGAACAGCACGCGCCTCGTGGCCGTGGGCGCCGCCGCGAACTCCCTCGGCACCATCACCGACGTTCGGACCATTGCCGAAGCCGCGCACGCAAAGGGCGCGCTCGTGTTCGTGGATGGCGTGCACTACGCGCCGCACGCGTTGCCGGATGTCGCCCGCCTCGGATGTGATGTCTTTGCCTGTTCGCCGTACAAGTTCTACGGCCCCCACCTCGGGGTGCTGTGGGGCCGCCGTGACCTGCTGGACGCCATCGATTTCCCGCGCCTGGAGCCCGCGCCATCCGAGGCGCCCGAGCGCGCGGAGACCGGCACGCTGAGCCACGAGGGCATCGTCGGCGCGGCGGCGGGCGTGCGGTGGCTGGCATCACTCGGCGGGCAGGGTTCGCTCAGGTCGAGGCTCGCGACGGTGTACGAATCCCTCCACTCCCGAGCTGCAGCACTGTTCGCCACCCTGTGGAATGAGCTGGCCACGATCCCTCGCGTCCGGCTGTTCGGGCCGCCGCCCGATGCGGCGCGCACGCCGACCGTCGCGTTCGTGGTGGAGGGCGTGGCGCCGCCGGACGTCGCGCGGGCCTTGGCGGACGTGGGCGTGTTCGTCTCGCACGGCGACTTCTACGCCAAGACCGTGATCGAGCGGCTGGGGTGCGCTCCCGAAGGCGTCGTGCGTGCTGGCTGTGCGTGCTACACCACCGAGGACGAGATCACACGACTCGTCGAAGGTGTGCGGGCCGTCGCGACGGCATGAGTCCGCTGACGAGATTCTGCACTGGCTGGCGTGCGATGGGCGCGTTCCTCGTCGTCACGGCGGCCGCTGCCTGCGCGACGCCGACACCGGCGCCGACCCCGTCGCCCACAGCGGACTCTGCACTCTCGTGTGGCGTTGCCTCCACCTCGGACGCGACCCCGGACACCGTACGTATCGCCCTCCAGGATCCTGTGCTCATGGGACGCGCCGAGGGGGCCGCGAATTTCTCGGAAGCGTTGCTCGGGGCGCATCTGTACGAGACGCTGGTGCGGCTCGATTGCACGGGCGCTGTCCGGCCCGGGCTCGCGGTTGCGTGGCGCCCAGAGGACGGCGGCTGGGGATTCCGATTGCGGCCGGACGCGACGCTGTGGGACGGTGAGCCGGTGACGGCGGTGATGGTCGTATCGACGTGGCCGCTGGCACCGGACGAGTGGACCCCGATTGCGGCCCCGGATGGACGGGTCGTCGTCCGTGTTCCCGCCGCGTCGTCACTCGACGCGTTAGCCGGGCCGGGAGCCGCCATCCGCATCGGGAGGCCGGGCGGTGGCATCCCCATGGGGTCGGGTCCGTACGGCGTCGTCGGCCTCGGCCCCGACGGCGTGTTCCTGGCACCCACCACGGGGTCCCGGCTGCCCGTGCTCGCATTCCAGCGAGCCGCAGGCATGGATGTGCGCGACGTGCTCGACCGCGGCGCGGACGTGCTGGTGACGGATGATCCCGCGGTGGCGGAGTACGCGGCCGGCCTTACTGGGTTCGAGGTCATCGCGCTCCCCTGGGACCGCACCTACGTCTACGCGTCGAGCGACGCGTACAGGACGGTGCTCGAGGACGAGCGGGTGTCCTTGGCACGCGAGGTGGTTCCCGCCGCGGCACGGCCGGCCGACCCCAGGGCATGGCCGGGGCGCGACGTGCGCGAGTGCGCCGTGGCACTGCCCGACCTGCCGCTCTCCGGTGAGGGTCTCACGCCGCACGTGGTCTACGATCGTGACGATCCTATTGCGCGGTCGCTCGCCGAACGCATCGTGGCGCTCGCCGCCGACCGGCGCGTGACGAGCCTCGCCGTGACCCAGGACGATCTCCGTGCTCGGGTCGACGATGGTCGCGATCATGGGTACGTCGTTGCCGTGCCGCAGCGGCTGGCCGATCCGTGCATGGTGCAGGCACTGATGCGAATCGGCGCCG
Source organism: uncultured Gemmatimonadaceae bacterium (assembly GCA_964348385.1). Classification (GTDB taxonomy): domain Bacteria; phylum Gemmatimonadota; class Gemmatimonadetes; order Gemmatimonadales; family GWC2-71-9; genus JAOTVV01. Next base: position 4,112 of record CAYGCN010000169.1, read on the forward strand.
TCCCGCTCGTCGACGTGCGCCGTTCACTCATCGTGCGACGCGGTGTGGCCACCATCACCGTGGACGGGTTCGGCATCCCGACGGTGAGGCCGCGGTGAAGTTTCGCGGCCGGCTCGTGGCGGCGACGCTGCTGCTCGCGTTGCTCCCCATCGCGGCGCTCGCGGTCGGCGTGCGCTACCAGATGCGCGAACAGTTCCGCCAGGAGCATCGCAATCGGGCGGCGGCCATGGCGGCACTCGTGGAGGCGGACATCCGCAACGTGGGCGCGGACATCGCCGGTCGCCTTGACCAGCTCAGCACCGACCTCGCGGCGGACAATCGATTCCGTCTTGCGCTGTCCGGATCGGCGGACCGCCGCTACGTGCTGGACTATGCCGTCTCGGCAATGCGCACCACGGGCCTGTCCATGCTCCAGGTGCAGGATGCCGAGGGGCGGATCGTGTCGTCGGGTCACTTCCGAAACGCGTACGACCAGCTGGATCCCGGTCTGCTCAGGGCACTGGGCCAGGCGGTCGACCCGGCGCTGCTGGAGGCCCGAACGCCGGACACCACCTTTCTCGCCCTGGTGCTGAGCGACTCGGTACGCATCGCCGGCCGCACGCTGACGCTCGTGGGCGGGACGAAGGCGGACGCCGCCTACTGGTCCCGATTGGTCGGGGACGGGCCGCTGAGCATCACGATCGCGCACCGGGGGGACACACTCGTTCGGGTCGGATCGGCCGTCGGGGTCGACGCGCCCATTCCCGGCTCCACATTTCCCCTGCCGCTGTTGGTTCGCGTTGGCGATGCGGTCACGGTGGACGAGGCCGTGCTCTCTGTAGAGTACGATGCCACGGCGCTGCGCCAGCTGCTCGGCAGTGTGGATCGCTGGTTCCTCGCGGTCGCCGGCGCCATGGCGGGAGTCGCCATGCTGGCCGCCTGGTGGCTCGCGGCACGTATCAGCCGTCCCATCGGCCGGCTCGCCGATCAGACGAGAGGACTCGATTTGGACCGGCTCGACGTGACGTTCGACGTGGATCGCCGCGACGAAATCGGCCAGCTCGCGCGATTGCTCGACGCAATGATGGAACGGCTTCGCACCAGCATCGTGCGGCTCCGTGACGCCGAACGCCGCGCCGCCGTGGGCGATCTGGCGCGACAGATCAATCACGACATCAAGAACGGGCTGACGCCGATTCGGAACGTGCTGCGGCACCTGGAGGAAGTGGCACGCGGGCGGCCACAGGATTTGGCCGGCGTGTTTCACGAGCGGTCCAAGACCTTGGAGCAGGGGATCGCCTATCTCGAGGGCCTGTCGGCCAACTACGCGCGGCTCATGCCGGCGATCGCCCGGGGCGCGTGTGATTTGAACGGCATCGCGTCCGAGGTGGCGAAGGGCGCCACTGCGGGAACGAGTATTGTGACCGTGCGGCTGGCAGCGGACCTGCCGCTCGTGGCTGGGGATCCGGTCGCCGTGCGCCGTATTGTCGAGAACGTCGTGGGCAATGCGGTCGAGAGCCTGCCGGACGGCCAGGGGGAAGTCGTCGTTGCCACGGAGCGTGTGCAGGGCGAGGAGCCCGGTGGCTCGGTTCGGGTCACGGTCACCGACACGGGGAAAGGCATGTCACGCGACGAGCTGGAGCGGGCGTTTCACGGGTTCTATACCACCAAGCCCGGTGGCACGGGTCTTGGCCTCTCCATCGTGCGGCGGCTGGTGATGGACTTGGGCGGCACGCTGCGGGTCACGACCGAGCCGGGCGCGGGCTCTCAGGTGGTGATCGAGCTTCCGGCAGCCGGGACCACAGAGGAACGCACGACATGATCACCGTCCTAGTCGTGGATGATGTCGCGCCGATGCGCGAGCAGTATGCGTACGATCTGCGGCGCCTGGGCGGGTTTGAGACGCTCACGGCCGATGGCGGTGAGGCGGCGCTCGAAACCGTGCTGGGGGAGGCGGTCGATTGCGTGATCCTGGACCTCGAGATGCCCGGGATGGACGGATTCGATCTCCTGCGGGCGCTGAGCGAGCGGAACGTGCGCGTTCCGGTGATCGTGTACACCGGCACCGGGAACTACGAGCGGTGCGTCCAGGCCGTGCGGCTCGGCGCGTACGCGTTCATCGACAAGGCCGAGTCGATGGAGAAGGTCGTGCACGAGATCGAGAATGCGGTGGAGCGCGGTCGGCTGGAGGGCGAGGTGGCCGCGCTGCGGGCGCAGCTGTTCGACGAGACCTCGTCGCTGATCGGCGCCAGCCGTCCGATGCGCGATCTCAAGGCGGCCATCGCGCGGCTCGCGCCCATCCCCAGCCCGATCCTCGTCGTGGGAGAGAGCGGGACCGGCAAGGAGCTGGTGGCGCGCGAACTGCACCGTCTCGGACCGGGCGAAGGACGCCCGTTCGTCGCGGTCAACTGCGCGGCGTTACCGGAGAACCTGATCGAGAGCGAGTTGTTCGGGCACGAGCGTGGCGCGTTCACCGGGGCC
>CAYGCN010000170.1:0-6569 GCA_964348385.1 uncultured Gemmatimonadaceae bacterium
CTGCAGGTTGGCGGTGGTCTTGATCTCCTGCACGAACCGCTCGGCCCCGAGCACCGCAGCGAGTTCCGGGCGCAGAACCTTGATGGCGACCTTGCGGTCGTGCTTGAGATCCTGGGCGAGGTAGACGGTGGCCATGCCGCCGGCGCCGAGTTCGCGCTCGATGGCGTAGCGGTCCGACAGGGCCGCTTCCAGTCGGTGAGAGGAATCGGTCATCGCGCCCCCCTACCGTCCTGCCAGCCTGCCGCCATGGCGAGTTCCAGCCGCCGAATCCTGATCGGCCGTCTCGGGCATGGGTCCAACATGGTATTCCGTGAGCCGAGGCGCCAGTATTGCCACGTATTGCCGCCCACGCGTCAGGTACCGTATCACGGTCCCCGGTGACTAGGTTCCGTGTACTCCATTCTCTCACCCGAGGCATGTGTACCATGCGACGCATTGTCTTTGTGATTCCTCTGGTGGCGCTGCTGGCCCTGCCCGCGGTCGCCACAGCGCAGCAAGTGCCCCTGATCGATCGCGAGCTGTTTTTCGGCGATCCCGAGATCTCGGGGGCGCAGATCTCTCCGAACGGCCAGTTCATCTCGTTTCGCAAGCCGTACCGTGGCGTGATGAACATCTGGGTGAAGTACACCGTGCAGCCGTTCGACGAGGCCAAGCCGGTGACCGCCGACACGACGCGACCGGTTTCGGGCTACTTCTGGTCGCAGGACAGCAAGTACCTGCTCTACGTGCAGGACAAGCTCGGTAATGAGAACTACCACATCTATGCGGTGGATCCGGCGGCACCACCCGAGGCGGCCACCGGTGTGCCGCCAGCGCGAGACCTCACACCACATGGTGCCATTCAGGCCAGAATCAACGCGGTGCCGCGCGAGCGACCCAACGTGATCGTGGTGAGCCTGAACGACCGCGACCCCCAATGGCACGACGTGCACACGATCGACCTGACGACCGGTGAGCGCACCCTCGTGATGGAAAATCGCGACCGCGTCGCCGGCTTCTTCACCGATCGGGCCGGAAATCTCCGCCTCGGCGTGCGCGTGAAGGACGACGGCGGAACCGAGCTCCTGCGCCTGGATAGTGGAGGAGCCACCCCCGTCTACGAGTGCAGCAACGAGGAGACCTGCGGGCCCGTCCGCGTACACAAGGACGGTCGCCGCGTCTACGTGATCACCAACAAGGGCGCCGATGTGGATCTCGCCCGGCTGGCCCTGTTCGATCCCCAGACCAAGGCCATCGAAGTCGTGGAGTCCGACCCCGAAGGGCAGGTGGACTTCGGCGGCGCCGCGTTCTCGGACGTCACGGGGGACCTGCTCGCCACAGTGTACGTCGGCGATCGGGTACGGATCTATCCCAAGACGGAGCAGTTCGCGAGGGATCTCGAGCGGATCCGAGCGGCGCTGCCCGACGGCGAACTGGGCATTGGATCGCAGACGTCGGACGAGCGCTATTGGATCGTGACGGTGTCACGCGACGTGGATCCCGGTGCGGCGTACTTCTACGACCGACAGGCGGGGACCGCCCGGCTGCTGTATCGATCTCGACCGAACCTGCCGAGTGAGCACCTGGCCTTCACCAAGCCGGTGCGCTACCAGGCCCGGGACGGACTCACCATTCCGGCGTACCTCACGCTGCCGCGCGGAGCGGAAGCCAGGAACCTGCCGACCGTGATCCTGCCGCACGGGGGCCCGTGGGCGCGCGACTCCTGGGGCTACGATCCCTACGCCCAGTTCCTCGCCAACCGTGGATACGCCGTGCTTCAGCCGAACTTCCGCGGCTCCACAGGATACGGGAAGGCCTTCCTCAATGCCGGCAACAAGCAGTGGGGCATTGGGACCATGCAGCATGACATCAGCGACGGGGTGGCGTATCTCGTGCAGCAGGGGATCGCGGATCCCGCGCGCGTGGGGATCTTCGGGGGCTCGTACGGTGGGTACGCCACGCTTGCCGGGCTCGCGTTTACCCCGGACCTCTACACAGCGGGCGTTTCGTACGTCGGTCCATCGAACCTGCTGACGCTACTCGCGTCCATCCCGCCCTACTGGGCGCCAATCAAAAAGATCTTCAACGTGCGGCTCGGCAACCCGGACGATCCGAACGATCTGGAGCTGTTGAAGCGGATGTCGCCTATCAACTCGGCCGATCGAATCCGGGTGCCGTTGCTGGTGATCCAGGGCGCCAACGATCCGCGCGTCAACAGGGCCGAGTCGGAGCAGATCGTCGTGTCCCTGCGTGACCGTGGGATGCCGGTCGAGTACCTGCTGGCGCCGGACGAGGGACACGGGTTCGCGGGTCGAGAGAATCGGCTCGCGATCGCCACGGCGATGGAGAAGTTCTTCGCCAGGCATCTGGGCGGGCGGTACCAGGAATCCATGCCGGACGACATCGCCACCAAGCTCGCGTCGCTCACGGTGGATCCGGCGACCGTGACGGTCTCCAAGGCGCCACCGGGTGGTGCCGCCATGGAGGGAGCGATGGTCACCGGAGGGGACGGCACGGCGCTCGCACCGATGACGCTCACCTACACGACCACCGTCAAGATGATGGGTCGGGAGCAGCAGTACGGCTCCACGCGCACGGTCACCGCGGCCACGTTCGACGAGCGGCCCGTGTGGCGGATCGTGGACGGCGTGCAGATGCAGGGTGTCACGGCAGTGGACACGCTCGATGTGGATCGGACGACGCTGGTGCCAGTGCGGCGCAGTGCCGCCGGCGGGGCCAAGGTCACGCTGCGATTCACGGACACCAAGGTGACCGGCACCCTGGAGATCGGTCCCCAGTCCATTCCCGTCGACTTGGAGTCTACGGACGCTGTGTTCGGCGACGGCGCGAGCCGCGACGTGCTTCTTGCGGGGCTGCCCCTTACCGACGGGTACGTCGGAACGATGCAGATGCTGGAGCTGCTGACGCAGAAGATCCGGCCATTCAGCATCAGCGTGACGGGCAGTGAGACGGTCACTACCGGCGCCGGCACGTTCGAAACCTGGGTCTTGGCCGTCACACCGCTCGACGGCGACGAGTCGGGTTCGGGGACGCTCAACGTCACACAGGCCGCGCCGCACCTGGTGGTACGCGGTACGGTCAAGCTGCCGGCCATGATGGGTGGGGGCACGCAGGAAACCGAGCTGACGGGGCGGCAGTAGCGCACGCGCCGGAATGGGCTCGGTCGGAGGGTGGTTGCCTTCCGGTCGAGCCACGGTGCGTGCTGTGATGACGTGCAGGTCCGGAAGGTGATACCACCAAGCGCCGACCGAATCCCGAGTGTTCGCCTCGGTGTCCAGGGTCTCACGCGGTGTGCTCCATGTCATCCGCCGGCTGCGCGATCCGGACCGTCGCAACGCCGGGTGGGTAGGACGAAGCAGGTGACCTCCCGAAGAGCGCAGTGGGCGGAGCACCCAGGGTCGGTAACGAGGGGGTGACGATGGGTGGATCGGCGGAGCAAGCGCAGCGCACGCGTGCCATCACCCGTCGGGAGTTCGTGGCGGGATCTGTCTGCGCCGCGGGGAGTCTCGCAGCAGGAGCATGCTCGGGCTCCACCGGTCCGAGTGAGCCGACGGCGCGCGTGGCGGCCGTTCGCGGTGCCAACCTCACCACGATGACGCGCGACGTGCTCGACGCCCTGGGTGGCATCGGGAGCGTGGTGGGTGAAGGCGAGAGCGTGTTCATCAAGCCGAACATGGTGACGCTTCCCGGGGTGGCGCAGCGCAACCCGTTCACGAGCGGCGAGTGCACCAAGCCCGAGATCGTGATCGCCGTCGCGGACGAGTGCATGAAGGCCGGGGCCGCGGAGGTGGTGATCGGGGACGGCTCCCACCAACCCGTGCTCCGCTGGGATCTCGCCACGACGCTCGATGGCTCCACCAACCTCGCGGCGGAGGCGGAGCGCCTCACGGCGGTCTACGGGCGGCCGGTCCGAGTCGCTTCGCTCGAAGTGGACTCCCCGTCGTGGGTCGAGCTTCCCACCGACACGTACCTCGGCACGATCGCCGTCTCGAACCTCGTCGCCGACGCGGACCGTGTCATCTCGATTCCCGTCGCCAAGACCCATGCGTGGGCACAGCTCACGCTCGCGCTCAAGAACTTTATCGGCGTCACGCCGTTCACCCGCTATGGCGAGTTCGTGAACGGGTACTGGGATCGGGGGAAGGAGTTCGACCACAGCAGCACCGCGGCGATCGCGGCGATCTACCTCGATATTGTCAAAGGGATCCGGCCCGATCTCGCCATCGTCGACTTCTCGATCGGCGTCGAAGGCGACGGCCCGACCCTGGGGCACGGCGGCCGCCAAGTCGACATGAAGGAGCGGTCCGGCTCGTGGTTGCTGCTCGCGAGCACCGACCTCGTCGCCGCCGATGCGACGGCCGCCCGGATCATGAGCCACGACCCGGCTCGGATGACGCAACTCAGAATGGGCTACGAGATGGGCCTGGGCGAGATCCGTGGCGAGCGCATCGAGCTGGTGGGTGAGCGGCTTGCGGACCTGCGCGTGGCATGGAATCCGGCTCGGCTGAGAAACCGGTTGGCGTCGAACCACATCGGCTGCCCTGCGCACGCGGGGACGGCCACCGCGCGACCCGTGTAGCAAAGAAGAGCTTCAGGGCAACGATCCGCCCACTCTCTCCACACGCGCATGGCTGACCAGCTCTGGCGACACGCTGACCCGTCTCTGTAGCGACTGCGGCAAGGGCCCGCGACGTGGTGCGGCGCCTGGCTGAACCCGACGGTGAGTCTTACCTTAGGGCATCCTGATCCCAGATCGCTCCATGACCGACCAGCTGGACCTTCTCGAGTCCGAACTGAGCGACCGCTACGCAATCGAGCGGGAGCTTGGGCGTGGCGGGATGGCGACCGTCTATCTGGCCGAAGACAAGAAGCTCCAGCGCAAGGTGGCCCTCAAGGTCCTGCGTCTCGAATTGGCCGCGTCGCTCGGTGCGGAGCGGTTCCTGCGTGAGATCACGACCACGGCCCAGCTCACGCATCCCAACATCCTCCCCCTCCATGATTCCGGTCAAGCGGGCGGTACCCTGTACTACACGATGCCCTACGTGGAGGGCGAATCCCTGCGCAATCGGCTGGACCGCGAAAAACAGCTCTCAATAAAGGACGCGCTCGAGATCACCAAAGAGGTGGCCGACGCCCTGGGTCATGCACACTCACTCGGCATCGTGCACCGCGATATCAAGCCGGAGAACATCCTGCTTCAGGGCGGGCACGCCGTCGTCGCGGATTTCGGCATCGCGCGCGCGGTCACGGAGGCGGGCGGCCAGCGGCTCACCGAGACGGGGCTCGCCATAGGAACACCGGCGTACATGAGTCCGGAGCAGGCGAGTGGCAGTCCGCAGATCGATGCACGGAGTGACGTGTACAGCCTTGCCAGTGTGCTCTACGAGATGCTGAGCGGCGAGGTGCTGTTTACCGGGCCGTCAGCCCGCGCCGTCATTGCGAAGGTCTTGAGTCTCCCTGCCACGCCTGTCCGTATGCTGCGGGCCAGCGTGCCGGAGGGTGTGGAGCGGGCAATCCTGATCGCGCTCCACAAGTCGGCTCCGGATCGGTTCGCTACGGCCGCCGAGTTCGTCGCAGCCCTCGAAGCGGGCGTCAGGGTCGAGCCGGAGCCGTGGCTCCCCGGGTTGACTGAACCCGCGGTGCCGCACTCGACCCGGTCACGCTGGAGAGTCATCGCCAACGGGGCGGCGTATCTCATGGGTGCGCTCTTCGTGTTTGCAGCGATCGGTCTGCTTACCACGGTGGTGTACGACGTGAAGATGCAACTGCCGTCAGCGTACACGCCGTCGCGGACCGACTTCCCCGTGGTGGGGGTGCGGGCCGCCACGCCCGCGATCATTCTCGGGTTTGCCGTGCTGTTCGTGATCCTCGTCCTGAAGTATGTGATGCGGTTCCCGATCTTCGTCGAGGTAGGCCAGGTGATGGGAGATATGCCCGGGCGTCGGCTCGGGCCGGCACTCGACCAGTGGGTTCGCCGCACCACCACGGGGTGGCGAACCATGTGGGGTTCCATCCACACGACGGCCGTCGCCGAGCTCTTCTTCGTCGTCTCTGTCGTCGCATCGCTCCTCGTGCTCTTCCCGTATCGCCGGCTGCTCGCCGCGCTGTGGTCAGACGAGACTGCTGTGCTGTCGTGCTCGTTCAGACCGCTACACCAATCGTACACGATCGCCATGATCACCGTCCTGGCCGTCCTCGCCGTTGGCTGGATTGGCGTGTCACGCTATCTCCGCAGGCGGAGGGCTCGCGGCGCAGGTGTCGCCGTGGCTCGGTGGGGTGGGCTCGCCTGGATGGTCATCCTCGTGATGATGATGACGATGCCGTGGCGACTCCTGTACCTCAACTATCATCAACGCGCGCTGTTGAATGGTGAGCGTGCGTACCTCCTTTATGAGCGTGATGCGGATCTCGTCATCTACAACGCGGAGCAGCGATCGACGCAGCAGTATCGCAAAGACGGCAGTTACAATCTCGAGTTGTTGAATACCATGGGTTACGTGTTCGAGAGCGCGGAGGAGTTCGCAACGAATTCCGGATGCTAGGTCAGAGCCACACACGGGGGGAAAGTA
>CAYGCN010000171.1:0-2963 GCA_964348385.1 uncultured Gemmatimonadaceae bacterium
GCATTCAACGCCGCGCATCGGTACTTCCGGCCCGCCTGGTCGGCGGAGAAGAACACCGAGGTCTTCGGCGCGTGCGCGAACGAGCATGGACACGGACACCGCTACGAATGCCACGTCACGATCGCGGGACCCGTCGATCCGGAAACGTCGATGGTCATGAACCTCGGAACACTCGATCGCATCCTCGCAAAAGAGATCACCGAGCGCCTCGATCACCGTCACCTCAATCACGCCGTGCCCGAGTTCGCATTGGGTGAGACCGTTCCCACGGCCGAGGCTCTCGCCACCCACCTGTGGACGCGCATCGCCGATCGACTTCCGTCCGGCGTGCGACTCGAGCGCGTGCGGGTGCAGGAGGATCCGAACTTGTACGCGGAGTATGACGGCGCAGCGTAACAGCATCACTCGGCGAGCGCTGGGGGCGCTCGTCATCGCCTCGCTCACCATCGCTGCTCAGACGCGCGCGCAGCAGCGCCCCGAGCCGCGTCTCACCATCGCGATCACCGGTGGGGTGGCGTTCGGCGGGTCCCTCTGGGCCATCGACCGGCAGCCGGTCCTCATCGAGGGCTTCACGGGCGAACACGACACCTTGGCGCTGGAACGGACCTTCCACCCCGGCATCACCGCCGGGCTCACGGCAGTGTTGTTTCGCACTCCCCATCTCGGCATCACCGCGGAGGCCGTGTTCCTCGGGCTGGGCATCGATGACAATTGTCGCATGGTCGCGGAGAACGCCCAATTCGACCCGCAGCGCCGCAACCGACAGCTGTGCGACGACATCACCAGACGGGACCGGTCGTCCTCGACGGTCGCTTTCGCCCTTGGTGGGGTGTACCGTGCGGCACCGCGCTCGTTCGCCGCCCCGTACGTGCGCCTCCAGGGCGGCCTGGTCGTGAGGAACTCCAGCTTGATCGAAACCGCCGGCCAGGTCCTCTCGGACGGCGTGGTCGAGCAGCGCGTCGTGATCCGCGACGACTCACCCACCGCCGTCGGATTCCACGCCGGTGTGGCGGTTGGCGTCATGATTCCACTGGCTCCCGGCTACCAGGTGCAGCTCGAGCTCAAGGACCACGTGCTGCAAGTGGAGCAAGTGACCGGCCCAGCAGACAACGCGATCGCTCCAACGAGAATCGCGTGGGACCACGCGCCGGCCCTGACCATGGCCATCGGCATCGTCCTCGAGCAACGGCGCGGCCGACGCTACTAGCACCGTGCGCAGCGCGATCCTGGCAGGTGGGGCAGGCCGTCGATTCGGCCGTCGCCCAAAAGGGCTCGAACTGGTGGGCGGTGAGCGGATCGTCGATCGCGTGGTGCAAGCCGCGCGCGCCGCAACCGGTGGCTCCCCACTGATCGTCACCAGCGCGCCACAGGCAGAGGACTGGCTGCCCGACCTCGAGGTGATCCCCGACGCGATCCCGAACTGCGGGAGCTTGGGCGGTATCTACACGGCCCTCACGGCGGGCGACGGACCGGTCCTCGTGCTGGCCTGGGACATGCCGTTCGTGAGCCCACAACTGCTCGGGGCCCTGGTTCGCGGAAGCCACGAATTCGACGTCTTCCTGCCGGAGAGCGACGGCCCCCTCGGAGTGGAGCCGCTGTGTGCCGTCTACGGCCCGCGATGCGCCGCGCCGATTCTGGCGAGCCTCGAGGCGGAGGACTTTCGTACCACCGCGTTCCACGCCGCGGTGTCGCGCGGCACGTTGGCGCGCGCCGAGGTGGCACGCTTTGGCAAACCGGCAGTCCTGTTCTTCAACGTGAACCACGTGGCCGATCTGGCCACCGCCGAGGAGATCCGGGCTGGCCGGCCGGCCCACGAGCCCCGAGCCTCCCCTTCCAGCGACCGGTGACGCCCGACCTCCCTACCCGATTGACGCCGACCGAGGCGGCGCAGCGGATCCTCGCGGAGATCACCGCGCTCGAGGCGGGGTCGCAGCCGCTGGTCGACGCGCTCGGCCGGGTGCTCGCGGAGCCGGTCACGAGCCCCATGGATATCCCGCCGTGGGACAACTCCGCCATGGACGGGTATGCCGTGCGCGGAGCGGACGTCCCTCGAAGTGGAGCTTGCCGAGCACATCGAAAACCTGCGGGTGGTGGAGACCGTGGCCGCCGGGGCGTTCTCGGCCGTGCCGCTCCGACCCGGCGAGTGTGCCCGCGTCTTCACCGGCGCCCCGCTCCCAGAGGGCGCTGACTGCGTGATCCGCCAGGAGCACACCACACGCCTCAGCGACCACGAGACCCGCATCGACGATCCGAGCGACGTCGGACGCAATGTCCGGCGCCGAGGCGAAGACATCAGTCGGGGTGCCCTGCTCCTGGAGGCAGGCACGCCGCTCGGCCCGGCGCAGATTGGGGTGTTGGCATCCATCGCCATGGCCCACGTGTCCGTCGTCCGCCAACCGCGGGTGGCGGTGCTCGCCACCGGCGACGAACTCGCCGACCTCGCGGACCGGGAGGCCATCCTGGGCGGCCATAGGATCGCGTCGTCCAACACCTACACCATGCTGGCCATGAGCCGGGATGCGGGGGCGGCGCCGCTCAATCTCGGCATTGCGCGGGACGACCCCGCCGACCTGCGCCACCGGCTGGGCCAGGCGGTCGCCGCCGACCTCGTAGTCACCTCTGGCGGCATGAGCGTCGGCGAGCACGACTACCTCCGCGCCATGCTCGAGGAGGCGGGCGGGACCATGCGGTTCTGGCGGCTGCGCATGCGTCCCGGCGCCCCGGTCGGGTTCGGCATCCTCCACGGGAAGCCGTGGATCGGGCTTCCCGGCAATCCGGTGAGCACCATGGTCACGTTCGAGCTGTTCGTCAGACCCGCACTGCGCAAGATGTTGGGACACGAGGCGCTCTTTCGACGCGCCACGTCCGTGGTGCTGGGAGAGCGAATCCAGACGCCAGCGCGGCTCACTCACTTTCTGCGCGTTCGCTTGACCGAAGAGGCGGGGATCCCGGTCGCTTACCTC
>CAYGCN010000171.1:2973-6527 GCA_964348385.1 uncultured Gemmatimonadaceae bacterium
TGCCTACTTTGACAATGAGCAGACTCACAATGCCACGTTCGAGCTGTTCGTTCGGCCGGCCATCCGAAAGCTCGCGGGACACCGCACGCCGTTTCGGCGCGCCGTCACGGTTCGGCTCGACGAGCCGATCGTCACCGCCGCCGGTCTGCAGCACTTCCTCCGCGTTCGACTGAGCCGCACCGGTGAGACCCCCACGGCCCGCCTGACCGGCCCTCAGGGATCGGGAATCCTGAGTTCCATGGCTCAGGCGGACGGGCTGCTGATCGTTCCGGAGGGGCGCACCGAGATCCCCGCAGGTGAGCTGTTGCCGGCTCTTCCGTTGCGAGAGACCGTGCATGTGGAGGAGCCGCCCTTCTAGGGCGGCAGTGGGCCGGCATCCCGAGTGTCGGGGATCGTCGGCTACATCCGCTTGTAGGCCGGACCGGCTCCGCCTTCGCGCGGTGTCCACCGTGGCCCCAGCACGTCGGTCGCCTTGCAATCCACGCAATTGGGCGCATTCACCATCAACGAGCCGGCACCGGCCTCGTACACGCCTGCGGGGCACATGTGTGCGTAGAATTCCGCCAGCTTCGGGTCGACCGCCTCCGCCACCACGAGATGCGAGGGGATCGTGTCGCGTGTCGCATTTCCCGACTTGAAGACCGCATCGACCTTGCTCACGGTGAGCTTCCCGTCGGGCCGGATGGGCGCCCCCCATCCTTCGCGCCGCGGCACATCGGCGTCGCGCGGCATGGCGATCCGACGGCCGGGAAACCGCCCGCCCGTCAGGGTCATGAGCGCGGCCTTCGCTCCACCCATGATCAATCCGTCCTTGAAGGCCAGCCGCATGTTTCGGGTGCGACGCAGATCCTCCCGGATGTAGGAGCGCTCCACCATCCGGTCGTAGGCGGCCAACGCCGCTGCCGACGGATCGCCTGCTTTCAGCGCCCCGAAGATGGCACGGGCCGCGAAGATCCCCGATTGGACCGCGTAATGAATCCCCTTCAGCGACGGGACGTCGACGAATCCGGCCGCGTCTCCGAGCATCACCACCCCGTCGCCCGAACACCGCTCGGGCAGCGCGTGGAAGCCGCCTTCCGGGATGGTCTTGGCTCCCCATTCCACCAACTCTCCGCCTTCGAAATAGCGTCGGAACAGGGGATGGAGTTTGAGCCGCTGCAGGAGATCGTGGACGTCGAGGGTGCGATAGGAATAGTCGAGCCCGACCACCAACCCCAACGCCGCCACCGTGGGCTCCAACGGATAGAGGAAGCCGCCGCCGAAGGCGTCACGCGGGAGCGGCCAACCCATCGTGTGGATCACCGCATCCAGCGGCCGCTTGATTTCCCACAGCTCCTTGACCCCGAGTGCGTAGATCTGCGGATTCGCAGAGCCGATGCGTTGCCACTCGAGGTAGGCCTGTGTCAGCGGTCCCCGCGTTCCCTCCGCCAGGGCAACTACCCGCGCCGTCACATCGGCAGCCGGCATGTGGCTGGCCAGCGGTTGGCCGTCGCGGTCGAGGCCGGAGGGCACGGTCCGGACGCCCATGACCCGTCCCCCCTCCGCCAGCAGGGCACCCACGGGGAAGCCGGTGAAGACGTCCACACCGAGTTCCTGTGCCCGGTCGCCCAACCACCGCACGATCTCGCAGATCGAGGCCACGCGGTTCCCCTTGTTGTGCATCGAGGGCGGGAGCGGCAGGCGCCGGGCACGCGACTCCGACAGGTAATACAGCCTGTCCTTCCGTACCGGCGCGTGGAATGGGAAATCCGCCTCGCTCAGCTCCGGAAACAGCTCACGGAACGGTCGGGGATTGACGATGGCTCCGGAGAGGCAGTGCTCTCCCAGGGCGGCGGCCTTTTCGAGCACGCCGATGCTCACCTGGCCGATACCGTTGCCCGCCTGGTTGTCTCCCCGCACCAGTCGAGCCAGTTCGATGGCTCCCGCGAGGCCCGCCGGCCCCGCACCCACGAACACCACATCCATCTCGATCCGATCCTCACTCGGTGCCTCGGTGAGGATCAGCCGCTCTGACGGGAGGGCCGGCTGGCTCCGCGCGGGGATGAACGAGCCCGCCATCGCGTCACGCGTCCCGGAGTCGCTTGATCTCGTCCGCCAGGCGAGGGACGACCTCGAACAGATCGCCCACGATCCCGTAGTCGGCGACTTTGAAGATGGGCGCGTCGGGGTCCCTGTTTATCGCGACGATCGTCTTCGCGGTCCGCATTCCCGCGAGGTGTTGGATCGCGCCGGAGATGCCGACGGCCACGTAGAGATTGGGGCTCACGGTCTTGCCGGTCTGCCCCACCTGCTCGGCATGTGGGCGCCATCCGGCGTCCACCACCGCTCGCGAGGCGCCGACTGCAGCGCCCAGTGACTCCGCCAGGTCCTCGATCAGCTTGAAGTGCTCCGGTTCTTTGAGGCCGCGACCCCCGCTCACCACGATCGAGGCTTCGGCGACATCCAGCGCGGCGCGGGCCGGCTGCGCGATCTCGGCGGTCGTGGCGCGCGCCGCTCCCAGCTCCGCCGCGATCTCCTCCACCGTACCGGCGCGTCCCATCGACTCGACCCGCACGGCGTTGGGCCGGATCGAGACCACACAGGGGGAAGCCGTCACCCGCAGCGTGCAGATCGCCTTCCCGGCGTAGACGGGGCGGGTCACCACGACGCCGTCCTCGTACCGGGGGCTCGTGACATCGGTGGCCAGCGGGCACCCCAGGCGCGCCGCCAGCCGGGGCGCCAGGTCCTTCCCGAGTGCGGTAGCAGCGAGGAGTACCGCTCCGACGTCGTCGGCGCGCGCGCGCGACACGATGGCGTGGGCGTACAGGTCGGGCTGGTACAACGCGAGCGCGTCGTCCGTGGACACCAGCACGTTGTCCGCTCCTGCGTCCCCCAATCCCTCCGCCGCGCCGGCGGGCGCACCGAGCACCATCGCGCCCACGGCCCCCCCAAGGCCGTCTGCTATCGGTCGTGCGGCCGTGAGCACCTCATGCGACACCCGCTTGACGGTGCCGCCTCGCTGTTCCAGAACCGCGAGCACGTTCGCCATTACAGCACCTTCGCTTCGTTACGCAGGGCGTCGATCAGCGCCGGAACCGCGTCGGGGCCTTCTCCCACAATCCGTCCGGCCTGTCGTTCGGGGGGATAGGCCAACTGCTCGACGGCGAGGCCTGCCGTCGCGAGCTCCACATCCTTAATGTCCAGCGGCTTCTTCTTCGCCAGCATGATGCCGCGCAACGCCGGATAGCGCGGCTCGTTGAGCCCTTTGTCGACCGTCAACACGGCCGGCAGCGCGAACCGCACCACCTCGACGCCGCCCTCGAACTCGCGTTCCGCCGTCCCCTGCCCGACGGCGTGGTTCGAGTCGTCGATGGCGAACTTGCCGCACAGAACGAGATCGTAGCCGCCATCTCGCAGCTCGTCGGCCAGCGCCCGCGCCGCCGGAAGGGGGTCGAGGCCGATCGCCGACGTGCGGAGCAGCACGCCCCGGTCCGCCCCCATCGCCAGCGCCGTGCGGATGGTCTCTTGGGTCGCGTCCGAGCCGACCGAGACCACCACCACCTCCCCGCCACCCG
>CAYGCN010000172.1:0-601 GCA_964348385.1 uncultured Gemmatimonadaceae bacterium
ACCACTCCGAGAGTAACTCCTGTGCGGGCTGCGGGCCGCGGGTCTGGCTCGAGCGTGGGTCTGATGACGCGGGTGACACGGCCGCGGCGATCGAGGCGGCCGCCCGCGCACTCGCGAATGGGGAAATCGTCGGCATTCGCGGTCTCGGCGGCTTCCACCTGGCCGTGGATGCCACCAACGACGACGCCGTGCGGCGGCTCAGGCAGCGCAAGGCGCGGGAGGCGAAGCCGCTGGCCGTCATGGTGCGAGCCGTCGCCGAGGCACGCCGCCTCGGGACGGTGGGCGCGGAGGAAGAGCGCCTGCTCACCTCATCCGAGCGGCCGATCGTGCTGCTGCGACAACACCGGGAAAGCTCCATCGCGCTCTCCGTCGCGCCGGGTCTCGACACGATCGGCGTCATGACGGCCTACACACCGCTCCATCACCTGCTGCTGGAGCTGGTGGATCGCCCACTGGTCATGACCAGCGGTAACGTGAGTGACGAGCCCATCGCCACCGCCATCGACGATGCACGGCAGCGACTCGGTGCGCCGCCCGACCACGTGCAAGGGTTTTTGTCCAGCGATCTCCCCCAACGCCGCCTCCGGCGAGGCGCCGCCCA
>CAYGCN010000172.1:611-6522 GCA_964348385.1 uncultured Gemmatimonadaceae bacterium
CGCCATCGACGATGCACGGCAGCGGCTCGGCGGCATCGCCGACGTGTTGTTGCTGCACGATCGGGAGATCGTCGCGCGCTACGACGACTCGGTCGTGCGACCGACCGCGCGGGGCCCGATCTTCCTCCGGCGTGCCCGAGGCTACGCCCCGTTGCCGATCCCGCTGCCCATTCCGGTACCTCGGCCGCTCCTGGCCGTCGGGCCGCACCTCAAGAACACGTTCACGCTGGCGCACGGCCGAGCGGCCTACGTGAGCCAGCACATCGGTGATCTCGAGAACCTCGAGACCCTCGAGCACTTCACGGCTTCCGTTCGCCTGCTCGGCGCGCTGTTTCGGATCGAACCCGAGCGCGTGGCGTGCGATCTCCATCCGGGGTACCTGTCGACCAGGGTCGCAACGGAGGCTGGCCTGGGGACCCCGCTCGCCGTGCAACATCATCACGCGCACATCGCCGCAGTCGCCGCCGAACACGGCCTGACCGATCGCGTGATCGGCATTGCATACGATGGCACCGGCTTCGGTGACGACGAGGCCGTGTGGGGAGCCGAGATCCTGATCGCGGATCTCGCGAGCTACGAGCGTCGGTGTCAGCTTCGTTATGTGCCCCTGCCCGGAGGCGATCTGGCGGCGCGGCAACCGTGGCGCGTGGCGCTGGGATATCTCTCGCTGGCCCCGGAAGCCGCTCCGGCCTTCGTACGGGCGTTGGCCAACATACCTGAGAACGAGTGCGTGATCGCCGAGCAGCAGATCGAGCGAAAGGTGAATGCACCGCTCGCTTCCTCCATGGGACGACTGTTCGATGCCGCTGCGGCAGTCCTGGGAACGCGCCATCGGTGCCACTACGAGGGACAGGCCGCTATGGAACTGGAGGCCCTGGCCGGACGGAATGCGGGGATCGACCTGCCACTCGCGGTGACGGAGACCGACAACGGCCGCTTCGAGCTCGATCCGATCCCGCTGCTCGTCGCGCTCGGCGAGCGCGTGCTTCGCGGTGTCGATGTGGCCGAGTTGGCGGCCGGCTTCCACGATGCCGTGGCCCGAGCCACGGTGGACGTCGCGTGCTGCCTGGCGGAGTCAATGGCGATACGTCAAGTTGCATTGGGCGGTGGGGTGTTCCAGAACGCCCGCCTGCTCGATCGGACAGCGTCGGGTCTCACCGCGGCCCGTCTGGAGGTCCTAGTGCCGCGGGCGCTCAGCCCCAACGACGGCGCGATCAGCTATGGCCAGGCCGCCGTTGCGGCCGCGGTCCTTGCGCGCGACTCACGAATGTAGGAGCCACCCATGTGCCTCGGTATTCCCGGACGGATCGTCGAGATCAAAGACGACGCGGGCCTCCGCATGGGGACCATCGACTTCGGCGGCGTGCGGCGCGACGTGTGCCTCGCGTACATGGATGAGGACGTCCAGGTCGGCGACTATGCCATCGTGCACGTCGGGTTCGCGATCTCCAAAGTGGACGAGGAGGAAGCCAAGCGGACCTTCGAGATCCTCAAAGAGATGAGTGAGTTGGACGAGCTCGACTGGCTCGGCGACGTGGCCGATCGGAGCCTGGAGGGCGGGGCGGCGAAGTGAAGTACCTCTCCGAGTACCGCGATCCCAAGATCGCCCGGTCGCTGGCCGATCAAATCCGGAGCACGGCATCGCGCCGCTGGGTGCTGATGGAGGTGTGTGGTGGGCAGACCCACACGCTCGTGAAGCAGGGTATCGACGAGCTGCTGCAGGATGCGGTCGAGATGATTCACGGACCCGGGTGCCCGGTGTGTGTGACTCCCCTGGAACAGATCGACCGCGCGCTCCACCTCGCGGCTCGTCCCGACGTGATCTTCACCTCCTTCGGCGACATGCTGCGCGTGCCCGGTAGCGACTCGGACCTGTTTCAGGTCCGGGCCAATGGTGGCGACGTGCGCATTGTCTATTCACCCCTCGACGCCTTGGAGATCGCGCGGACGAACCCCGAGAGGGAGGTAGTGTTCTTCGCTGTCGGATTCGAGACCACGGCCCCCGCCAACGCAATGGCGGTCTGGCGGGCCAAGCAACTTGGTGTGCTCAACTTCAGCGTGCTGGTCTCCCACGTAACCGTTCCACCGGCCATGACCGTGCTTCTCTCATCGCCGGACAACCGCGTCCAGGGGTTTCTGGCCGCTGGTCACGTCTGCACCGTCATGGGATGGACGGAATACGAGCCGCTGGTGGCTAAGTATCGCGTCCCCATCGTGGTGACCGGGTTCGAGCCTTTGGATCTTCTGGAAGGGATCCTGATGGCGGTGAAGCAACTCGAAGAGGGTCGCTGCGAGGTTGAAAACCAGTACGTGCGATCCGTGCGGCGCGAGGGCAATCGTCCGGCGCAGGACCTGATCGGCAAAGTGTTCCGCTTGGTCGATCGTCAGTGGCGCGGAGTGGGCATGATCCCGTCGAGCGGACTCGGCCTGCGCGAGGAGTTCGCGGCATTCGATGCCGAGCGGAAGTTCGGTGTCTCGGTCGTCACCGCGACGGAGCCCGAGGAGTGCCACGCCGGAGACGTGCTTCGTGGCAAGATGAAACCGCGCGAGTGCCCGGCGTTCGGCACGTTGTGCACTCCGGAGAAGCCGCTCGGTGCGCCGATGGTCTCCTCGGAGGGTGCCTGCGCGGCCTACTTCAACTACGGTCGCTTCCGGGGTGCCGCCGCCAACGCCTGACGTGAAATCGCTGTCCGAAGGTCCGAGCTGTCCGGTTCCCCATAGCGCCTATCGGCAGATTCAGCTGGGCCACGGGTCGGGCGGGAAGATGAGCGCGGCCCTCCTCGCCGAGCGCTTCCTTCCGCATTTCGACAACCCCACGCTCGCCAAACTGGGCGACGCGGCGGTGGTCGACGTGACCGCTCACCGGCTAGCCGTGTCCACGGACACGTTCGTTGTCCAACCCCTCGAGTTTTCGGGTGGGAACATCGGGACACTCGCGGTGCACGGGACGCTCAACGACCTCGCCATGATGGGCGCACGACCCAAGTACCTCACCGCGGGATTCGTGCTCGAAGAAGGACTGGAGATCGCAACCCTGGACCGTATCCTCGTGGAGATGGCTCGGACGGCCAGGGCGGCGGGGGTCGTGATCGTCACCGGCGACACGAAAGTCGTGGAACGTGGCAAGGCGGATGGCGTGTTCATCAACACTACCGGCGTGGGCGAGATCGACCCGGCGTTCGTGCCCGCGCCCGACAGAGCGCGGGTGGGTGACGCCGTGCTGGTGAGCGGCCCGATCGGGCGTCACGGCATTGCCGTGATGACCGTCCGCGAGGGACTCGCGTTCGAAGCGGAAGTGGAGAGCGACACGGCCAACCTGTCTCCGCTCGTCGAGGCCCTGCGCGATGCTGCGGGGCCGGCGGTGCACGTGCTGCGCGATCCGACGCGGGGCGGTATGGCCAGTGCGCTCAACGAGGTCGCCCGCGCGTCGAGCGTGGGGATTCTACTCGACGAGGCGGCGATTCCGATCCCGGGCCCGGTGACCGCGGCCTGTGAGATGCTCGGATTCGATCCGCTCTACGTCGCCAACGAGGGCATCATGGTGGCCGTCGTGGATCGGGGATCGGCCGATCACGTACTGGCGACCCTCCGGGCCCACCCGCTCGGTGCCGACGCCGCGATCGTCGGCCGCGTGGTGTCCGAGCACCCCCGCCTCGTCGCGTTGCGCACGGCCATTGGCGGGACCAGGGTTGTGGACATGCTCCCTGGGGATCAGCTGCCCCGCATCTGCTGAGTCGTAGTGACCCTTGACCGATCTCTAGCCGCGGCCAAAACCGCACGGTAAGCTTCGCCGATACACTCAATCGAATCTCGCCTCAAGAATGGGAGGTGGCGACCATGCGTGTCGCACCCAGCCATCACCACCGACCTGCTGGTGTTTCGATGTTCGCGGCGTGCATCGCCACGCTGCTCTCTGCCAGTGTGGCTTTCGCGCAGGCCCCTGAGGGATACCGACTTCCCGCGCAGGTGCTAGTCGACATCGTGGACGCTCCGCCCACGCCGTCGGTCCGCATGAGTCCCGACGACAGGTGGATGCTGCTCCTCGAGAGCCCGAGCCTACCGCCCATCGCGGATCTCGCCGCACGCGAGTTGCGGCTCGCGGGCACCCGCATCGCTCCGCAGACGAACGGGCGATCGCGCCGCAACCCCTACACGGGTGCCCGGTTCATGCGCCTCGCCGATCGCCACGAGGTGGTCGTCACGGGTCTGCCGGCCGATCCGAAGTTGGAGGATGTGGAGTGGTCGCCCGACAGCAAGTGGATTGCCTTCACTCACACCACCGATGACGGCATCGAGCTGTGGGTGGCGGAGGTGGCATCGGGACAGGCACGTCGATTGACCGGCCCGGTGCTCAACACGGTCCTGGCGGGTGGCCCGGTCTGGGCGGCCGACTCGTGGACGGTGTGGGTGACGATGGTCCCGGAGGGCAGAGGAGCGGAACCGCCGGCACGGCGCGTTCCGGTCGGACCGACCATCCAGCAGAACGTAGACAAGACCGCGCCGGCCAGGACGTACCAGGACTTGCTCGAAAACGCCCATGACGAAGCGCTGTTCGAGCATTACGCCACGGCGCAGCTGGCCCGCGTCACGGTGGATGGCACCATCACCCCCGTGAGCGAGCCAGGCGTGATCGGGAGCTTCAGTCCGTCACCCGACGGACGGTACATCCTGGTCGAGCGCACCCACCGGCCGTTCTCCTATCTGGTTCCGTGGTATCGCTTCCCGAATCGTATCGAGGTGCTCGATACGAACGGGTACCCGGTGTACCTGGTCGCCGACCTGCCGCTTCAGGAAGAGGTCCCGGTCCCGTTCGGGAGCGTCCCCACGGGGCCTCGCAGCGTGTCGTGGCGTGCGGACGCACCGGCCACGTTGTCCTGGGTCGAGGCGCTCGACGGCGGCGACGCCGGCAAGCCGGCCGAGGAGCGGGACCGCGTGTTCGTGCACGCCGCCCCCTTCGCCAACGCGCCCACACCCGTCATCACCCTGGGGTACCGCTATGGCGGCATCATGTGGGGTGCCGACGACCTCGCGTTGGTGACCGAGAGCTGGTGGCGGACCCGACAGGCGCGGGTATGGCGCATCCGCCCGGCCAACCTGAATCGCGCGCCAGAGCTCGTCTTCGAGCGGTCCTACGAGGATCGGTACGGCGATCCCGGGACACCGGTGATGCGGCTGAATGCGCGAGGCCGATACGTGCTCCGAACGGCGGATCGAGGCAGCACCCTGTTTCTGCGGGGCCAGGGAGCGTCACCCGAGGGTGATCGGCCGTTCCTCGACCGGTTCGACCTTCGCACCAAGCAGGCGCAACGCCTGTTCCGCTCCGAGGGGCCGGTCTACGAGTACCCGCTCGATGTCCTGGACGATCAGGGACGAACGATCCTGACCAGCCGGGAATCACAGGAGCAGCCGCCGAACTACTTCATCCGAGATCTCCGTCGCCGGAGCGTGAATCAACTCACGTTCTTTCCCAACCCCACGCCCCAACTGGAGGGCATGCAGAAGGAGTTGATCCAATACCGCCGAGCCGACGGGGTCATGCTGTCAGGGACACTCTACCTCCCGCCGGGCTACGATGCCGGGCGTGACGGTCCGCTCCCGCTCTTCGTCTGGGCATATCCGCGAGAGTTCAAGGATGCCGATGCCGCTGCGCAGGTCGTGGGGTCGCCCTATCGCTTCACGCGCCTCGGTGGCTGGTCGACCCCCATATGGGTCGCGCTCGGGTACGCCGTGCTCGACGGCGCCACCATGCCCATCGTCGGCGAGGGTGATGCGGAGCCGAACGACACCTACGTCCAGCAGTTGGTTGCGAGCGCCGAGGCGGCAGCAGCGGAGGTGGAGCGTCGCGGGATTGCCGAGCGCGGCCGCATGGGAATCGGCGGCCACTCGTACGGGGCGTTCATGACGGCCAACG
>CAYGCN010000173.1:0-6519 GCA_964348385.1 uncultured Gemmatimonadaceae bacterium
TCGTACACCCGCCACACGTCATCCGACGTCACCGCCAGCGCTCGCCCGATGTCCTCCTCGATGAACCCGGGTGACCCGGCGAATTCATTGTAGAGGGCCAGCTGGAACGACTTCCCGAGAATGCTCGAGATGCCGTTGTAAAAGCTGGTCTCGATCTGCGCCTTGATGCGCGTGAGATCGTCCTCGGTGAACCGCTCCTCCTCGAACCGCGCAAACGCCTGCCCGATCGCGGTCTCGACGTCCGCCAACGATTTGCCCGGAAACGCCCGTATGCGGATGCGGAACGAGCCGGCCATCTCGCGGCTGCGCTGGAACGCCGACACCGACGGCGCCAGCTTCTGCTCCTCCACGATCACCTTGTAAAGCGGGGCATCTTTTCCGTCGGAGAACAGTTCGCCCAGCATGCTGAGCGCATAGGCATCTGCCTCGAATTGCTGCACCGTCGGGAACGCCATGTTGAGCTCGGGCGAGCGCGCGAAATTGTCCTCGTGGAAGGCGCGTCTGGTTGCGCTGAGGGTGACCGGGCGCGGCGTGGGGTCGGCAACGGGGTCCGCGGCCGGGATCTCTCCGAAATACTTCGCGATCCAGGCCTTGGTCTCCGCCACGTCGAAGTCCCCGGCGACCACGAGTGTCGCGTTGTTCGGCCCGTACCAGGTACGGAAGAAGTCGCGGACGTCCTCGACCGATGCGCTCGCCAGATCCTCGAAGGAGCCGATCACCTGCCAGTTGTACGGGTGGCCTTCGGGAAACAGCAGCTTGTCGATCACGTAGCTCGTGTGTCCATAGGGCCTATTGTCGACCCCTTGCCGCTTTTCGTTCTGCACCACGGACTGCTGGTTGAAGAACGCCTCCTGCGTCACCGTCGGCAGTAGATAGCCCAACCGATCCGCTTCCAGCCACAGCGACATCTCCAGAGCATTTTTCGGCACGACTTCGAAGTAGATGGTCTGATCCGATGACGTCCCGCCGTTGAGCGTCCCGCCGGCGTCTTGGATCTTCTGGAAGAACTGGTCCTCTCCGACGTGCTGCGACGATTGGAACATCATGTGCTCGAACAGGTGCGCGAAACCCGTCCGCCCCACCTCCTCGCGGTTGGAGCCCACGTGATACAGGACGGCCACCGCGGCGATCGGGTCGGAGCGATCCTCGTGCAGCACCACGCTCAACCCGTTGTCGAGCTGGTACATCTCGTAGTCGATCTCGAAATCGGGACCGGCTACACAGCCGACGACGAGGGGGGCGACGATGAGTGAGGGCCAGGATGCGAATCGCATGGCTATTCCTCCCGTATGTACGGGTACTGATCCCGCACCGTTGGAGCCTTCGCGGTACTACGAAAAGCTAGATGGGGGTGCGCAGGCAGGTAAGTGAACGGCCAAACGGGGAGACGGTCATGCTGCCGGGCACGCTGCCGGTCACGCGCTTCACTCTCGCCGCTTGGCCCGCCACGCGCCCACCACGCCCACGGCGTACGTGATGAGTCCTGCGACCAGGATAAATGGGCCGATGACGATGTAGGGATCGATGACGCCGGCGCCCGGTCCCGTGATCACGAACGGCAACACCGAGAACACGACCCCGCCGATCAACATCAGTCCGCCGAAGACACGGATCGTCTTCAACGTCTTCCCGACTGCGTCGAGGTTGCGAACCACGGGTGCGCCACCTTGCTCCGTGGCACTTCCCGCCGCTCCCGTCCCTCCCGTCGTTCCCGCGGCTCCTACCCGCTCGATTCGTTGCTGTCGCCTTGCCCCCGCGTCAACAGCCGCTCGGCGAACTCGATTCGCTCGTACATTTCGGCGCAGTCCTGCCGCAGGAGACGGACCTCGTCCCGCAACGCGGCCACGTCTTCGGTGAGTTGCTCCATCTCCTTCTTGCCACCCCGGTCCAGACGGGTATCCCGCAGATGGGTGTAGCGGAGCTTCATGCCGATCAGGATCATGCTGCCGACCCCGAGGATCGCAAGCACCGGTCCGACCGCTTCAGCGAGTTCCGGTGGCATGGGTGTCCCTCTCTGGCTCGAGTGGCGGCACGCAGGCTCCCCACCCCTACGAGTGCACTACGCTCCCGGTTTTGGGGCACCTCCGGTGAGACTACGGAGCCCGATTGCCCTCGGCCACCGCGGGAGGCGGGACCCTGAACGGCCGCTGAGATGGTCCATCAGTTCCCGCGATCATACCGCCCAACCGCTCAACCGCCTAACCGCTCAACCGTCTAGCCGCTCGACGGAGGGATCGCATGACCGGCACCGCGCGATCCCTCCGCGGTGGGGACGAGCGGCTCGAGCAAGCCGTCGCCCGTGACGCGGTAGAACCGGTCGTCCTTCCACAGGAGCGCCTGGAACGCGCCGAGCGTCTCGAGCGGGATGTCCAGCGCGTACACCTTGCCCTCGTAGAGGCTCGAGACCTGCTCCACGCCCGTGTGCCCCACCACGATCGCCCGCGCGCCGTAGGCCTCGAGGATAGAATCGACCTGGGCGGCGGTGGCCTGCAGGTACCGTCCTCCCTCCGTCCGGTGATAGCCGCGATACCAGAACGGACCTTCGTCGCTGTGCCCGTAGTAGCTGCGCAGCGCATCGTCGAACGCGACCACGTACGACCGCGCGTCGAGCGTCTCACGCGCCAGCCGGTTCACCTGGTCGAGGCTCATGTCGCGGGTGACCAGGCGGGGCGGGATGCCGCCGTGCACGAACAGCACGCCGTTGAGCCGAATGACGGTGTGCTTGGTGCGCAGCCACCGCCCCAGCTCCATGTCGGGTCCGAACAGGTCGGGGTAGGTGACGCCCGTGGCCCGCACGACGCCGTTGGTGTACTTCGCATGCACGTAGCGCAGGTCGCCACGCAGCGCCATGATCTCGTGGTTGCCGAGCAGCATGTGCACGCGGCCGCCGGCGCCCCGCGCCTCCAGCTCGAGCCGGTGGAGCAGCCACAGGCACTCGGTCACCTGGTCGCCGCGATCGAACACGTCGCCGTTCACCACCAGGTGCCCGTCACCCCAGGCCCAGTGCCCCTGCTCGTCGATCACGCCGGAGGCCGCCAGCAGGTCCACCATCGCGTCGAACTCCCCGTGGATGTCGCTGATCGCGAAGATCTTCGACACGCCGTCGTACACGTGCGGCTCGACGGTCGGCGCTCGTACCGGGATCACGTACTGCCACGCCGAGTCGCCGCAGAAGCCTGGGAACCGCAGGGTATCGCTCGGTACGAAGCGCTGCGTGAGGATCACTCCGTCGCACAGGTAGAACGCCAGCGGCTGAGACGGCGTCTGCCAGTAGACGTGCGGCCCGTCGTTCAGGGAATCGGCACTCGCCTGCCCGTGATCGAGTCGCGTCGGATTTCGCGGCATGACACTGGGCAGCAGCACCAGCGCGGCCGCCGTGGCGATGGGAAGAGTGAGGGTGGCGGGCTGTCTCACGGTCTCACGTCCGGTTCGAGTGTGCGGGTGAGGCAGACAGGCGGTTGGTGTCGACGGGAAGCCTCAACCGCCTAACCGCCTAGTGGCCTCCTCGCGCGGCCCTGGGTGTGAGCTTCCCGTCCACGATCTGGCGGCCGAACTCGAGGCAGTTCGCGATGGCCAGCTTCTCGTTGGCGTACGTGTTCGGCCCGCGGCAGCGCCGGATGCCCGTGCGACGCCCGACGGGGGTGATGCGGACCTGTAGTGTCCACCGGTCCGAGTTGCCCTTGGGCTTGGTGGTGGGTTCGATGACGTAGCCGTTGTACTCGATGCGGTTGCTCATGGTCCTCCCGGGTCTTCGGTTTCGGTGGTTGCGGCCTCGCGGCCCCGCGCCCGCTCCTCCGCCCGCTTGGCGCGTTTCTCCAGCTTGGCCCGGCGCTTCGCCCGCTTGTCGGCCTCCCGCTTGCGCTTCGCCGCCGCCATGGGTCCGCGTCTCGCCATGGTCAGTCCCCCCTTCGCTCATCGGGTGATGAGAACACGTGCTCGTCCAGCCACGCGGCGAATGCCCTCTCCAGCTCGGCGTCGTCCCCACCGGGATCAAAGGGCATGACCTCCCAGCGCCTGCCGGCGCTCATCAGCCACCACGCGGGTTCGGTCGCCGGTTGTCCCCGCTTCGGGTTGGCCGGCACGCCGTCATAGGAGACGAAATGGAACATGCGGCCGCGATACTGCAGCCGCCGCTGCTCGGCGAGGAGTCGGCTCATGTGAGATCCTCCAGAGAACAATCGGGCACCAGCCCGTCGATGATGCGGCGACCGTACGCGAAGCACCCGCGCACGGCCGCCTGCTCGCTCCGGAACGTCGTCGGTCCGCTGAACGCGCGTCGTCTCCAGCGGTGGGTGATCACAAGGTCCAGGGTCCACCGCCCGCTGCCACGGATCTGAAATGTGCGCGGCGTGATCGTGAACCCGCGATAGGTGAGCGAGCTCATGGCTCGGGCCGCGACACTGTCACGAGGTCCAGCGTCACGAGCGCGGACCGGTAGCGCGCCCCGGCCCGCCGCAGACCCATGAACAGGTGCTCCAGGCTCGCCAACGACCAGACGGTGGCGTGGGTGGTTCCCGTCACCCGCCAGGGGTCGATCGCGGGCGTCGCGCTGCCGTTGGCCACGCGCACGTATCCTGCGTATGACGTGTAGCGCAGGTAGTCCACGAGACCGACCGCCATGCGCTCGGTCGGGCAGTGGAACACGAACGTGAAGAGCTGAGGGAGCTGCAATTCGTCGGTGGTCACTAGGTCGCGCCAGCAGCGCCGTGCGTTGATCAGGGAGCCGGTCGACGTTCCATCCTGGTACTCGTCGGGGAACCTCGCGCTCATGTGGTCGTCCGGGCCACCGTCGCCGGTGACGGCGCGGGTTCGGCGTGGGCACTGCGGGCGCGGGTCTGCTGTGGCAGGGGGAAATGCTCCTCGCAAGAGAAAAAGCGGGATCGCCGCTGCGGCGCGTTCCCGCTTCCATCGGTGTCCATGGGGCGACAAGCGCTGTCACCCCTTGATCGGAGGGTAGTCGGTTGGCGTCGCTAAGTCAAACGTGCGGATGCGGCACCGGGGAGCTCTGGAACGGCACACATTCCCTTTTGGCACCCACTCGACTATGTTGGGTGCAGGCGTGAGGCGTTCATGGTAGCGTCACCGCTAGTCGCAACAGCTGTGCAGGGGAACCGGCCACTGACGCGGTTCCCTTTTCTGTTTGCAGTACGCCGCACGGTGCGGCACCCCACCGCGGGGACAGATCCGCGGACAACACGATGGACGATCGGCCAGTGCGGACATTCCGGACTCCGACGCGCATCGAACACAGAGGAGTAGGTATGTCACGCATCACCGGCAAGGTGAAGTGGTTCAACGACCAAAAGGGCTTCGGTTTCATCACGCCCGACAATGGCGACAAGGACTGCTTCGTCCACCACTCGGCCATCCAGGCCACGGGCTTCAAGACGCTCGGTGAGGGCGACGCCGTCGAGTTCGACGTCGTACAGGGTCAGAAGGGCCCCGCCGCACAGAACGTTTCCAAGATCGGCTAGTCGGTCGGACCCGCAGAGCACTGCGGGCAACAGCAAGGGGTCGCATCGAGAAATCGGTGCGGCCCCTTGTGCCATACGCTCGGCCAGCCGAGTACCGAAAGAACCCTGGAGACGATCAATCGATCGCGCGATCCAACGATCCCAACCGCCTAACCGCCCAACCGTCTAGCTCAACCGCCGCCTCAGAACCACCAGCAACGTCATCGAGCTATCGAAGAGCTCGACAGGATCCGAATTGAGCGTCCTACTCGCAGGCAGGCGGTGCCGGTCGTGGTATCGGCGTCAACGACGACGGTGAATCGGTTGCCGTGAAGCCGGATGGTCCCCACGGATGTCTCGGCTTCCTCCTGGGAGGGCCAATATGCCGAGGACGTGATGGTGCCCTCAGCGGTGATCCTCAAGGTCGCCCGGATGCCGTCGGCGATGAGATCGCTTTGCTCGGAGGATTCGACATCCGTCATCACGATCTCGGTCGCCTCCCACGTCCCCACGATGTCGGACAAATCCAGATCTGGTGTGCCACATGCTGCGGTGGCGGAGACAAAGATCGCCATCCCAACGCTCGGCCAAGAACGAAACGCACGAGGGATCAGCATGGTCAGATCAGGTTTTCCTAGGATGGTAAAACGGTGGGTTGGCAGGGTCACGACCCATTCAGCAGGCGCACGAGCATCCAGTGGCCGTGCACTGCGGAGTGCCAGTCTTAACTCCCGTAGAAGCTGGGGTGGAGCACCCGCGGCCCCCGCACGTCCTCGGGGCCGTTCATCACGTGCTCCAGCAGCGCGATCATGGCGAACGGCCGGATCGAGACCGTCATGCGGGACGAAGCTGCGCGGCAGTACGGTTGGTCGTCACCCGCTCCTCCTTCGCGCGCTGGGGCCCGCCCCCGTCGGCGATACGCGTCGATCTGCATCGGGCCGTTGGCGTTATCGGGACCGTCAGTTCCGGATCTGGATGAAGCGGCCCGAGTCGGTCACGACGTAGATGAAACCGTCGAGTCCCTGGTGGATGTCGCGAATCCGCTCACCGAGTTCCGCGAAGAGCT
>CAYGCN010000174.1:0-263 GCA_964348385.1 uncultured Gemmatimonadaceae bacterium
GACCAGCCGCGTATGGCGCGGTCGTCCGAGTGGCCATGACGTCGACACGGCCAGAAGTGATGAGTCGGCGCGCTCGGCGAAGTAGAATGCGCGCGTCGACCAGAACCCCTTCGATGAACCAAAAGAGGACTGACGAACCATGGCGGCGGTAGTCGAGCCCGTATTTGAAAGCAATCTCCGGAGTCTCAAACTCATCAATCGTGGCAAGGTGCGTGACATCTACGCAGTCGACGACGCGCATATGCTTATCGTTGCGTCCGACA
>CAYGCN010000174.1:331-4807 GCA_964348385.1 uncultured Gemmatimonadaceae bacterium
CGTGGTCAAGCGGCTCGAGCCGCTGCCGGTGGAAGCCATCGTGCGCGGCTATCTGATCGGCTCGGGTTGGAAGGATTATCAGGCGAGCGGACAGGTGAGCGGCGTCGAGCTGCCGAAGGGGCTGCGACAGGCGGACCGTCTTCCGAACACGATCTTCACGCCATCGACCAAGGCCGAGGTGGGCGATCACGACGAGAACATCAGCTTCGATGAGATGGCAAAGCTCGTCGGCAGCGACACGGCGGCTCGGGTCCGCGAGGTGAGCATCGCCCTCTACGAGCAAGCCGTCGCCTACGCGGCCGCCCGCGGCATCATCATCGCCGACACCAAGTTCGAGTTCGGGCTCGACGGCAAAGGCGAGCTGGTGCTCATCGACGAGGTGCTGACGCCGGACTCCTCGCGGTTCTGGCCCGCGGATCGCTATGAACCGGGCCGCAGCCAGCCGAGTTTCGACAAGCAGCCGCTGCGGGACTACTTGGACGGTCTGCGGCGGGCGGGGAAGTGGAACGGTGACCCGCCCCCGCCTCCTCTGCCGCCCGAGGTCGTCGAGGCCACCAGCACCCGGTACCTCGACGCATTCCGTCGCATCACCGGCCGACCGCTTCCCGGCACGACGTGAAGCTCGCCCGGGAGGGGCGCCCGTTCGTGCGCGCGGCCGTGGCGGTCATGGTGGTGGGTGTCGGCGTGGGACTGCTCCTGGGAGGATGGTGGTGGCTCGTGGCCGCCGTCACTGCGCCGGTCGCCGCCTGGGTCCCATGGTTCTTCCGGGATCCTGACCGTGACGGACCGCGCGGTGAGCAACTCGCGCTGGCGCCGGCCGACGGAAAGGTCGTGGCGGTGGCCACGGTGGCAGAGCCGACCTTCATGGGCGGCGACGCCACCCGGGT
Organism: uncultured Gemmatimonadaceae bacterium; assembly: GCA_964348385.1. Lineage (GTDB taxonomy): Bacteria > Gemmatimonadota > Gemmatimonadetes > Gemmatimonadales > GWC2-71-9 > JAOTVV01. Next base: position 1,219 of record CAYGCN010000174.1, read on the forward strand.
GTCGATCTTCATGAACGTGTTCGATGTGCACGTGAATCGGTACCCGACAGGCGGCACGGTCGCGCACCGCAGCTACGAGCCCGGCGCCTTTCTCAACGCGACGCTGGACAAGGCCAGCGAACGCAACGAGCGCTCGTCCATTGGGCTCGAGACGCGCCACGGTCGCGTGTTGGTGCGGCAGATCGCGGGCCTCGTGGCCCGGCGTATCGTGACCGACGGGAAGGTCGGCGACACGGCTCGGCAGGGGGAGCGGCTGGGCATCATTCGGTTCGGGTCTCGCGTGGATACCTTTCTGCCGTCGGCTGCGCGGGCGCGGGTGCAGGTGGGCGACCGCACCAGAGCCGGCATGACGATCATCGCGGAGTGGATGCCATGAAGGAGCGCAGGCGGCCGCGGCGACGGATGGGTCGCGTGGTGATCGTGGTCCCGAGCATCTTCACGCTCGCCAACCTGTTCTTCGGCGTCTGGTCCATGGTGCTCGCGTTCTATCGCGCCAGCTGGTGGATCGTGATCGCCGGGGTGCTGGACATGATGGACGGGCTCACCGCCCGAATGAGCAAGACGGGCTCGCGCTTCGGCGCGGAGCTGGATTCGCTGACGGACCTCGTGAGCTTCGGCGTGGCACCGGCCATGCTGCTGTACTTCCTGCACTTCTCCTCGCAGGGCCAGTTTGCGTGGGTCTTCCTGTACGGGTTCGTGGTCTGTGTGGCGCTACGTCTCGCTCGCTACAACCTGCAGCCGCCCAGCGAGACCCCGCGCAAAACATTCACGGGACTGCCCTCCCCCGCCGCCGGGATGACCCTGGCCACGTACTATCCGTTCACCCAGACGGCGTTCTTTCAGGGCGAGCTGGCCGGCCTGCCGTGGAACCAGATTCTGATCTTCCTGGTGATCGCGCTCTCGCTCGCCATGGTGAGCAACGTGCAATATGCCCGGGTCCCACGTATCGGCGTGCGCTCGATACGGGGCGTGCTCGGGCTCGCCACGAATCTGACGATCTTGGCGTTCGGCATTTGGTCGCGGGACGTGTTCTTCTTCCCCCTGGGGCTCGCGTACCTGACGTACGGCATGGTGCGCGCGGCGGTCCTCGGGATTCTCGAGCGAGGCGACGAGAACGACGAGTCGTCGACCCAGGGAACCCACTTGCCGTTCGTGATCAGAAACCGCGAGTCGCATGGCCGCCGGGGACCGGAGCCTCCGGCCCAGCAGGGATAGTAGGATTCGGGGCCAACCCGTTGTGACGGAGAGGGATAGGTAGCTTCGCCAAAAGGTGCTATCTTACGGGCTGCACGGACACCTCGAGCCTGGGAGGAACCTCCATGAGATGGCCGACGCTCGCACTCGCCGCCGTGCTCGCCGGTGCCCTTGCCGGCTGCGGGAGTGATCAGGAAGAGACTCCACCGGGACAGCCGGCCGCCACGCCGGAGCAGGCCGTACCCCAGCAACCGGAGGCAGCGCCACCCACGGCGCCGCAAGTGACGGCGCCCGCGCAGCCGCCCGCGCAGACCCGTCCCACGCCGACGAGGGTCGCGATGGCCGACGAGCCGTGGACGCCGGTGCACACGGGAACCGTCAGCGAAGGCATGTCGCGCGATGAGGTTGTCGGCGTGTGGGGGCCGCCCGTAGCGGAGCGTGTCGTGGGGACTCGCGGGTACCTCTACTTCCGCAACGGCTGCGAGGTGACTTGCGGCACGTTCGACGTCGTGTTCCTGGACGGAGGACGGGTCGTCGACGCGATCGTGCGGGGCCAGGGACACGTGTACGACGGTACCTCGTCATCGCCGCCGGGCCGGCAGGCGACGCCAACCCTTCCAGGGCAACAGACCTAGGGGCTACCGCCATGGTGGACAAGCCGAGCCGCAACGAGGACGAGTACTTCGCCAAGCAGTCCGCCGAGTTGGTGAAGGCGCGCCGCGAGGAGCAGGAACGGGAAGAGAAAGAGGCGGCCAGGAAGCTCCACCACATGAAGTGTCCAAAATGCGGGATGGATCTCGCGACGGAGACCTACCACGGGATCGAGATCGACCGGTGCAGCACCTGCGGCGGGATGTGGTTGGACGCCGGAGAGGCCGAAGACCTGCTCCGTCGCGAGGATGCCGGAGTCATCAACATCTTCCGATCGATCATGAAGGGGGTCGGGCCGAGCTGAGCCCAGGGGCGGCGCGCTCGGTCCCCGACCCGATGCGGTTGGCGGCGTCGCGGGGGGACATGTGACGGCGGCCGATTCTCGGATTGGCCGCCTTGGTATTCGTGGCGGAGGCAGGCCATGTGTGGAGTGTTCGGGGTCTCGGGCCTCGACAACGCAGCAGAACTGACCTACCTGGGGCTCTACGCCCTGCAGCATCGTGGGCAGGAGTCGGCGGGAATCGTGACTATCGACGCCGATGGTAGGGCGCGGGTGCACCGCGACATGGGATTGGTGCAGGACGTGTTCCTGCCCGCCACGCTGGCGGAACTCTCGGGCGATGTCGCCATCGGCCACACCCGCTACTCCACCAGCGGCAGCTCGGTGCGCAGCAATGCCCAACCGGTGGTGGTGAACTACCACGGCGGCCCGCTCGCACTCGCGCACAACGGCAACCTGACCAACGCCCGCGCACTGCGTGACGACCTGGTTCGCACCGGGTCGATCTTCCAGTCGTCGTCCGATTCGGAAGCGCTGATCCACTTGATCGCCCGGTCGGATGCCCGCCGACCGGAGGACCAGATCCTCGATGCCCTGGAACGGGCTGAAGGCGCGTACACCTTGCTGCTCACCGTCGGGCGGACGCTCTACGCGGTCGTGGATGCGCGAGGCTTCCGGCCCCTGGTGTTGGGTCGGCTGCGTAGTGGGTGGGTCGTGAGTTCCGAGACATGTGGCCTGGACATCGTCGGAGCGACGGTCGTGCGTGAGCTCGAGCCGGGGGAATGGATCAAGATCGAAGAGGGACGGCTCGCAAACCTCCCTCCGTTGCCGCCGAAGCCCCACCGGCGCTGCGTATTCGAGCTGATCTACTTCTCGCGGCCCGACAGCGTCGTGTTCGGGCGCTCAGTGGACCGTGTGCGACGTGAGCTGGGGCGACAGCTCGCCCGGGAACACCCGGCGCCCGACGCCGACTGCGTGTTTTCCGTGCCCGACTCCTCCAACGCGATGGCTTTGGGATTCGCAGAACAGAGCGGGCTCAAGCTGGAACATGGTCTTATCCGCAATCACTATGTCGGCCGCACGTTCATCAATCCCGGCCAGGCAAGTCGAGCGACCAAGGTGCGCATCAAGTTCAACCCGGTGCGGGAGGTAATTGAGGGCAAGGCGGTCGTCGTGGTCGACGACTCGCTCGTGCGAGGCACCACGTCGAAGGCGTTGATCCACATGATCCGGCAGGCCGGCGCCCGAGCGGTCCACGTCCGCCTGGCGTCCCCACCGATCACCGGCCCGTGCGTGTACGGGATCGACACACCGACGCGGGGGGAACTCATCGCCTCCCGCCTGTCCGTCGACCAGATTGCCGCGGAACTCGGGGTGGACAGCTTGGGCTATCTCTCCTTGGCCGGCACCCTCAAAGCCGCCGAGGGAAACCCGGAGACGTTCTGCCACGCCTGCTTTTCAGGT
>CAYGCN010000174.1:4821-6492 GCA_964348385.1 uncultured Gemmatimonadaceae bacterium
CCTACCCCACCGAACTCCCGGGTCACGGGTCGGAGCGAGCGGAATCTGCCTCCCCGCCCGACACTGCCCTCATCGACGCACGATGACTTCGACCCGCACCGAGGAGTGATCGCCCGGCCCTTGCCGAGCCGTTTGCAGCGCCGCCGCGACGCCGATGGGACGTGCACCCAATCTTCACAGTGGCTTCACGTCCGGTGGGCACATTGAGACGACTGCGATCGCACGGGGAGTTCGCCATGCAGCACGTGTACATGTTCGGAGGCGGGAAGGCCGACGGGAACGCCGGGATGAGCGACGTGCTCGGCGGCAAGGGTGCCAATCTCGCCGAGATGACCAATTTGGGCATCCCGGTTCCGCCGGGATTCACGATCTCCACAAAGCTCTGCGTCGGCTACATCAACACGCGGCGGTTCCCCGAGTCACTCAGACCCGAGATTCGAGAGGCGGTCGCCAGGCTCGAGACGCTGACCGGTCGCAGCTTTGGCGGCACCGATCTCCCCCTGCTCGTCTCGGTGCGTTCCGGCGCGAAGTTCTCGATGCCGGGCATGATGGATACGATCCTCAACCTCGGACTCAATCAGGAGACGGTTGCCGCGCTCGCTCGCGATTCCGGCAACGAGCGCTTCGCGTTCGATTCGTACCGCCGCTTCATCCAGATGTACGGCAACGTGGTCTACGGCATCAAGGGCATGGGAGACGGCGACCCGTTCGAACACGAGTTGGATCGCCTCAAGGCCAAGCGCGGGGTGGAGCGCGACATCGATCTGTCCGCGGCTGATCTGCGGGCGCTCACCGAGGCGTTTCGGACGATCGTGGAATCGGCAACGGGCCACCCGTTCCCCGACGATCCCTGGGTCCAGCTCGAGGGAGCGGTCGAAGCCGTCTTCAAGAGCTGGAACGGCCGCCGGGCAACCGACTACCGCCGAGTGAATCGGATTCGCGACGACCTCGGCACCGCGGTCAACGTGATGGCGATGGTGTTCGGCAACGTGAGCGAAGACTCCGGGACCGGCGTCGCGTTCACACGGGATCCGTCGACGGGCGAGCGGACCATTTTCGGGGAATTCCTCATCAATGCCCAGGGTGAGGACGTCGTCGCGGGCATCCGCGACCCGGAGCCGATCGCGAAGATGGCGGAGTGGTCGGCGGAGAGCTCGCGCCGGTTCGAAGAGTACTGTCACATGCTGGAGTCCCACTACAAGGACATGCAGGATGTCGAGTTCACGATCGAGCGTGGCACGCTGTACATCCTGCAGACCCGGCGCGGGAAGCGGACCGCCAAGGCGGCGGTCAAGATGGCGGTGGACATGGTGCGGGAAGGGTTGATCGGTCCGGACCAGGCGCTGCACCGAGTGGATCCGGATCAACTCAACCAACTGCTGCATCCGACCCTCGACCCGCAGGCGCACCTGCAGGTCATCGCCACCGGACTCCCCGCCTCCCCCGGCGCGGCCGTGGGGCGGGCCGTGTTCGATGCCGACCGCGCCGAGCAGCGGGCGGCGGCAGGCGACCCCGTGATCCTGGTGCGGCGGGAAACGAGCCCGGACGACTTCCACGGCATGGTGGCCGCCAAAGGCATTCTCACCGCCCGAGGGGGGATGACGAGTCACGCGGCGGTGGTGGCCCGCGGCATGGGCAAGTGCTGCGTGGCCGGCGCGAAGAACATCGTCG
>CAYGCN010000175.1:0-6364 GCA_964348385.1 uncultured Gemmatimonadaceae bacterium
GCACACGGCAACCGACCTAATCCCGGCTTGACTTTGGAGACAGTTGCTAACGTCCTCGCCATGAGCTGCAAAGCGCGGCTCGTGATCTCACCCTACGATAACGTGCGCCGCGCTTTGGCAGCTCCATGGCGCGGTTAGGCCGCTGCCGCGCCTCTAGGCGCCTTCGCCCCCGAATGGGAGTTCACAGCCGGTGGCTTTGGATCGGCGGAACCGCCTAGGAGGTCCACTAGGAATGCTGTAAACCGGTCGGCTCGCGCTCGATACGGTAGCGGTCGGCGAGGGCTCCCCTAAGCGGTTCGAGGCTCACCGGCTCCCCTTCTCGGGAAGGAAGTGTTCCCGGAGAACGAGGTGCATGGGGGTGGATCCGGCCGTGGACCGGATGCGACGCATCATCAGGAACCCTTTGCCGTCGGGCATCAGGGAATACTGTCGCGTATCGTCGTTGTCCCAGTATTCGCGGATCGCCGACTGGACCACCACCGATTGCCGATCCCTCGGGAATGTGCCGTTGGGGCCCATAATGGCCGCCAGGACCTGGCCCCGTCCGGCCTTGCGATAATAGAGCGTCCGGCCGTCCTGACTCCAGAGCGGTTCCGTGCCGCCGCCATTCGAGACCTGCACCCGACCGTCATCGATGTTGGGAAACGGCCGCACAATGATCTCCTTGATGGCGCCGATACGGGCGGCGTAGGCCACCCATTGCCCGTCGGGCGAGACGGTCGCGGACGTTTCCTCTGCGTCACTCTCAGCGATTGGAATTGCCGTCGTGTCTCCGCTGGTGTGTCGGGCATAGATGTTCCCACGACCGATCGCCACATCGTCGGTCCGGTAGAGCAGCCAGTTCCCGTCGGGGCTGAACGCGGCCTCGTAGACTCCGCGCGGATCCTGCACCAGAACCGTCGGCACCCCCGACCCGTCGGCGGCCTGCCGCCAGACTTCGGCCGTACCGTCCTCGCCCACAACGACCCAGGCGATCCACCGGCCATCGGGAGACCACACGGCGCGAACGCTCTGCGCGCCCATCGCACTGAACCGCGTGGCCGGGCCCTCCGGGTACGGCTTGATGAAGAGGGTGCTCTCAACGCCATCCGGATCGACCTGGGACAGCAGGATCCGATGCCCGTCCGGGGCAAGATCGAGCCGGCTGTTGTTGGCGAAGACGCCCGACCAGGCTGAATCGACGACCCGGACCGAGCCGTCAAACCCCGCCAACACGAGCTGTGCCCTGTTCGTGAAGCTGCCTGCACCACCCACGCCCTGCAGGGTCACGCCACCGCTCGCGACCGTGAGCTCCGGGCCCCGTTCCCTCACTGCGACCCCGGTAGACAGCGGGGTGGGTTCACCGACCCTGCCGGTGGCCGGGTCGAAGCTCGCGAGGAAGAGCGCGCCGTCGGGCAGGATGCTCAGCATTCGGTTGCCACGCAGCGGCCACGCCCCGATGGAACCCGGCAGGATCCGCTCGATGGACCGCGATCCGATTCGTACCAGGTCCACGATCGGGTTGGTGCAGATGCCGACATCACAGACCGTGACGATCACTGCATCGTGACCGGGTACGGCAGCGATGCCGGCGGGGAAGCCGAACAACTGGTCCGTGTTCGCGAGCTGACGAGTCACTCCGCCAGTGTCGGAGACGGCATACAGGAAACTGCTCGTCCCCCCGAAGAAGATGATCGTGCCATCGTCGAGCCATGCGCCACGCACCGGCTGCTCGACGTGGGCGGAGTCGGAGAGCACTCGTGGTGCCCCGCCGTTGATCGGGACCCGCAGCAGTTGCGCATCGACCGTATAGGCGACCGTCCGCCCATCCGGGGAGAGAAACGGGGCCTCGCCACCCTGGGTGCCGGGGATCGGCCGTGCCTCGGCCACGCCGCGCTCCTTGACCCACAACTGGCGGGTGCCCCCGACCGTGTCGCTGAACACGATCACCCCACCGTCGGCGCTCAGGGCAACCTGCGCCGCGACGAAGCCGACATCAGATTCGGACGCGGTGAGGTGGATCTGGTAGGCAAGCGCTCGGTCCGTCGCCGGTGCAGCGGCTCGACTCCAGCCCACTGCCGCCACCACGGCCAGCGCAGCGGCGAGGGCGGCGAGGGCAAGGAGCGGGCGGCGATCGGTCACCGTGGCGGCGCGACGCGCAGTCGACCGGGTCGCGGTCCGTCCATCCGATAACGCCGCCGCGAACTCCGCAGCGCTCGTGAACCGGTCGACCGGCAGCTTGGCGAGGGCGGTGAGCACCGCGTCCTCGACTGCTTCGGGGACGGTGTCCCGGGTGGCCGAGGGCGCGGTGGGCCGCTCGGTCATCACCTTGGCGATGATCGCCTGTGCGGACGGGCCACTGAACGGCGGCTCACCGGTGAGCATCTCGTACAGCACGCACCCCAGGGCGTACACATCGGTCCGCGCGTCGAGGTCCCGCTCGCCCATCGCCTGCTCGGGGGACATGTAGTGCGGGGTACCGAGCGACATCCCGGTCTCGGTCATCCGGGTGCCGCCGTCGGAGCGGGCGGCGGCCAGCGCGATGCCGAAGTCCGCGACCAGCGCCTGCCCGTCGTGCAGCAGGATGTTCTCGGGCTTGATGTCGCGGTGGATCACGCCGTGCCGGTGGGCGTAGTCGAGGGCGCTCGCCACCTCGCGGGCGATCCGCACGGCATCGGGGATGGACAACTGCCGCTCGCGCGCCAGCCGGTCGCGGAGCGACTCGCCCTCCACAAACGGCATCACGTAGAACACGGTGCCGCTTACCTCGCCCGAGTCGTGCAGCGGCAGGATGTGCGGGTGCTGGAGGTGGGCCGTCGTCTTGATCTCGGCGAGGAACCGCTGGGCCCCGATTACCGCGGCGAGTTCGGGACGCAGGACCTTGATCGCCACGTCGCGCTCGTGGCGCAGATCGCGGGCCAGGTAGACCGTCGCCATCCCGCCCGCGCCGAGCTCGCGCTCGATCCGGTACCGGTCGGCCAGGGCGGCGGAGAGCGACGTCATCGAGGTGTGCCGCCGCCCGACGGATGGTTCAGGATCACCCGGATGGAATGCGCCGAGTGCTCCGGTGACGAGAGCTTGATGAGGAACCGCTGTTCGTCCGGCGCGACGGCGTACGGCCGCCCCGCGTAATTGGCGAACCGCTGGGCCACGAGCAGCCGCGGTGGGTCGAAACGCGGCGGTGAACCGGGGTGAACCCGGGTGACGTACATCTGGGAGTTGGACGGGAAGAAGATCTCGTCCCCCTCCGCGGACCAGTACGGGACATCCCCATCGACCTGACCGGAGATCCGGTAGATCTCGCCGGTGGGAGGATAGGGTTCGACGAAAACGCCGCCGGCACGGCCCAGGTAGGCAACCCACCGGTCGTCGGGAGAGAGCGTGGGACCATATGCTCCCCCGGCTTGTCCACCGAGGGTGACGGGCTCGGGGGGGAGGCTCCCATCAAGGACAATCCGATAGGTGCCGAGGTGGACCTCTCCAGCCAGCGCCTGCGGTCCCGGCGTGCCGAGCAGGAACCGGTCATTCCGCGAAAGCACGAATGGGTAGCTGCTCGTCCGAGCCAGCGTGTCCAGTCGACCGGGTCGGTTGGGATCGACCCGAACCAGGAATCCCCCTCTGAGCCCGGCAATCACGTACTTGCCGTCCGAGGTCCAGCGACTCTCGGAGCTACTGAGGTTCGCAAGCAATCGGCTGCGATTCCCGCTTCGGAGATCATAGAGCCAAAGTTCGAGGGCGCCGGACACCGCAGGAATGGCAACCGCCACCTGTGCGCCATCCGGAGATACGTCGGTCCCCAACGAGTTGGCGGCGGGAAAGGGCAGCGTATCGACCCGACCACTGCGGTCGAGCCAGGCCAGCACGCCGAGATGGGCATCGCTTCCGGAGATGTAGGCGATGGTTCCGTCCCCCGCGGCGGCAACCTGGGCATGGTGGCTCCACGACTCCTGGCGGATGCCGGTGGCGACGACGACCGGATCCCCCGAGGTGATGAGGCGATCCGGGTCAAAGCGAAGCGACAGCAGGGTGCCGTCGGGGCGGGTGTAGAGGAGGGTCCCGTCCCCGCGATACAACGGCGTGGTTCCGATCAGCACGTCGTCCGGGATCGGCTGACCGACCTCCCAGGTCCGGGCCTCACCGGCCCGCACCAGCACGCGATGCTCCCCGGTCTCGAGAGCGTAAGCGAGCAGGAAGGTGAACGCCTGGTCCGAAACGGTGGTGCACAGGATCCAGCCGTCGTCCGGAAGGAGGCTCATGGTCTTGGAGCACTCCATCCGAGCCTCGCCATTCAGGCGGGCCGCCTGCCCTCCGGCGGCCGAAACGCGCATCAGGGCCTGCTGCGAGAGATCGCTCGTGTAGAGGATGTCACCGGACCGGGTCCATACCCCCCCGGTCGTCTGGCTTGCCTCCGCCAATGTGGTGACTGGTCCTCCGGCGGTCGCCACCTTGCGCAGCTGGTTGTCGGCGAAGAAGGCGATCCAGGCCCCATCCGGGGAGAAGAAGGGACGAAAGGCGCCTTCGGTACCGGCGAGAGGGGTGACCCCGAATCGGTCGAGCGGTCGGATGAAGATCCTGGGGCGGTTGCCGCCTCCGCCGACATAGGCGAGCGTCCTGCCATCCTCGGAGATCGCGATCGCGGTCTGTCCCACTCCGATCGTCGCCTCTCCAATGAACTCGACCGGCGCCGAATCCGGGAGTATGAGGTCCACCCTGGCAGAGCCCGCGGCGCCTGCGATCTCCACGGGACGCAGCCACCCCCACGCCGCCAGTCCGGCAAGGCCGACCATGACCGCTGCGAGCACAACCCACCTTCCCGGGCCCGAGGCCACGCGTTCGGCGCGGCGGCCTCGAAGCTTCGGCCGGGCGGGACCTCCGGCGTTCAGCACCTCGGCGAACTCCGCCGGACTGGCGAAGCGATCCGCCGGGAGCTTGGCGAGCGCGGTGAGTACCGCGTCCTCGACCGCCTCGGGGACCGTGTCGCGTCCGCGCGATGGCGGCACCGGCTTCTCGGTCATCACCTTGGCGACAATGGCCTGCGCCGTGCTCCCGGTGAACGGCGGGTCACCGGTGAGCATCTCGTAGAGCACGCAGCCGAGGGCGTACACGTCGGTCCGGGCATCGAGGTCGCGCTCGCCCATCGCCTGTTCGGGAGACATGTAGTGCGGCGTGCCGAGGGACATCCCGGTCTCGGTCATCCGCGAGCCGGCACTGGAGGCGGCCAGCGCGATGCCGAAGTCGGCTACCAGCGCCTGCCCGTCGTGCAGCAGGATGTTCTCGGGCTTGATGTCGCGGTGGATCACGCCGTGACGGTGGGCGTAGCCGAGCGCGCTCGCCACCTCGGTCGCGATCCGCACCGCCTCGGCGATCGGCAGCTGCTTCTCGCGCTGGAGCCGGTCGCGGAGCGCCTCGCCTTCGACGAACGGCATCACGTAGAAGACGGCGCCGTTCACCTCGCCCGAGTCATGGAGCGGCAGGATGTGCGGGTGCTGCAGGTTGGCCGTCGTCTTGATCTCGGCGAGGAACCGCTCGGCACCGATCACCGCGGCGAGCTCGGGCCGCAGCACCTTGATCGCCACGTCGCGGTCGTGCCGCAGGTCGCGGGCAAGGTAGACCGTGGCCATGCCGCCGCGCCCGATCTCCCTGTGGATCGCATAGCGGCCTTCCAGCGCCTGGCTCAGGTTTGGGACCATGGGTCGGATCTAAGCTATCGAGGAAAAGTGTTGCGGGCCATTAGGAGAAGGTGTCGCCACGCAGGGCGTTAAGGGCGGGAGAGAAAGCCGGCGGCATCTTGGCGGCGGGTCCACGGTCGCGGCGTCTACAATGCTCATTGGTTGACCGGGCGGTGGGATCGGGTTCTGCGGCAGGTGCGGGGCCTCGGCTGGTACTTTCGCACGGAGACCATCTTACGCCTTGTTTGCCTCGAAGGCCAGAGGAGCGGGTACCGCCGGGCCGAGATCGCGGCCGCCCCTGGGTGGTGTATGAACAACTTTCATCGGTGCTAGTGTGGCCTCACGAAGCGCCGGCGGATGTGACCAAATGCGGTGTGCAAGATCAAGGCTCGGTCGATCTGGCCATTCCGTTCGTTGCACTCGTCGCACTCGACCCCCGGCTCGGGGGTAACAAGGTTGCGATGGAAAGCGTTGGGGAATACGTGGGCTTTCCGAGTGCTCGGTGAGGTGTCGTGGCGGCAGTAGATGCGCATTTAGGTCGGCAGCCTAACATCCCTGGGCATAAGCTGCGAGCGCGGACTCTCCAGCTGCATTGAATCCTTGGTATTCATCGATCTCAACGTGCTCACAAGCCAATAACCCCTACAGCGCTCGACAGCTTCATGCGCGGGTTAGGTGGCAGCCGTGGTTTGGGTTCACTACCCTCCTCGGTCTCT
>CAYGCN010000176.1:0-444 GCA_964348385.1 uncultured Gemmatimonadaceae bacterium
CTGATCCCATGCAGCTGATCGGCATCGACTGGGCGGTGATCGCCCTGTACGGCACGGTCGTCGTCCTCATTGGCGTGGTCTTCGCGCGCCGGGCGGGTCGGGGCACGCAGGAGTTCTTCCTCTCGGGACGCAAGCTGCCGTGGTGGCTGCTCGGGACCTCCATGGTGGCGACCACGTTCTCCACCGACACGCCGAACCTGGTGACGGACATGGTCCGCACCGGCGGCGTGAGCCAGAACTGGCTCTGGTGGGCGTTCCTCATCACCGGCATGTGCACGGTGTTCTTCTACGCCAAGCTGTGGCGCCGCTCGGGAGCGCTCACCGACATCGGGTTCTACGAGTTGCGCTACTCCGGCGCACCGGCTGCGTTCCTCCGCGGGTTCCGGGCCCTGTACCTGGGCGTGTTCTTCAACGTCATGATCATGGCCACCGTCACGCTGGCGG
>CAYGCN010000176.1:460-6348 GCA_964348385.1 uncultured Gemmatimonadaceae bacterium
CCCTCGCCGCGATCAAGATCGCCGGTGTCCTGCTGGGACTCGACAAGTACACCACGGTACTGATCGCCGGCTCCGCCACGGCCCTGTATTCCGCCACCTCCGGGCTCTGGGGCGTGGTGGTGACCGACCTGCTGTTGTTCGTGGTCGCGATGGTCGGCGCTTTCGCCGCCGCCTACTACGCGGTGTCACAGCCCGAAGTGGGTGGGCTGCTGGAGCTGTTCACCCATCCCGAGGTACAGGGCAAGCTGTCGCTCCTTCCCGACTTTGCCGACTGGCGCACGGCTGCGGCCGTGTTCGTCATCCCCGTCGCGGTCCAGTGGTGGAGCACGTGGTATCCCGGCGCGGAGCCGGGCGGGGGCGGATATGTCGCGCAACGCATGCTCGCGGCGCGCTCGGAGCGGGAGTCGATGCTCGCCACCTTGTGGTTCAACATCGCCCACTATGCGCTCCGGCCGTGGCCGTGGATCATCGTGGCACTGGCCTCGCTCGCCGTGTATCCGAGTCTCGACGTCATCGCCGCACGGTTCCCCAACCTCGACCCGTCGATCGTGCGCCACGATCTGGCCTATCCGGCCATGCTGGTGTTCGTGCCGCACGGCCTGCTGGGCTTGGTGGTGGCGTCGCTCGCGGCCGCCTACATGTCCACCATCTCGACCCACCTCAACTGGGGGGCGTCGTACGTCGTGGACGACGTGTATCGACGCTTCATCGCCCGAGAGCGAACCGAGGAGCACTACGTGGCGATCGGACGCGTCACCACGGTGCTCCTGGTGGCGCTCGCCTCGGCGCTTTCCCTGTGGCTCGAGAACGCGCTTCAGGCGTTTCAGATCCTGCTCCAGATCGGCGCCGGCACGGGACTCATCTTCCTGCTGCGCTGGTTCTGGTGGCGCATCAACGCCTGGAGCGAGATCTCGGCGATGGTGATCTCGTTCGTCGTGGCGGTCTACTTCCAGTTCGCGCACGAAGGGTTGGGCTTCGCGCCCATGCACCCGTCGGTCGCGTTGCTGAGTGGCGTCGCGATCACGACCACCGGCTGGCTGCTGGTCACGCTGTTCACGCAGCCCGCGAGTCGGGAAACGCTGCAATCCTTCTACGACAAGATCCGGCCGTTCCCCGGCGGGTGGCGCGCCGCCGTCAGCGTGGACGCCTATGACCGCGAGGACAGCCTGCCGGCTGCGTTCCTCAGCTGGTTCCTGGGCATCGCGGTCGTGTACTCGGCACTGTTCGGCACGGGCTTCCTGCTGTACGGGCGGACGATGCCGGGTTTGGTGTGCGTCGTGGTTGTCGTTGTCGCGGCGGCCGGCCTCCTCAGGGTGGTGCCGCGCGTCGGAGTCAGGTGAGATGCTGAGCGGTCGGCCGTCTACAGGTGGGTCACCCTGGCGCCGGCCGACGGCTCCGTGACGAACAGCAGATCATCGAGATCGCCCAGCACTTCGCGCGACGCGTAGTATCGCTCCCGCAGGGCGTTGACGATCGCGTCGGCCGTGACCCGGTCACTCAGCGCCACGATGCAGCCGCCGAATCCGGCTCCCGTGAGCCTGGCCCCGGCCGCGCCGGCCTCCAGCGCGATGTCCACCATCTGATTCAACTCGGCGCGGCTCACCTCGAAGTCGTCGCGCAGACTGGTGTGCGAGTCACACATCAAACGGCCGAACAGCATCATGTCGGACCGGCGCATCGCCTGCTCCGCGGCGAGCACCCGGGCGCCCTCGCGCACCACGTGGCGGAACCGCCGCCGTAGCACACCCTCCGGCATGGAGGCGATGGCCTCGTCGATCTCGTCCGCCGGGAGTGCCACGATGTCGCGATACGAATCGATGCCGGGCCATCTTCCCGCGTCGCCGACGAGCAGGGCGAGCGCGGACTCCACATCGTGTCGCCGATTGTTGTACGCCTCCTGGACCGCGCCGGACTTCTCCGCCGCCACGAGACTCGACGCCACAACGAAGCGCCACTCATGGGGCACCGGTACGTACGTGAGGTGCAGGGGCGCGAAGTCGATCCTCGCGGCGGCACCCTGCTTGGCACCGAGGCTGATCGCCTGGTCCATCCCCCCGCCGCGCGTGCCCACATACTGTTCCGCCAACGCGAGCCCCTCGGCGAGATCCAGGATCGGGGCCTCGTGCCGGCTCACGGCCAGCGCGGTGAGCCCCGTGGCGATCACGAGGGCCGACGACGAGCTGAGCCCCGCCGCCACCGGAAGCGCCGAGTCGATCAGGGCGTCGAATCCGGTGATCGGACCGTAGCGTCGCTCCACGTGCTGCACAGCGGCTTTGACGTAGTTGCCCCAGTCGCCGGTGGGGAACGGTTCGATCTCGTTGGCGATGGTGAACGTCCGCGGTGCGAACGCAGAATCGCGATTGGCGACCCGTACCGTCCGGTCGGCGCGCGGGCGAACGAAGATCCGCACCCGTCGCTGCACGGCCATCGGCAGCACCGGAAGACCGGCGTAGTCGATGTGCTCGCCGATCAGGTTCACGCGACCCGGCGCCGAGACGCGGTACGCGGGCCCGGGCGGGCCGAACTCGGCGACGAAGCGCTGCGCGAGATCGCTCACCGGCGTCTCAAACCCACCGCGACGCCGTCCAGCTCCCACGCCGGATCGATCGTCACACCGAGATGGGTCAACGCCGTGACCGCGACATCGACGATCCTCGGCGCCGTGGGTGGGACCCCCGTCGCTGCCGACGGTCCGGAGGCGAGGTAGAAGATGGTCCGTTCGGCCTGGGAAGTCCCACCATGCCCGCCGGCGTCTGTGCGACCGTGGTCGGTGCTCACCAGGATGAGCCAGTCCTCACGATCGTAGCGAGGCCGTTCGGCCAGCGCCGCCAGGAGTACCCCGACCTGCCGGTCCGCGCGCTCGATCGCCTCGCGGTACGCGTCGGACAGGGATCCTGTCTCGTGACCCTCCACGTCGATGTCCCCCAGATAGACGAACGCCGCGTCGGGATCCGCCGTCCGGAGGTACGCCGTCGCCTCGAGCACGGACACTGAATCCGCCACGCGGTATCCCAGCGAGTCGCCGTCGATCACGACCAGGCGGTCCAGCGCGCCGCTCAGGAGTGGCCCGTTCGAGGCGGTCGTGCCGAGCGGCGGCCAATCGACGACGGCGAATGTCTCGTAACCGGGATCCACCTGCTCCAGGCGAGTGAGGAAGTCCGGGTAGCGGTCGTAGCGCTTTGCGGCGAAGTCGTTGCCGAGCACGCCGTGTTTGGCGGGCCACACGCCGGTCAACATGCTGGACCAGCCCGGCCCGCTCACGGTGGGATCGCCCGTCCGCGCCTGGCCGCTGAACGTTCCCTGCGCGATCAGCGCGTCGAGATGCGGCGTGGAGGCCGCCGCCAGGACGTCGACCCTCACCCCGTCCAATCCGATCAGCAGCACCTTCCGGTCGGGCTGCTCACTGCCGCACCCGACGGTGAGTGCGACCAGCACGAAGCTCGTCCCCCGCAGCCAACCCATGATACCTCCTCCCATTCAGGAGCCACCCTCCCCTAGAACTCGTCCGTCATGCCAAAGGTGTAGCGTCGTGTGACCCAACGTCCCCGGGTGAAGTCCGGGAACTCCACCGGCGCGCTGCCGAGCGCGATCGACTGCTCCGACAGCGGGCTGATCACGCTCCACGCCGCGGCCGAGTACACGTCGATCGGCGGCGGCACTCGGCGCTTCACCGATTCCACGAACGCGTGCACCACGAAGAAGTCCATGCCGCCGTGGCCGGCGCCGGTGGCCTGCGCCTCGTAGCGCCGCCACAGCGGATGATCGTACCGCTCCTGATACGGCTCGAACGGCTCCCAGCGGTGCGGCTCGCTCACGCCCTCGATGTAGATGGATCGGTTGTCGTCCATCCACAGCCCCTTGGTGCCCTGCACGCGAAAGCCCAGTGAATAGGGTCGAGGGAGATTGGTGTCGTGTGACACCATCACCGTCTCGCCGTTGGTGGTGCGGATGATGGTCGTGACGATGTCTCCCAGCGCAAACTGGATCGCCGCGTTGGGATGATCTTCCCCACCGTGCTGCACGATGTAGTCGTGCAGGCCGCGCGACTTGGTGGCCGTGGAGGTGAGGGTGGCGAACCGGTTGCCGGCGTTGATCCTGAGGATCTGCGCGATGGGCCCCACGCCGTGGGTGGGATAGAGATCGCCGTTCCGCTTGATGGAGTGCGCGGTGCGCCACCGGGCCTCGCCGCGCGCGCCGGGGCCGAACTCTGCGCCGGGCTGGAACTTGATCTCGCGCAGATCGTGCTGGTAGCCGCAGTGGCAATGGAGCACCTCGCCGAACAACCCCTGCCCCACCATGTTGAGCACGGCCATCACGTCGCGGCGGTAGCACACGTTCTCCAGCAGCATGCAGGGCACACCCGTGGCTTGAGACGTGTCGACCAGGTCCCAGCACTCCTCCACCGTGACGGCCGCCGGCACTTCCACCCCCACCGCCTTGCCGGCCCGCATCGCCGCCACGGCCATCGGTGTGTGCCACAGCCACGGCGTCGCCACGATCACCGCGTCGAGATCGTCGCGCTGCACGAGGTTTCGGAAGTCCTCCTCTCCGTCGGCGAACGTCCGGGGGCTCTTGCCGGTCGCCTCGCGCACCATCGTCACGGCCTGTTGCAGCGCCTCGGGGTCGATGTCGCACAGCGCGTTCACCACCGTGTCGGTGCGACGGAGTAGCAACCCGAGGAGGCTCCGACCGCGGCCGCCCGTACCGATGATACCGAGGCGCACCGTCCTGTCGTCCGTGCCCCGCAAGATGGCCGGCATGCCCGCGAGCCCGACCGCGGCGCCCGCCGCGCCCTTGATGAAATCGCGTCTCTCGATCGACGACATCCGCTTCCCTCCGTTCGCGCCGCTGGTCACGCGTTCACGTCACCATCTTGAGCTGAAGTACGCGCACGCCGCTACCGCGCCAGGACATTCGCGAGCGCCAACAGCTCGGTGTCGAGCTGCTTCTTGTGGCGCACGACGTCGGCGAGTGGCGTGGTCGCAATCTCCCCGTGCTGGAGCCCCACCAGCACACCGGCGTTGCCGTCCGCGAGTTGTTGGGTCGCAGCCGCGCCCAGCCGAGTGGCGAGGAGCCGGTCGAACGCGCCCGGGGATCCGCCGCGCTGCACGTGCCCGAGTGTCGTGACCCGCAACTGGAACCCCAGCTCGTCCCGATGCTCGGCAAAGTGCCGCGCCAGTGCCTGGGCGTTGAATTGATCGCCTTCGGCCACGACCACGATCGCGTGCGACTTGCCGCGCTTGTACGCTTCTCTCAACTCGGCGGCCACGGCATCGGGGTCGGTCGGGATCTCGGGGATCACGACCGCCTCCGCCCCGCCCGCGATCGCGACCATCAGGGCCAAGTAGCCGCAGTCGCGTCCCATCACCTCCACGAGGAATGCCCGCTGGTGGGACGACGCCGTGGTCTTGAGCCGATCGATGGCCTCGAGCGCGATGTTGAGCGCCGTGTCCACCCCGATCGTGATCTCGGAACCGAAGAGGTCGTTGTCGATCGTGGACGCGACGCCCACGACGGGGAAGCCCTCCGCGTGCAGCGCGTGGGCGCCCTGCTGTGAGCCATTGCCGCCGATCACCACGAGCGCCTCGACGTCGTGCTGGCTCAGCACCCGCAGTGCCGCGTTGCGGCCCTTCACCGTCTTGAACTCGTCCGAGCGCGCGCTCCCCAGCATCGTGCCGCCGTGTTGCATGATGCCGCTCACGTCGCGCGCGCCCAGTGGGATCACGCTGCCGCTGATCAGGCCGCCGAACCCGTGCCTGATGCCGACCACCTCCCAGCCGTGATCGATGCCCGTGCGGACCACGGCGCGGATCGCCGCGTTCATGCCCGGCGCGTCCCCACCCGATGTCAGCAACGCCAGTGCTTCCATGTGCCCTCCCGATGGGCCT
>CAYGCN010000177.1:0-489 GCA_964348385.1 uncultured Gemmatimonadaceae bacterium
GGGGACACGTGGTGCTCCTCAACGTGTGGGCAACCTGGTGCAAACCGTGCGAACAGGAAATGCCGTCAATGCAGCGACTGCACGAGGCACTGTTCGATCAGGGCCTCTGGATCGTCGCCGTAAGCATCGACCGTAGCAGCTCGCAGAAGGTGCTCGATTGGGTGGAGCAGCGTGGCCTTACATTTACCGTGCTGCACGACCCCGCCGGGCGGATCGAGCGCATCTATCAGACGACTGGCGTCCCCGAGAGCTTCATCATCGACGACCAGGGAGTCATCGTGAAGCGGGAGATCGGTGCGCGGGAGTGGGACACACCCGTGCAGTTGCGGCTCTTCCGGCAGTTGCTTCGCTCCCCATCAGCCGATCGGTCGAACGACTCGGTGGGGAGTGGCGTCTTTCGGCGCGAGCGGGATTCTCAGTGAGGGCGGGACCCCTGGAGATCTGAGCGCGGCGATCGACACCGCGTGGGCACATTGTCGGCCCGGAGGA
>CAYGCN010000177.1:499-867 GCA_964348385.1 uncultured Gemmatimonadaceae bacterium
CCACACATACGCCGCGACCGCCCGCACATCGTCGTCGCTCACCGGCTCCCAGCCGCGCATCGGCATGGGCTTGTCGGTCTTGGCGTCGCGCCGCGGCACGCCGTACCGCACACGCTCAACGATCTCGTCGAACGTTCCGTTGCCTCGGAGCCACTTGTCGTCCGTGAGATCGGGCCCGTCGTCGGTACCGCGGGCGTCCGCACCATGGCACATGTCGCACCGCGCCGATCCCCGATATACCACGCTGCCCCGCTGGATGAGCGAATCCGTCACGCCGGGTGGGTTCGGCTCACGGCGTTCCTGGCCCACAGCAGATGACGTGGTGAGGATGAGTCCGAGCGCGGCCAGCACCGAGCCCCAACGACATG
>CAYGCN010000177.1:877-6207 GCA_964348385.1 uncultured Gemmatimonadaceae bacterium
CCGTCACGCCGGGCGGCATCGGCTCACGGAGCTCCTGTGGAGCTACGGATGACTCAGCCAGGCAGACCCCGAGCGCTGCCATTGCCGACGCCCGACAAAACGGGTGGCGCGAGCCCCATCGTCTCATCGCTCGACCTCGCAGGGGTTCTGCATCATAATGGCGCCGATTTCACCTGACGCAACCACTGGGACCTCCCAGCCCGCCCCGCACAAAAACAAACGCCCGGCACGGTGGCCGGGCGTCGGACACTCGACGTCGCGCTCTCAGGGGTAGGGGTTGAGGCACTCCCACACGACCGCGTCCTCCTCGACCTTGGTGACCTCGTCGGAATGCACTGCGCGTTCCTCGAGTTCATCCACGGGAATGGTCAGCGCCTCGACATCGCGCCCCAGGATATCCCGAACCGCGCGCCGCTGCGTCTCGGTGAGTCGCAGGGTGATGCACTTGTCCGTCACGATCACCTCTCTCCACCGGGGGTTGGCCCAAGGTCGGCACGTCAGCGTGAAGGGGCCGTGAAAGAGAGGTGAACCTCACATCCAATCTTGGCCTACGGGCCGCCCCGAACCGGGGATGCGTGCGCCTCCGCACATATCTATATTGCATAGAGAGCTAGTGACGGCGCGCCGTTGGGAGCGCCGTCGCCGTCCCGTTGACCATACAACCGGCTCATGTGCGGTGCAGACCAGAGAGGCGGGCACGCTCATGACTCGCCACACCAGGTCCGGAAGTCGCACGTTCCTGCCCATCGGCGTTGCCGTGACGCTCGCCTGCGGCGGCGCCAGGCCGTCGGACGTCGCGAGTCCGCCCACGGGAGGACAGTTCGTCACCGCGGCGCAGATCCGCCAGTCCGGGGCAGGCAACGCGTGGGAGGCACTGAAGTTCACGGTGCGCACCCACCGGTTCGCGGAGGAACAGGGGACTCCTGTACGGATCTACTCCGCCCGGGGCCAGGGAAGCATGGTGTTGCGCGAGGAGCCGTTCGTGTATCTCGACGGCGCCCGCTTGACCGACATCACCGTACTCCGGATGATCCCGGCCCACAACCTGTACTCCATCCAGGTCCTGACGGGTCCGGACGCGACCACGTATTTCGGCACGTCGGCAGTCGCCGGCGTGATCCTCCTCGAGACGACGCTCGGTGCCGAGGAGGGCGACACAGTCGCGGCCCCCGACACCACCGCGATGCGGACGCGGGCTGTGCCCTAGGTCGCTTCGGTGTACTCCGGGACACACGAAGGGAGGCGCCCCTGCGGGGCGCCTCCCTCGTTGCGGTGCGGCGGTGCCGCACCGTTCAGGCTACGGGTTCCGGTCGATGCACTGCGCAAAGTTGGGGTTGTTCTCCTCCGGCTGCGGGACTGGAACGTTCACGTCCGTGCCGTACGAGCCGCCCTTGAAATAGGCACCCGTCGGGAACACCGATTCGGTCGCGCGCCCGTATTGCCTGACCAACCGCCGCAGGTCCCCCAGGCGATGCGCGGTATTGAACAGCCAGAAGGCGCGTTCCGAGAAGAGTAGATCCACGCGCCCATCTGGAGTACCCGGGTCTGCCAGCGGCGCCAATGTACCGGCCGACGGATGGTCCGGGTACAGCAGGTCGGCGTACGTGATGTAATCCTGTCGCAGGTTGTTGAGGATCCCCAGCCAACCACCACCCGATTCCAACGCGGCCTCCGCCTCGATCAGCCGAGCCTCGACCCCCGACGCAAGTGGGAACCGATCGGTACGACTCGACGCACTGAGGAACCAGTAGAGTGGGGTCTCGCTGTCGAAGCCGATGCCTTCGTCACTCCACGGTACCCGGGGGTCGTTGCCGGTGCGGAACGGGAGCCCGTTCCCACCCTCGGCATCGGCGACCGACCAGCGTCCCGCCTCATAGTTGAGGTGGTATGTGCCGCTGATGGTACGCGGCGGAGCCACGTTGGAGTGCCAGTTGTAGGCAATCCAGTCGTTGGGAACCGCGCCCACGGCCGTCCCTGCCTCGGCGTAGCGCCCGAGACTGAGCAGCGCCCGCCCTTTGCCGACGCGTGCGAGGTTTGCGACGTCCACGTCCGCCGCGGGATGACTCAGCGCCGCGTCAAAGTAGCCCACCGCCCGTTCGAGCATCTCGCTCGTCGTCAGCGGCTCACCGTAGTAAATCGAGTCGATGGTTTCACTGAACGGGACGCCCGAGCAGTAGTTCTCACCGAAGGCGATGTACATGAAGCCGGCATAGGCCCGCATCTCGGGGATGCGGGCATCGGTGCTGGCATCAGAGGCCGCGCGCTCGATCTGAATTGCGGCCCGCTCCAGGTCGGCTCGTGCCCGCTGCATCTGGAAGAAGAAATTGTCGAGGGTGGTGTTGCCCTTGATCTGGATCTCCCGTCTATCGAGCTCCCGGCGCGTCGGGAAAGTACCTGAGTGCATCCATTCATCGGACATCAGTCCCGAGATCATCACAATGCCACCGTTGTTCCAGCCGCCCGCAGACCACGCCTCGTTGAAGTTGCTGAGGGCGCCGTTGCGCAGCGTCTGGAGACCGAGCTCGTCCTGCAGGTTGTCCGGAGTGACGATGTCGGGGTCGTTCACCTCCAGGATGTCATTGCATCCCACTGCTGGGAGTGCCAGCAGCCCGACGAGGGCGAGCGCAGCCGGGAGGAACCGGCGGTTCCCCGCCCGCAGCGCATGAGAAGTCGTATGCTTCATCATGGTCGTGTTCCTCTCCGTCAGAACGTGAGTTGGATCCGAGCGGTCCAGTAGCGAACCGGCGGCTGGGTCAAGAAGTCATCGGAGCCGAAATTGCCCGGATACTCCTGGACCTCCGGATCCATGCCCGAGTAATCCGTGATCGTAAACAGGTTTCGACCGGAGATCGTGAGGCTCGCCCGGCTGGCCCCGAGCTTCCGCGCCCAGTTCTCGGGCGCGAAGAACGTGAACGACAGCTCTCGGAGCTTGATGAACCAGGCGGGCTCGATGTAGCCGGCGGCCGAGTTGGTCGTCGTGAGCGCGGCCGCAACGCCGCGGGCCTGCTGGTCAAGCGGCGTGTCAAGGACGTTCAGCTCCTCGCAGATGACGAAACGACATCGGAATTGTCCCGTGTAGTTCCACAACTTGTGGCCCCCACGGTAGTCGAACAGCCCGCTGATTCGGAGCCATCCACCGATGGCGAACGAGTTGGACAAGGCGAGTTCATACCGTGGCCGAGCGTAGCCGAGGAACTCGGTACTGTCGGAGGCGTTCACGGTGACCTCGTCCGGTGTGAGGATGCCGTCACCGTTGGCGTCGTCGAAGGTGTACGGTCGATCCCAATAGCCGCCCAGCGGGTACCCCTCCTTGTGGGCCTGGACGTTGTTGAAGATGATCGGCTGCACCTCCTCGCCCAGTGCCAGCACCTTGTTTGTGTTTGTCGATCCGGTCAGACTGAAGTCCCAGTTGAGAAACGCGCTTCGAATCAGCGTGCCGTTGATGCCTCCCTCGAATCCGTAGTTCTCCGTGCTGGCGAGGTTTTCGTAGCGGTTTTGCGTGAGCCCGAGCGACGGCGCGAGCTCGCGATTGACGAGCGCGTCCTTGGTTCGTCGGTAGTATATGGTCAAATCGAGGCCCAAACGCCCGCCAAACAGGCCACTTTCGAAACCAACCTCGAACTCGCTCGACCGTTCCGGCTTGAGCTCGGTGTTCCCGGCATTCTGAATCATGACGCCGGTCTGGTCACCGCTCTTGTCGGCGAGCGCGACACCGGTGTAGAACAGCACGGCGTCGTTCGTTCCCGGCTGCACGCCGGACACCCCCCACGCACCACGCACTCGGAGATTGTCGATCACAGCGTTGCCCCGGTCGATCAGCAGGTACGACACCCCGAGCTTCGGATAGACGGTGTAGTCGAAGTCCTTTCCGAATGCGGAGTTGTCGTCGCCCCGGATGGCGGCCGTGACGAACAGGCGGTCGTCGAGTCCGAACTGCTGTTCGATGAACGTCCCCAGCGTGCGGGTCTCGATGAACGCCTCGCCAATGTACTGGTCGGTGGCCGACGCGTTCGAGCCGGCGCCCGGGGGGAGCTTCTGCCCCTGGGTCAGCACGGCCTCCCGATAGTTGCGGAAGTACTGCACGCCAGCCGATGTTCGCGACGAGATGCGGTCACTCAGGCGCGCCCGCGCAGTCCCGCCGATGTCGAGGGTGTACTGCCAGGTCGAGAGCTTGTCGGAAGTGCGATTGCCGTCGACCTTGTTGTTGGAGAAATCGGGACCCGTCCCAATCGCCTGGAACGAGACGTTCGACGCGCCGGCGTAGTCCATCCCCCCCGTGGCGCGGAAATCGAGCCAGTAGGTCGGCGCCCACGTCGCGGTCAGGGATTGGGTGAAGCGCTGGATGTTCTGATTCGTCTCGATCCAGAACACCTCCTCCGGCGTATGAAAGCCCCATCCCCCTTTCCCATTCGTGCTGTCGCTCGACCCGAGCAGCCCACTCGGCAGCATCCCCATCACATTGTTGTCGTTCTGGGGAAGGCGGATGTCTCCGTCGACGTACCCCGACGACGACTGCAACATGAGGCTCTTGCTGAGCTGCGCGTTGAGGTTGGCCCGCAGGCTCACGCGCCTCACCCGGTTCGGGTTCAGCACGAAGTCCGGGATCTCGTATCCCTCGGGACGCTCGGCCACGATCGAGTCCCTCGTACCCTGCGGAAGACCGTACACCCCGTTCTCCGTCTCGTACTCGCCCGAGAGGAAGTACTGCACGTCCGGTGTGCCGCCGGCCACGTTGAGTCCAATGCTCTGCCGGTTGCCGGTCCCGATCGGCGTGGTGGCCTTGCTCTCCAGCGGATTCGCCATCTCGAGTGTGGATTGATTACAGGCACCCGAGCCCTGGACAAACAACGGGCACCATCCGCCGTCCGAGTCGAGGCCGCTGTAATTGGTCGGGAACTGGTTTGGATCGGAGACCAGACCATACTCGCCATAGATATTCCAGGACGGTTCCCCCACGCGGCCACGCTTGGTCTTGATCACCACAACACCGTTGGCGGCCTCCGTCCCGTACAGTGCGGCGGCAGACGGCCCCTTGATGCCCTCGATACTCTCGATCTCGTCCGGGTTGAAGTCGTTGATCCGTGAGATCGTCTGGCCACCGACGTAGGCATTGCCACCGTCGTCCGCACGGTTGTCGACCCGTACCCCATCGACCACGAGCAGCGGGTCGTTGCCCAGTGACATGGAGCTGGAGCCCCGAATGCGAATCTTCGTTCCGGTGCCCGCGGTGCCGCTCGTATTGATGACCTGCACGCCAGGGGCGCGCCCCTGCAGCACCGCCGACAGTGAGATCGGGGCCACCTCCTCCGCCGCCCGGGCGGCGTCGACGG
>CAYGCN010000178.1:0-1678 GCA_964348385.1 uncultured Gemmatimonadaceae bacterium
GACCTCCTCGACGTCGTACTCCTTGGCGGTATGCATCAGGCGCAGGGTCCGGCCAATGATCCCTGCTTCGTAGCGAACGGCTCCGTTCGTCGTCGTCATGGTTCCTGACGTTTCACGGTCGCTGTGGTGCGACGTCCGATTTCATCCTGATTCCACGCGAGCCCTAGTACCCCAGCAACCTCGGCAGGGCCTCCGTGAGCCACGGCAGATAGACCACCAGAAGCAGCACCAGCACCATCACGCCGTAGAACGGCAGGAGCGCCCTGGTGGTCCGCGCCACGGTCGTCCGGCCGATCCCGCACCCCACGAACAGTATGGATCCCACCGGCGGCGTGCACAGCCCGATACACAGGTTGAGCACCATCATGATGCCGAAATGCAGGGAGGAGATGTCCAGCTGGTGCGCCACCGGCAGGAAGATCGGCGTGAAGATCAGCACGGCCGGGGTGATGTCCATGAAGGTGCCCACGGCCAGGAACAACAGGTTGATCAGCAACAGAATCAGCACGCGGCTGTCCGTGAGCGAGAGCAGAAACGCGGCGAGGTCCTGCGGCAGGTTCTCGTAGCTCAGAATCCAGGCGAGCGCGGTTGACGTGGCGATCAGAAACATCACGATCGCCGTCGTTTCCGCGGACTTGAGAAGGATGTCCGGTAGATCGCGCACGCGGACCTCCCGGTACACCGGCACGGCGAGGATCAACGAATACACCACGGCGACAGCACTCGCCTCCGTGGCGGTGAAGATCCCCGCAATGATCCCGCCCATCACGATCACGATGAGCAGCAGACTCGGGATGGCGCGGAACAACGCGCGGACGCCCTCGGACAGACCGGGGCGACCGGCAACCGGGTAGCGACGCCTCACGGCGATCACCGCGCCCACGAGCATGAGCGCGAGACCCAGGAGAATGCCGGGCACGTATCCGGCGACGAACAGCGCGGCGATCGAGACACCGCCGCTCGCCAACGAGTACACGATCAGGATGTTGCTCGGTGGAATGATCAGGCCGGTGGCCGACCCCGTCATGGTGACCGCTACACTGTACTCCCGCTCGTAGCCCTCGTCTTCCATCGCCGGGATCATGAAGCCACCGACGGCTGACGTGGCGGCGACCGCCGAGCCCGAGATGGTGCCGAAGAACATGCTGGCCAGCACGTTCACATAGGCCAACCCGCCCGCAAACCCACCCACCACCACCTTGGCGAAATCGATGAGCCGGCGCGCCATGCCACCCTCGGCGATGAGGCGACCCGACAGAATGAAGAACGGGATTGCCAGGAGCGCAAAGCTGTCGATGCCCGTCGCCATCCTCAGGGCCGTCGTCGTCACCGCCGGCTCGAGCGGGATCGTGACGAGCATGCTGACCGCCGTGGCGGTGCCGATGCTCACGGCGATGGGCACACCGATCGCCAGACAGGCGAGGAACGTGACGACGAGCAGGACGACGGAGGCGTCCATCAGCGCTCGGCCGGGGCGGCGATCTCCCGAACGATCGACTCGACGGAGAACAGGGTGATGAGCACCCCCGAGAGCGGCAAAACCAGGTAGACGAAGCCGACGCGGATGCCGATGGCCGCCGAGATCTGGTCGAGCTGGAAGGCGAGCCGCACGAGCAGGATTCCCCCAGTCACCATGGTGGAGAGCGCGAAGAGCACGACGAGTCCGTGCGCGACGATG
>CAYGCN010000178.1:1688-6183 GCA_964348385.1 uncultured Gemmatimonadaceae bacterium
CCGTACGCCGCACCCAGAATTCCGACCCAGATCAGGAGAAAGCCGGCAAGCTCCTCCGTAAAGGAACTCGGCGCGCGGAGAAGAAACCGCGAAACGACCTGCCACGTGACGTCGACGACCATGACACCCATGAGCAGCACGAGGAGCCACGCCAACGTGCGCTCGATGCGGTCGAGGACCTGTGTCAGGAACGCAAGGAACTTCGTGGGAGGCGTCATGGAACGCGGTCGATGGCGCGTAGGAGATCGTGCATGGGTGTCCCGCGGTAGTCGTCGAACAACGACTGCACGGCACGGCGGAACGCCGCCGTGTTCGGCTCGATGACCTCCACACCTGCCGCGCGGATCTCAGCCAAGGCGTGCTCGGACGCCTCCTTCCACAAGCGGCGCTGCTCGATCACCGAGGACGCAACGGCCTCCTCCAACCAGCTCCGCTCTTCGCTCGAGAGGCGGTCCCACACGTGGGTGCTGATCAACAGCACATCGGGAACCCAGGTGTGTTCATCGAGCGTGTAGTACGGACTCACCTCGTAGTGCCCGGAGAGAAAGAAGCTCGGCAGGTTGTTCTCGGCACCGTCCACCACCCCCTGCTGCAGCGCTGAATACAGCTCCCCCCAGTCGATGGGTGTGGCCGAGCCGCCCAGCGCCCGGACCATGCGCGTGGAGGTGATGCTCTTCTGTACCCGGATCTTGAGGCCACTCAGGTCCTCGGGCGTTCGCACCGCCCGTCCGGTGGTGTAGAAGTTCCGGGGCCCGGCGTCGTAATAGCAGAGACCCCTCAGGTAGTAGCGCTCACCCGCCAGCAGGAGACGACGCCCGATCTCCCCGTCCAGCACCTGCCGGAGATGGGCCTCATTGCGGAACACGTAGGGGATGCTGAAGACCGCCATGTCCGGGACGAACGACTCGAGCGGGCTCGCCGACACCTTGGTCATCGCGATGCTGCCGATCTGCAGCATCTCGATCAGCTCGCGCTCTTCCCCCAGCTGCCCGCTGGGATGGATCTCCACCCGCATGCGCCCGCCCGAAGCCTCCGCGACGCGATCGGCCAGGTGGACCATCGCGAGGTGCACGGGATGAGAGACGTCCAGGCCGTGCGCGAGCTTCAGGACCCGCGTCGCGTCCGGCGCTCGGCACCCGACGACGGCCGCGAGCCCGAGCAGCGATACAGCGACCCGAGCGGTGTCGCACCTCACCCGCTGCGTCTCGTGCCTTCGAGTGACGAGAGGAACGAGCAAATCGTCTCGGCGAACTCGTCCCGCTTGAGTGCGAATGCGAGGATGGTATTCAGGTAATCGAGCTTGTCGCCGATGTCGTAGCGGCGTCCCTGGAACGGCACGGCGAGCATGGGAGTGTGCGGGAGCATACGCGCGAGGGCATCGGTCAGCTGGATCTCGCCATCCCGACCTGGTGGCGCAGCCGCGAGCGCGTCGAACACCCCGGGCGAGAGCACGTACCGCCCGGCGATCGCCATGGTGGACGTCGTCTCACCCGGGCGGGGTTTCTCGATCAAGCGGTTCACGCGGAATCTGCCGGTGTCGAGCCGCGTGCCTTCCACGATCCCGTAGCGACCGATCTTCTGCAGTGGCACGTCCTCCACGGCGAGGACGGGCGCGTGCTCCGCCTCGTAGGCGCGGATGAGCTGTCTGGTAACCGGGACCGGCGCGTCGATCACCGTGTCACCGAGGAGAACGGCGAACGGCTCGTCGCCGACGAAAGCCCGGGCACAGCGAATCGCATCTCCAAGCCCGGCCTGCGTGGGCTGGCGCACATAGTGGATCCTGGCGAGCTGCGCCAAACCGCGCACAGCCTGAAGGGCGGAGGTATCACCCCGCTTCTCGAGGTGCGACTCCAGTTCGACGTTGCGATCGAAGTGGTCTTCGATGGCGCGCTTGTCACGGCCGGTGACGAAGAGAATGTCCTCGATGCCCGACTCCACCGCCTCCTGCACCACGTACTGAATCGCCGGCGTGTCGAGAATGGGCAGCATCTCCTTGGGCTGCGCCTTGGTGGCGGGGAGCAGCCGGGTTCCTGCGCCGGCGGCCGGG
The DNA here is from genome assembly GCA_964348385.1 of uncultured Gemmatimonadaceae bacterium. Lineage (GTDB taxonomy): Bacteria > Gemmatimonadota > Gemmatimonadetes > Gemmatimonadales > GWC2-71-9 > JAOTVV01. The sequence continues at coordinate 3,736 of CAYGCN010000178.1, forward strand.
ATGACGGCCTTGGTGATCATCGATCAGCGTCCTCTATGTCGTTTCCGCCAGGATCACCCGCGCGCCGAGCTCGCCGAGTTCCTTTGCGATGTGCTCATTCGCGTTGTCACCCTCGAGCACGCCGATGATCGCCCCACCCGAGCCGGTGAGCTTGGCCGACGCGCCGAGCGCCCGTGCAGCCTCGACCATGGCCAGGTCGCGCTCATCGATCCGCATGATGCGGCGGCGCAGGTCGAAGTTCTGGTTCATGAGCTGGGGGAACAGATCCTGCCGTCCCTCGAGCAGTGCGTCCCTGCCCTTCGACGCCAGCTCGGCAATCCGGTCCAGCGTCTCGAGTACCTCCACGTCACCCCGTTCCCACCGCGTGCGAAGATCGTTCAGGACCCGTCCCGAGACCTTGGCGGGTTGCATCCTGTACGCCACGAACATGGTTGGGAGCAAGCTGGTGTCCAGCGCCTCGTAGCGGCCGTGGCCGAGGTCCTCCATCAGATTCCTGGCAAAGTCCATGTAGACGAGACCCTCATATACCTGTACCACACGGTCCTGCAACCCAGCGGTGATTCCCAGTTCCTCGGTTTCGGCGGCCAGGATCAGGTTCGGCTGCTCCTCCCTACTGATCTCCAGCTCGAAGAACTCGAGCAGCGCGCGCAGGGCCGCGGTCACGATGGCGCTGGAGCCCGCGAGCCCCACCTGACGCGGAATCGACGATCGATACCGCACGGTGAAGTTCCGGGCCGGAACGGCGACACCGTGTCGTCTGCAGTAGTCATGGAGCGTCTTGATCGTCGCCTTCAGCAGTCGCGCGCCACCGTAGTACCCCTGGTAGGTGACCGACGAGGCCAAGTCCTCCATGCTCCGGAACACACTGTCGTCGGCGGCATCGGGCTCGATACGGAGTTTCGTCGACTCCTCGAGCGTCACCGTCGCGCGGAAGTTCCGAAGCACTACGGACAGTGTGCGACCGAAGTAGCCATCGGAAGGATTGCCAAGCAGCCCCGCTCGAGCAAACGCGTGCCGCTCGACGGTCCTTCCGGCCACGTCTATCGCTCCGGAATGCCGAGTCCGTTCAGGACCCCACGCATGTACGCAAAGGACTGGAGCATGCCCGGGAGCGGATCCTGTGCGTCGATCTCGTACTCGAGGTTGACGCATCCCGCGTAATCCATAGCGACCAATTGCCTGAAGATCGCGGGTATCGGCATTGCCCCTTCGCCCACGATGCACTGGCTGTCCCGCACCAGCAGGTCCTTCAAGTCCTTCGCGTGGATGTCCAGCACGCGATCGCCGCCTTCCGCCAACGCTTCGACGATATCGATACCGGTTCGGGTTGTGTGGCCGAGGTCCACGCAGAGACCCACGCGCGGATCCATGTCGCGGATGAGGGGCAGCGCGTCCTGCGGACCGGGGAAGTACGGATCCTCCGGCCCGTGGTTGTGAATCGCGACCGCGATGCCGTATTCGCGCACGAACCGCTCGATGCGGGGCAGCGTGGTGGGCGTGGGAGCGATGACCATGAGCGGCATGCCGGCAGCCTGTGCGTACTCGAAATAGCGCCGGATCTCGGCATCATCGTCCTGCTGCAGCGTGATGAGCCCACCACCCACGATGCTGAGCCCCGCATCTTCGAATTCCTTGCGACCCGCAGCCAACTCCGCCGGACTGCTCTCGTACGGCAAATGGAACGACTTGATGCTCACATGCGTCGCACGGAGCGCGCGGATCGCCGCGATCGCATCAGCGCGACTCAACTCGCGGAGGGAGTAACTCGCGACACCCAGCTTGATGCCGACGGGTATCGTTGCTGGTGCGGGTTCGGCGCAGCCCGTGAGCGAGGTTGGGATGGTGAGCCCCGCGGCACCGACGGCGGCCGCCTTGAGGAAATCTCTCCGGCTCTCGTGATGTTCGCTCATCGTCACACCTTTGGCTCCCAACCCGGCTCGTAATCCCGGCTCCACAGCGCCATCGCCTCGGCGTTGCCCACGATGCGCCCGGTTTGCGGATCGCAATGCACGACGCCGTTCGTCCGTTGCGCGATGTTGCCAAGGTGACACAGGAGCTGGCTCTTGTGTCCCTCGTCGATCGGGGCCGTGGGGGTCGCCTCGTCACGGATCGCGCTCAGGAAGTTGACGATGTGCAGGTCCGTGAGGCTGCCGCCGCCACGGGTGTCGAGGGCATCGACCGTCTCGCCGCGAATGCGGCGCGCGACTTCATTGTTCTCAAGATCGTAGATGACGTATCCTGACCGGTCGATGATGGCGGTCCCAATCGTCCCGTGAATGGACACGCCGCGTCCCCGGCCCTCGATAGGCCGCCCGTTGCAGCTCCGTCCCTCCCACGCGATGGTCGCGTCGCTCTCGAACTCGAATGACGCGATCTGGGTATCCAGGCATTCCCAGTCGTCGTCGAAGTGGTAGCGGCCGCCGGAGGACGTGACCTTGGACGGGAAAT
>CAYGCN010000179.1:0-2154 GCA_964348385.1 uncultured Gemmatimonadaceae bacterium
GACATGGAACTGGTGGTGCGCCTCCACCGCTACTGCCGCGAGCACAACATTCCCTACCGCATCAGCTTCGTGCCGGATCCGGTCGCCTGGACGGAGTGTCCCGAAACGCTGCGTGTGCTGGCGCGGCAGCGCGACCGCTGGCAGCGCGGCATGGCCGAGAGCCTGCTGCGCCATCGGCGCATGCTGTTCAATCCGCGCTACGGACGGATTGGGTTCCTGGTGCTGACGTTGGCTCTGGGTCTCGTGTCGTATCTGCACGCCGCCGCGTTCCTGATGGCCGCGTTCGTGTTCGGGATGGTGCTGTCCATTGCCGCAGTCGGCCTGGAGGAGCTGGGCTTTCGGCGCTACCCCAGGGTGTCCGATCTCCTGCGACTCTTCGTGGTGGCGGCTGTCGAGAACTTCGGGTACCGGCAGCTGATTTCGGTGTGGCGACTGCACGGGCTGATCTCGGCGGCGCGGCGGATCGAGGGGTGGGGCGAGATGACCCGCAAGGGGTTCTCGCCCTCAGGGACGTCCGGATCCGCCGGGGCACCAGGACGGGAGCGCACGCCAATTGGGAGGATCGATGATGGTTGATCGCCCGGCACACGGGGCCGAGTGGGGTCTGGTCTCCAAGGTGAGTCATGAGATCCGGACGCCGCTGAACGGCCTCGTCGGACTCGTCGAGCTGCTGCTGGATACCGATCTGTCCCCGGAACAACGGCGATCGGTGGAGCTGATTCGCGTGTCGTCCGGAGCCCTGCTCACGCTGGTCAACGACATCCTGGACTACACCAAGCTGGAGCGCGACCGCATCGAGCTGGAGGACGTGGCGTTCGACCTCGCCCAGCTGGTCGACTCCGCCGTGCAGCTGTTGCGGGTCCGTGCCTTCGAGCGGGGCATCGCGCTGAGCTACGAGATCGCTCCCGAGGTCCCGCGTGCCGTCCGTGGCGATCCGAGTCGGCTCCGGCAGATCCTCACCAATCTCATCGGCAACGCCATCAAGTTCACCAGCGAAGGTGGCGTGTTCGTGCTGGTCACGACCCAGTCGAGCCGCAGCGGCCGCGTGGCGGTGCGCTTTGCGGTGCGGGACACCGGCATCGGCATCCCGGCCGACAAGCTCGAGGCGATCTTCGAGGAATTCACCCAGGCGGAGACCAGTGTGGCGCGCAAGTTCGGCGGAACCGGGCTCGGCCTCCCCATTGCCCGCAAACTGACCCAGTTGATGGGTGGCGAGCTGAGCGTGACGAGCGACGTGGGGAAGGGCAGCGAGTTCGCCTTCGCGGTGCCGCTGAAACAGATCGACGAGCGCATGCTCGAGGTAATGTCACCGGCCACCGTTCCCCTGGACCGCCTCCGCATCTTGGTGGTGGACGGCAATCCGACCAGCCGCGAGTTCATTCGTCAGACACTGGGCGATGCCGGCGTCACGGTACGGACTGCCACGAGTCTGGAAGAGGGGTACGGTGAGTTGCACCGGGCCCGGATTGCCGGCGAGCCGATGCACTTCGCCATTCTCGACGCGTGGTTCGATCGGCAGGACGGCTTCGAGGTGACGCGTCGGATCCGCAGCGATCCCGACCTTGCGGACACGCGCGTCATGATCCTCGCCGCTCGGGGCGAGCGCGGCCACGGTCAGCGGTGCCGCGAAGTGGGCGCTCAGGCGTATTTCACCAAGCCGATTTCCGAAAAGGAACTGTTCGGCGCCATTCGCACGGTCATGGCCGCGACCCTCGAGGATCTGGTCACGCGCCACTCCATTGCCGAGAGCCGGCGTCGGCTACGGGTGCTCGTGGCGGACGACAACGAGGTGAATCGCCAGCTGGCAGCGATTGCGCTGACCAAACGCGGGCATCAGGTCGATCTGGTGGAGCATGGGGCACAGGCCATCGAGGCGGCCGAACGCACCCGCTACGACGCGATCCTGATGGACGTCGAAATGCCGGAGATGGACGGGATGGTCGCGACATCCCGGCTGCGCGAGTCCGAGCCGACGGCCGACGTCCCGATCATCGCGATGACGGCCCACACGGAGTTCCGCGGCTCGGACGGGTACTACCAGAGCGGGTTCACCGCCTTCCTGTCGAAGCCGTTCCGACCGCAGGACCTTGTGCGAGTCGTGGAGGAGTTGGGGACCGAGCGCGAGGCCGTCACGACGGCGCCCACCGAAACGAC
>CAYGCN010000179.1:2179-6156 GCA_964348385.1 uncultured Gemmatimonadaceae bacterium
AATTCCGGCGCGTCATGCGCGAGGCGGGGATCGAAGACACCGCCGACAGCATCCTTCGCGTGTTCCTCTCGGACGCACCGGGCCGCATGCGTGCGCTGGACGAGGCCATCGCGACGGGCAGTGCCGACGCGATCCGCCAGGCGGCGCACGCGTACCGATCGGCGGCTGCGACCGTACGCGCCGAGAGCCTCGCCGCGTTGCTGAGTCATGTCGAGTCGGCCGCCGCCGGGGCGAGGCTGGCTCATGTGCATCAGGTGCTGCCCCAGGTGCGCGGTGAGCACGACGCGGTCATCGCGTACCTGCGGGAGGTGGACGGCTAGCGACGCGCCGCCCAGGGCGCACGTCCGGCGGTCACGCCGACGGCGCCATCATTCCGATCAGGCTCCGTGTGGCGTCGATCTCGTCGCGGTTCACGGTATGGGCCATGCGCGGATAGATCCGCACGTCCACCCCGGCACCCAGTGCCTCGAGGACGGCGGCGGTCTCCCGCACGCGCTCGACCGGGATGTGCGGGTCCACGTCACTGCAGCCGAGGAAGACCGGCGTGTCGGCGAGGGAACCGGCGTACCATCGCGGCGTGCCTGGCGGTCCGATGAGTCCCCCGCTCAGTCCTACCAGCGCCCCGTAGCGCCGCGCATGGCGGGCCGCGAACTCGAGCACCAGACAGGCGCCCTGCGAAAACCCGAGCAGGGCCACCTGGTCGGTGGGAACGCCCGATGACGCCACGTGATCGAGGAGTGCGCCAACGGTCGCGAGCGCCGCAGAGAGGTGCGGCTCGTTGTCCGCAATCGGCGCCAGGAAACTGCGTGGATACCAGGACCCCTGCGGGGCCTGGGGCGCGAGAAACGCGACGTCCGGGAACGCGATGTCCCGCGCGAGGTGCAGCATGTCGGTAGCGCTGCCGCCTCGACCGTGCGCCAGGATGACCGCCGATCGTGCGTTGCGGAGTGATGCACCGAACGCGGAGACGTCGATGTTCCCGACTCTCAACGGATCACACGCGCGAGACTAGAAGGCCCAGCTACCGGACAGCGTAATGGCGAAGTAGCGGTAGCCGGCACCGCCGGTGGAGAAGCTCTGCAGCCCCGCGTTGGAATACAGCGCGGCCACGCCGACCTGCCGTCCGGGCGATAGGTCGTAGGCCGCCTGCAGCGAGAGGCGAATGGTGGCGTGCGGGTCCCAGGTCTTGGTGATCTGCTCCAGCCCGGGCGCCACCTCGCCCGTCACGTTCCAGGGTCCGCGCAGCGGTCGCCACCGGGCAATGGCTTCGGCGTGGACGTATAAGTTGGGGTCGAAGTAGCCGTCCTGGAGATCGTTCTCGAAGCCGAATGCGCGGAACCGGGTTGCCGCAATCCATGCCGGTGTGATGCGCCGGGTGCCGGCGACGTAGCCGGCCAGCCGTCGGTTGGCTTGGCTGCCCCGGAAGTCCGCGTACGAGAATCCGCCCTCCACCAGCCAGCGTGCTGCCGGTTCGGCGCGGAGACTCACGCCGCCTTCCGTGTAGGTGACGCCGCTGTCGATCATGAGCGCGGTGGCGTCGAATGCCGAACGCGCGAACGTGAGCGTGCCGCCGACACGATGTCGCGTTGGGCTCGCGAGGCTGGCGTGCACCGCCGGCTCGGTTTCGGCGGCTGCACCGTTCGATCCCGATGCGCCGACGCCCAAGCCCACGGTCCACCCCGGCTCGGCGAGATATCGGCCCGTGGCCACGAGCCCCCACGCCTGACGATTCGGCACGAATTGCTCGTTCCAGGCGGCGTGCCGGTAGTAGGTGTCGAACCCGAGTTGCAGCCGCGGCACGACCGGGTAGGCACCGCGCAGCACGACGGTCGCGATCCGCTGATCGTCCGAGTCGGCCTCGTACGTAAACGCGGGGCGTACCCACGGGCCGATCGCCGCGCCGATCCAACGACGCTCCTCGGTGTAGTCGCGTGTTCCACGCCGGTCCGAGGGAATGCGGTGCAGGGCCTCGAGCGCCGCGGCGGGACGCCCCTGCCAGCGCAGCGTCTGCGACAGCCCGATGAGGGTGGTCGGATCTCCCGTACTCATCGCCTCCACCGCGCGCCACCGCGCCTCCGCCGCCAGCAGGTCCCCCTGCCAGGCGGTGACGCGGGCCATGCCCTGCAGGGCCTCGATATCCCTGGGGTTGGAGTCGATCAGGTCGGCGTAGATCGCTCGGGCGGAGTCGAGATCGTCGAGCCACGCCCGCGTCTGCGCCAGTCCCAGTCGGGCCAGACGGTCGGTGGGCGATCGGCGGAGCATGGCTTCGTACGCAGCGATCGATTCGTCCAGACGTCCCGCCCACGCCAACACCCTGGCGCGGTCTGCTCGAGCCTCGTTGTTCTGCGGGGACTGCGCCAGGAGTCGATCGAACAGCGCCAGGCCCCCGTCGTAGTTGCCGTCCCACGCCAGCATCAGTGCCATCCGGTGGAGTGCCAACGCGTCGGTGGAGTCGGCCGCGAGGCGTTCGGCGTAGAGTCGTCGAGCGGTGTCGATGTCGCCGCTGCGCCACGCGACATCGGCAGGGTGTTGAGCCGATCCGGTGGCGGTCACCGCCGCCAAAAGAAGCGTGAGCCATGCCAGGGTCGGTGCGGCTCTCATGGTGTCGCCCCACCTGTCTCGAGTTGCGAGAACACGCGCCGCATGGCCTCGAATACCGGTCGACGGCGGGCACGCCACCGTGGGACCTCCCACGGTTCCCAGCTGAACTGGGCGACCGGTTCGCGTCCCTCGGGCCACTGCCGCCAGGAGCCGTCGGAGAACCGAGCAGCCGCGACCACGCCGATCGATTCGATGGGCCGTGGCACGAAGCCATCCGCGGTGTCGGCGGTGCTGGCGAGAACCTGGAGGCTGCTCGGATCGGCGACATTGATGAGCGTCCATGGGATCCGGATCTCCATGCTCCCCGATGCGGAGTCTAGTTCCCAGAAGCCGTCAGGCGTGGGTCCCGCCGGCAACATGCTTCGATCGTAACCCACGGCCGCATACTCGGTGCTGTCGCGCGCAAAGCGGCGCCGGTTGATGATGACCCGCAGTGAGTCGTACTGCGGATCAGAGCGCCGTGTGCCGCGCAACGGGAGGTTGTAGAACTGCAGGTACGATCCATGGAACATCCCCGGGAGCGGGTTCGCGATCGCGGGTACCGTGACCGGATCGTTCACCACCTCCATCCGCTCGATCCGGAACGGGTTGGCACGTGGATCGGCGAGCAGGCGGACCTCGTTCTGCGTCGCCACGATGGCGAATTCGATGCCGATCGGCAAGCGGCTGTCGGCCCGGCCCGGCCACCGGGTCGTTCCGCGCCGGTGGTCGACGATGTCCAGCCCCACGAAGAGCGTGTCGGGTAGCCCCCGTCCTCGTGGATCGAACAGGAGATGGAGATGAGCCTCGTCGGCAAGGGCGCGGAGGTCGTTCTCGTAGAGCGACGGCACCGAGCGCCACGAGGGCAGGCGCTCGGCGAGCCTGGATCCGGCCAGTCGCGGCTCCGGCTCGATGGCGATCACACCGTACTGCTGCTCGGCGTTCAGCCGGCTCAGCCAGAACCGGCTACGGTCGCGCGGCAGCTCCAGATCTATCACCACCCAGTTCTTCTTGAACCACTCGTCGATCCAGGCGAACAGCATCCCGCCCGCCATACCCGTCGCGTGAATCAGTGCCGTCGCCTCAGCGTCGATCCGCGCCTTGTCCGCCTCCGTATGGCCACCGTGGTGCCAGCCAATATCGGAGAAATGCGCCGCGCCGAGGCTGGCGGGCACACCGTACTCGGCGATGACCACGGGCATCCCACGATGATGCTGTTTCAGACGCCTCAGGTATCTCTCGTACCCGCCGCCCACCACCATGAAGTCGGGATAGTAGGGGTACGCGTGATAGGAGGCGAACACGCCGGCCCGGAACGCCTCGGTGGTGCGTACGAGACTTGGATCGACGGCGACGAGATCGTTGTCGTACTCGTTCGGGATGTAGGTCGTGTCACC
>CAYGCN010000180.1:0-6084 GCA_964348385.1 uncultured Gemmatimonadaceae bacterium
AGCTCCCGTTCGCCCCGATGTTGGCCAGCACGAACAGCACGGCGGCGATGAGCCAGCCACCGCGTGGAATGAAGAACATGAGCGCGATTGCGATCGTGCCGAGCGCGAGGAACCCACCCAACAACTTCTTCTTGAGCGGTCGGTAGTCCGCGACCGCACCGAGGATCGGTGAGAGCAGGGCGATGATGGTCAAGCCGATCGTGGTCGCCACGCTGTGACGGAACGTGGCGGTCGTGCGGGGCAGATCGGCCGCGGCGTACGAGGAGAAGAAGATCGGAAACACCGCCGTGACCACGATGACGATCATGGCCGAATTGGCCCAATCGTACATCGCCCATGCCCGCTGCTCGGGCGTTCGGAGCCCGATGCGGTCGAGGAGGCCGGTCGAATCTCGGGACGCTGCCGTCACGGACGGTGTATCCGCGCTTTCAAAGAGGAACGCCGCACAGAAATTCGGGATCGACGGAGTCCGGGCATGGCTCCGGAGATGATTGCATCAAGATACGACGAGGCGAGTCCCGCGCCAGCGCGGGAGGCGGGCTTACTGATTCGTCGCCGGCCGGAGCCCTTCGGACGTTGCCAGTCCCAAGAACGACCTGGTGGCGCTCGCGAGCTGCGAGTGGTGGCTCACTTCCCCGCTCCGCATCCCGATCAGCGACAGCGTGCGGCCCGAGTTCAGGACCAGGCGCACGACGTAGCACTGCTGCGTAAGCTTCGGCAGCCACCGCTCCACGACCGTCCGGGGCAGCCGCGACCGGAACTCCGAGCAATCGACGCGGACGACGTCACCCATCGGCACCGTCACGCGCTCCGATCCCATCAAGCCACGGCGCAGCACCACGACCTTGTCGGCCTGCTTGTCGAAGGTCGCCGTCACGACACGCGCAAACAGCCCGACGAGAATGGGCGGCACGACGATGAGTGCGACACCGAGAAGGAACACCACCGGCCGCCGCTCGAGCACCCCGAACGCGGTGACCAACACGCCGAGCAATGCGGCAAACCCCGTGAGCAGCCACGCGGACCAGGGTTCGTGCCGAATCACGAGGCGTGTGTCGGTCTGCTGAACGATCTCCATGCTAATCCCTTGCGTGAAAACGGCCGAGGGCCGGTGCAACGCGGAGGCGGTGTGTCCCACGCAAGATTCCCAACGAAACACCATACGCAAGATGTTATATACCATACGCAAGATGTTTTATCGTTGATCAATAATGTTTTATTGACAAACAATAATCACACGGCTATCCTGTCGGTGAATCGGGCCTGCCTCGCGGAGAACCGTCATGACTCGTCCTGCCCGGGCCGCAACGCTCACCGCCAAGCTGTGGCTGGATATCGCGTTCTTGGTGGTGGTGGCAGCCGGCATCGGACTTGGCCTGTGGCTCCTCATCTCGCCTCTCGTGCTTCGCGGCGGCCAAGTCGGCGACATCGCGATTCCCGTTGCCGTCGGATCCGGATCCGTTCACCCGAGCCTGGCGCTCGACGTGGATACCCTCGCCGCGCCCGGCATCCGGCGCGCGGTGCTGGTGGAGGCTCGTGGCGAGCTGCGGGTGCAAACGACGAATTGGCCGCTACAGTTCTTTCCCAACCTGGGCCTGCTGCTCGGCCTCGTTGTCGTGCTCGTCGTGTTGCTCATGCTGCGTCGCATTCTGGCAGACGTGGCTGCCGGCGACCCGTTCGCCGCCGCCAATGCGAATCGCATGCGCGTCATCGGAATCATCCTGGTCGCCATGGGAGCGCTCGGCCCGGTCGTGGAGCACTTCGTTGCTCGCAGTCTGCTGCGGCGTATCCCCGTGCACGGCGTCGACCTGACGGCGCCGTTCGACCTGCGGCTGGACGTGATCCTCATCGGTCTGCTCCTTCTCGTCCTCGCCGCGGTGTTCGGCTACGGGAGCGAGCTCGAGCGCGAGCGGTCACTGACGGTGTGACCGCGCATGGCCATCCGGGTGAACCTCGACTTCTTGCTGGTCCAACGTGGACTCAGCCTCACCGAACTGGCCGAGCGAGTGGGCATCACGATTGCCAACCTCTCGATTCTCAAGACCAACAAGGCGCGGGCCGTGCGTTTCTCGACGCTGGAGGCCATCTGCCGGGAGCTGGACTGTCAGCCCGGTGACCTGTTGGAGTATCGGCGCGACACACATGCCTGATCGCTGCGGACCGCCGGGTGAGTCCGGCCCTCGATTCCGGGAGCCGTGTCGACTCCTGGAGGATGGCCGCGGAGGGCCGGGCTGCCCAAACGGGCCCGCGTTTGCGTGGTGCGTTCCATCACGATACTCTCCGCAAAGCCGAACACTTCCCATCTCCCAGGAGTTCGCCGACATGCGCACACCAACCCTAGCCCTGCTCGCCGTGCTCATGCCGGCTCCACTGCTTTCACAGGACCCGGCTGAGCAGGCGACAGACATTCTCTCCTCGATCCTCTTGCCGCGGACATCGCAGATCCTTCGCGAGAGCGGCGTGCCGGATGAGGATGTGCGGTCGGTCATCGAGGAGGCACGTCGGCGTCGCATGCCGCCTCAGGAAACCCAGCAGGTGCTGGAGCAGACGCTCGAGTCCGTGCGGGAGCACGGCCCGGTCGACAACTTCGGCGCGTTCGTGCAGGCGCAGCTCGCGGCTCGTCTGCGAGGACGCGATCTGGCTGCGGCGATTCGCACCGAGCATGCCCGGCGCGGCATTGGCAAGGGGAAGAAGCTCGAGTCCAGCAAGGGACCAGGTGCGGGACAGATGGACCGCGGGGCCGATCAGCCGGAACCAGAGGGCGAGCCGGTTCGGGGCCAGGGCCGCGACCGGCGCCCGTCGCAGGCGGGCGACCGACCGGTCACACGACCCGATTCCGCGGTCCGCGAGCGGCGTCCTGCGGGGCGCGACACGATCCGCGGTCGCCGTGACACCTTGCCCGGGCGGCGAGGAGGATTCCGATGAGATTCTGCGCTCTGCTCCTGACGGCAGCCGTGCTGGCTGCCTGCGGTGAGTCCCAGCCCTCGGCCGACGAAGCCGTCCAGCAGACAGCCTCCGCACCGCCCTGGATCGGCGATGTGGCACGGGTCGCAAACGCCATCGAACGTACGCCGGCGGCAGCGGATTCCATCCTTGCGGCAAACGACATGACCCGCTCAGCGTTCGATTCACTGATGTACGAGATCGCTACCGACTCGGTGTTGACCGCGGCGTACGAGGCCCAGCGCACCAAGTAGCATCACATGGAGGCACACATGGTGCCCAACGTCCTTCTCACCGTACAGGCCGCCTTCACGGGCGGCCTGTTGTTGCTCGCTACCGGCGGGACGATGAGACCTCCCTCCTCGATCCACACCGCGCCGAGTGTGGTCATTTCGTTCCCGTCTTCGGTCAGCTCGCGTCCCCTGGACGGCCGGATCATTCTGATATTCGCGACATCCGATCGGAGCGAGCCCCGCAATCAAGTGACGTCGGGCCTCGCTGCCGCACAGGTCTTCGGAATCGACGTCGATGAAATGGCACCCGGTGCAACCATCGCGATCGACGGAACGGTGTTCGGGTATCCCGTGCAGAGCCTCGACGACGTTCCCGCCGGCGGATACTACGTGCAGGCCGTGCTCCACCGGTACGAGACCTTCCACCTCGCCACCGGGCACACGGTGAAGTTGCCGATGGACCGCGGCGAGGGACAGAATTGGCGGCGGGCACCGGGGAATCTCTACAGCTCGCCACACTGGATCGACTTCGATCCGCGATCCTCGACGTCGATTCGGATCACGCTCGATCGGATCATGCCCCAGATTCCGGATCCGCCGGAAACGGAATACGTCAAGCACGTCAAGATCCAGAGTAGGTTGCTCACCGAATTCTGGGGCCGGCCCATGCATCTGGGGGCTCACGTCCTCCTCCCCAAAGGGTTCGACGAGCACCCGGAAGCGCGCTACCCTCTCATGGTCTTCCACGGGCATTTCCCGTACGACTTCGGCGGGTTCCGAACGGAGCCGCCGGATACCACCGAGCCCTGCGTGTACAGCGCCCGGTTCCGCGTTGATTGCTACAACCGGATACAGCAGCACGAGGCGTACGACTTCTACCGTACCTGGACCAGCGACACCTTCCCGCGCTTCCTCATCATCGAAGTGCAGCATGCCAACCCGTACTACGACGACTCCTACGCGGTGAACTCGGCGAACCTCGGCCCGTACGGCGATGCCATTCAATACGAGCTGATTCCCTACATCGAAAATCAGTTCCGCGGCATCGGCGAAGGGTGGGCCCGGTTCACGTACGGAGGGTCCACGGGCGGATGGGAAGCCCTTGCCGTGCAGACCTTCTACCCCGACGAGTACAACGGCACGTTCGCCGCCTGCCCCGACCCGATCGACTTCCGCGCCTACACGCTCGTCGACATCTACAAGGACGAGAACGCCTACGTTCGCGAGGGCCCATTCACGCGGGTGCCCGTCCCCGGCCACCGCGACTGGCTGGGCCAAGTGGACCGAACGATGGCGGACTGGAACCACCTCGAGCTGGTCATCGGCACCAAGAACCGCTCCGGCGACCAGTTCGACATCTGGGAGGCTGTATACTCACCCATGGGCGAGGACGGCTATCCGAAGCGCCTCTGGGACAAGCAAACAGGCGCAATCGACCGAACGGTCGCCGAGTACTGGCGAGAGCACTACGACCTGCGGCACATCCTCGAACGGGACTGGCAAACGCTTGGACCGAAGCTCGAAGGCAAGATCCACATCTACGTGGGCGATATGGACAACTACTACCTCAACAACGCCGTGTACCTCATGGAGGACTTCCTCGAGGGTACCACAAATCCGTACTACGCGGGCGAGGTGGATTACGGTGACCGCGCGGAACATTGCTGGAACGGCGATCATCAGAACGGCAATCACATCTCACGACTCCGATACAACACGATGTACGTACCGAAGATCCTGCGGCGGATCGAGACAACGGCGCCCCCGGGGGCGGATGTGAAGAGTTGGAGATACTAGAAGAAGGGGAAACGGGAAAAGGGAAGCGGGAAGGGGGAAGGGGGAAACGTGATGCGGGCTGGACTGGACGGGGTCGCTGCACTCCAGGGATTGCCGTCAGCGATGCTCGGTGGCCTCCTCATGCTCGTCGGCGTCCGAGTCGATGCGGCGGCGCAGGATTCCGCTCGTCGCTACGTGTGCTACCGGACAGCGGCGGCGCCAGTGATCGATGGTCGGCTCGACGAGCCGTCGTGGCAGCGCGCCGCCTGGTCCGACCCGTTCGTGGACATCCTCGGCGACACGGTGCCCGCCCCTCCTTTCCGCACGCGCGTCAAACTGATGTGGGACGACGACTTCCTCTACATCGGCGCGGAACTGGAGGAGCCCCACCTGTGGGCGACACTCACCGAACGCGACGCCGTCATCTATCAGGACGACGACTTCGAGATCTTCATTGACCCGGACGGCGACACGTACAACTACTACGAGCTCGAGATCAACGCCTTTGGCACCGTGTGGGACTTGTTCCTGGTGAAGCCGTATCGAGAGGGCGGGCCCGCGATCAACGCGTGGGACATCGCGGGGCTTCGGTCGGCGGTGGCGCTGGACGGTACGATCAACGATCCGAGCGATCGGGACTCTGGATGGACGGTGGAGCTGGCCATCCCGTGGCGTGTGCTCGCCGAAGCGGCTCCCGACGCTCGGCGACCTCGGGACGGCGAGACGTGGCGCTTCAATTTTTCCCGGGTCGATTGGGATGTGGACGTGGTCGAAGGCGCGTACGTGAAGCGGCGAGACCCTGCGACGGGACAGATGCTGGCCGAACACAACTGGGCCTGGTCCCCGCAGGGTGCCGTGAACATGCACCTGCCGGAACGATGGGGGCATGTGGAGTTCAGCGACACGGAGGGGCGGGAAACGGGAAGCGGGACGGAAAGATCGGGAAGCGGGAAACGGGAAGCGGGAGGCGGGGCATCATGAAGCGGCGTGAGTTCGTGCGGCGGGTGGGTCGCACGGCGCTTGGCGCCGGAGCCTGGTCTCTGGGTCTTGGTCTGGGGTGCAGCCGACGGCCCGTCCGTAACTGGGTGTGGGTCCACGGTGGCGGAGAGCGGACGCGCGAGGAGTGGCGTGG
>CAYGCN010000181.1:0-3787 GCA_964348385.1 uncultured Gemmatimonadaceae bacterium
TGCTCGTCGAAGATCGGCTGCCACGTGGTGCCGGCGTTTTCGGTCTTCCACACGCCGCCCGACCCGACGGCCACGTACCAGATGTTGCCGTTGTCGGGGTGGATCGCGATGTCCGCGATGCGTCCGCCGTTGATGGCGGGTCCGATGTTGCGGAACGCGAGGGCGCTGTAATTCGCCTCGCCGAGACGCGCGCCGGCTTGTTGCGCCACGAGCGGGGATGGCGAGCCAGGTCACGAGGAGCGCGGTACGGAGGATATGCTTGCTCATGGGATCAACGGGGTTGCGGGTGAGTGGGTCGATGTGAGGGTGCAAACGTACGTCGGAGGACGGTAGGACGGTAGGACGGTAGGACGCTAGGGCTGCCGGGCTACCTCACCTTCTCGGCGGTCTCTCTGGTTCCGCCCTGATGAAAGATGACGCTCGTCACCGTACCGGCGTCATCCTTGATGAAGGTGAGCTGCGCGTCGATCACCCGGAGGAAGAACTTCGTCTCCGACTCGGCAAACAAGGGAACCACAGGCTGGCCCGTGGCCTGCACCAATAGCCCGGTCTCTTCCAGGGTCACCACGATCGACATCACGGGCGAGAAGACGTACTCACCCACATACGTGGAGAGGATGTCGCGTGAGACCTCGACCTCCCGGCGTTCGACCGGCGAGTGGTACCCGCGCCGGACCGGCTCGGCCATGGAGTCCCATTGGTACGCGCGCTGGATGCGGCGACTGATCTCCGCGATCAGGGTTCCTCCCCGTTCGGCATTCGTCATGATCACGAGACCGTAGCCTTTCACCTGGTGCGCCAGCAGGGTGCAGCGGAATCCCCAGTTCCCCCCGCCGTGACTGAAGTACCAGCCTTCGCCCCTTTTCGAGATCGAGAACCCCACCGCAAAATTCCCGACACCGACCGGTGCGAGCATTTCTTGCACGGTGGTTCGTGACAATACGCGGTTCGCCTGACCGATCGCGGATTGCTGGACCTCGATGGCGAAGCGCGCCAGGTCGGTGGGCGTGGTCCACAATCCCGCCGCTGCCAGCTCGGGGTAGACATGCCACTTCGGTCCCATCGCGCGACCATCCCGGTCATGCGCGCGCGCCGCATTGCGATCGCGTGCGGGGGAGAGGGGCTGCTCGAACGCGCTGTTCGTCATGCCGATCGGGTCGAGCACGTGCTCCTGCATGATGTCGGCAAACGGCTGGCCCCGTGCATCGCTCAACGCTTGTTGCATGACGGTGACGCCGCCCCCGGAGTACTCGTAGGCCGCCATCGGCGCACGCTCCATGAAGACGGGCTCCACGTTCGACACCTGGTGCCCGTCGAGGATCTGCACGACGGTGGGGAGCGGATCGTCGGGATCGTATCCGGGGAACCCGAAGCCGTCCCCCAGCCCCGACGTGTGGCTCGTGAGCCAGCGCGGCGTCACCGGTCGCTCGCGCGTGAACTCACCGCCGTCGAGCGTCCATGAGGTGAGGATGTCGTTGATGTCGTCGTCCAGCGTGAACAGGCCGTCCTGGACCGCGTCGAGCACGGCCATGGCCGCGACGGGTTTACTGATGGAGGCCGCCTGGAACATCGTCTCCGTATCGACCGGCGCTCCCGTTTCCACGTCCGCGATCCCGTATCCCTTGGCCCAGTGCACTTCGAAGTCCTTGATGACCGCGATGCTCATTCCGGGCACGCCGAGGTCCTTCATGAGCTCCTCGATCGTCTTGTCACCGAGCCCATCCTCGCCGGCGGAGTCCTGGACGCTTTCGATGGCGGCGATGTAGTCGGCCGGCGTGCGGTCTTGGGCGACCGAGGGCGCCGGCAGCGCGACGCCCGCCAGGCTCAGTGCCACCATCAATCGCAGGTTCATGAAATCGCGCTCCTGGTCGTGTCGGGCGAATGGGTCTGAACCGCCGTCCGGCTCACGGAATCGCATGGGGTGATACGACTGATTGTCGCATGAACGCGGTGTTCTGGGCATCGGTGTCGTATGTCGGACCCGCTTGGCCGGCCGAATGCCGTACGAGACTCACCACAAGACCCGCAACACGATCGGCAGCTAGGGCATGGCGCGGGGCAGGCGCACTCCGCCGGCAAGCCTGCGCCCCCGGTGTTGAGCCGCCTGATACACCAAGCTGCGAACCACGGCCTCGCGGCTCGGTTGGAAGGTGCCGTCGTAGACCGCATCCATGTACGGGACCTGCAGCTCGTCCAGCAACGGCCTGAGAATCGCCGAGCTCATGGTGGACGGCATGCAGGTGAAGGGAAAGACGTTCATGACACCGTCAAAGCCGGCCGCGGCATACTCGAGAGCGCCGCCGATACTCAAGGCCGCCTCGGTACCGACCCGGAAGGAGAAGATACGGTCGCCGTCGAGCCGCCTTTCAATGTGGTCGATCCGGTGGTCCTCATGGATGGCAAGGTGCTTCCTCACCTTCCGGTAGGCCTGTCGCATACGGAGATACTGGTACGCGAGGCAACTTCCGTGCAGGAGCCAAGCTCGCAGATGGCGGCTGCACAGGGCGACGTCCCGCCGGTGAACAGCGTAGGCGAGCCCCGCGGCCGCGTCGTGCACCAGGCGATGCGAGACAAAGTTGAGCCACTCGGCGATGGAGGCGTTCACAACCTCGGCGCCATGCCTCTCCAGCAGCCGTACTACATCTTGATTCGACGGCTCGTGGTTCCGCAGATAGATCTCACCCACTATGCCGACCAGAGGCTTCGGGCCGATAGTCGGGTCGATGAGATCGCGCGCCTCTGCGGCTATCTCCCCCAGTACGTCGAGGACACGCCGATAAGCGTTGCCGCGAGCGTGGCGCTCGAACGTTCCCATCACCGTCGCGAGGGCCCGGTCGAAATACGCATCGGCCAGGCCACGATCTCTCTCATAGGGCCGGACGCGCCAGCGCATGCGATCCAGCAAATCGCCCGCAACCGCAGCCAGGTATCCCACCCTCCTGAAGCGAGCGCACCGCTCCGGGCTCAGCAGGCCGCCAACGGCATAGCCGTCCTCGGACGTGATCGACGCGATCCGCATTCCGCTGAATTCATCCATTGAATCGAGAATGATGCGTTGCAGCTTGGCATACATGCCGAAGCGGCACGGCCCGCCGGTCTCCGGCATGCAATAGAGGTAGTTCCCCGCGTTGAAGGCGTCACCCAGGCGCGCTTTGTCACTCCGCAGGCGATGGAGCACGTCCCCCAGGGTGATTTGGCACGGAAAGCACTCCTTGCCCGACGTGAACTCCTTGCCCAACGACAGACCCCGATAGCTCTCCATGACCTGGGCGTCGACACCGAACCCCCTGAAGGCAGCAGCTATGAGTCTGCTGCCCGCACGGCTCATCTCTGGAACAAGGAACGTCTTGTTGACAGCGCCGAACTTGCCGACCCCGTGCCGAAGGGAGTCGAACCGTCCCCCGACGGGCAGCTCGGGCATGGGCTTGGCTCTCTGCGCCTCGCGCCCCCGAAGGACCGAGCGATGCTCATTCCGAATGACGTTCGCGAACGCTTCCAGCCGGGTGACGACTCCCGCCACCGCCGTGTGCTCATCGAGTTCGAGAATCAGATACGGTCGCGGCTTCATGACGTGGCGGTAGAAGTGCTCCACGAACGAGTCCGCGCCACAGCTGAAGTTCGTGAGGTGGATGCCGTAGGCACCCGGGTGTTGCTTGATCAGCTTGGCCGCGCGAAGAATCTGCGCACCGAGACCCCAATACATGTTGGGAAAGTCGCTCAGGTCCACGTCAGCGGTGTCGAGGAAGTCCTGAGGGATCGCCTGGATCCCCAGCTTCGCCAGACGCTC
>CAYGCN010000181.1:3797-6005 GCA_964348385.1 uncultured Gemmatimonadaceae bacterium
GAGTCCAGGAATCCTCGACCTTGCTGAAGGAGTTCGCGATCGAAGGCCCGCTGCGCCTCGAGTGCATCGCGGAACGCGCGTTCGACCTGCCGCCGACCGAGGCCTAGTCGCCTGCCCAGGGTGCGATGCAGATCGGCGACGACCCGATCGACAGGGGCGTTGAGGCCCACCGTGGGAGACACCACCGCATCTCGTTGGATGTCGAGGGCTGCACTGGCCATGTACTGACTGCCCTGAACCATGGGACAGTAGAAGCCCTTCTCCCCCCCCCGCTGCGTGGACATGGTGATGACGGTCGGCAGAAAGAGCAAATCCGTCAGTCCCTTGAGGGCCTGCACGTGGCCGTGGAACACCTTGATGGGATGGCAGGCCTCGGAGATCGTGGACTCAATGCCCGCCATGGCAACCTGCCGCGTCGTCTTGGGAGAAAGCACTGGCGTGAAACCCAGGTTGTCCCAGAAACGAGCCCACAGCACACCAAGTTGGAGGGAGTGAAGACCCCGGGGGATGCCGACGGTGAGTCTACCGTTGATGCGTTTCCGTCCGTTCGGGGATGCGTGACACTGGTTTCCAAGGTCCGCGAGAGTCACACAGTGATCCTTCAGGTACTGCGTGAAGAGGAGCCAGCGTTTCTTGAACCAGTTGACCTTGGCCTTCTCCCGACCACGCCTCACTTCGTAGCGGCCACACTCCCCTCCCCAGACGCTCTTGCGGCCCCCGAAATCGTACACTTTCAACTTGCACTCGTTATGGCAGTCCTGGTCAGCCCGGCAAACCTTCTCCCTCACAGACACCGTGGCACGGATGAGCGAAGCGAGAGGTTGACCTGCGGACGTTCGCCTCTCTCCGGCCGGCCGTGTTTCCATGAGGCTCAACGCTGCGCCGTGGGCTCCCAGCACCTCCCGGTGTCCAGGGACGAGAATTTCCTGGCCCAGCACGTTCTCGAAGGCCGCCACAACACCCATGTTCAGCGACGGGCCGCCGAGGAACATGACCCGCTTGCCAATGCGTCGCTTCTGTACGACTCGATTGAGGTAGTTGTGGACGACAGCATAGCAGAGGCCGGCCAGCAGATCTTCGAGACGGGCGCCCCGCTGAGCGTACGCCAGCAGGTCGGACTCCATGAACACCGTGCAGCGTTCGGTCAGGCCGATCGGGCTCTCGGAAGAAAGCGCGATCTCTTGGAACTCCTTCACGATGTTGACGCCCAGCTTGTTGGCCAGCTCGTGCAGAAAGCTGCCGGTCCCCGCGGCACACACCTTGTTCATGTCGAAGTCAAACGGGTTGCCCTGCTCGATCCAGATGTACTTGGAGTCCTGACCGCCAATCTCAAAGACCGTGTCCACGCTCGGATCCCTGTGCACCGCGGCGCGGGCGTGCGCGGTGATCTCGTCGATGACGAGATCGGCACCGATGAAATCACCTACCACGTACCGCCCAGAGCCGGTGGTGGCCGTACCCAGCAGCTCGAGCCCGCCCCGAGACTCCTCGTCTACCGCGGCGAGAAGCCCCTTTGTCACCTCGATCGGTCTTCCCTGGGTTTGCACGTACTGCTTGTGGACGATGTCACCGTTCGTATCCATCAACACCGTCTTGGTCGTGGTGGACCCCACATCGATCCCCAGATAAGCCTGAAGTCCGGAACTCGGTGGCTGCAGCCGCCTGGTGTCCGCCCCATCCTCCGTGAAGGTGGTCTTGCGCAGTCGCAGAGCTGGAGCTCGGCGAAACTCACCAGCTGCCTCAGGCGCGAAGGCCTCCAAATCAGCGGTGTGCAGCCTTTGTTGCTGCTCGAGGGTGCGGGCGAACAGCGCCGCGCCCAGCGCTCCGACGGAGGTGTGATGAGGAGGGACCAGCAGCTCCGGGAAGTACCGCCGAAACGCCTCAACCTGGAGCTCGTTGCTCGCGACGCCACCGACGAAGACGACCGGCCCCCGCACATCGCGATTGGCACCCAAGGTGCCAATGCAGTTGGCAGCGTTACCCTGATGGAGGCCCGCGATGATGTTCGCCAACGGCTCGCCCCGGTTCTGCAGGTGAATCATGTCCGACTTCGTGAACACCGTGCAGCGGCAGGCAACAGGAGCAGGGCTGGTACTCTCCTGCCCCAGTGCTATGAAGTCATCGAGAATCTGTGAAACGCGCTCCTGGGAGAACGAGGCGTGCTCGTCATAGATGGACGACGCGAGCCGCTCGGCTTGCTGATCGATG
>CAYGCN010000182.1:0-5988 GCA_964348385.1 uncultured Gemmatimonadaceae bacterium
CGTGATGGGCGGCCGCGCCGATGACCCAGTCGTCTCGTGGCTCATGGCGGGCGATCCGTCCATCCGCTGGCAGGTCATGCGTGATCTGCTCGGCGCCCCGCGGGCAGCCTGGCAGGCGGAGCGTGCGCGTGTGGCCAACCAGGGATGGGGCGCGCGACTCCTCGCCCATCGGGACCAGGCGGGCCGCTGGACGCCACGCTTCTACGGTCAGAAGTGGATCTCCACCACGTACTCGTTGGCACTGCTGCGGCGGTTGGGCCTCCCGCCCGACGACCCACGCGCCGCTGTATCATGTCGGTTGTTTCTCGCCGAAGGGCTGTGTAGCGACGGAGGGATCTACGCCGCCGTGACGCACAAGCAGGGCGAAACGTGCCTCACGGGCATGGTGCTGGCTTTGCTCTCATGGTTCCGCGTCGACGATCCCCGCCGGGAGCGTCTGGTGGACTACCTGCTGGCCGAGCAGATGAAGGACGGTGGGTGGAACTGCCAGCGGGATCGCGGCGCGGTGCACGGCTCGTTCCACACCACGATCAGCGTGCTCGAAGGTCTCCAGGAATACGCCGACGCGCGTGGACCCCGAGCCGCCGAGACGGGTGCGGCCGCGGCACGCGGGCGGGAGTTCTTCCTCGTCCATCGGCTGTACCGATCCCACCGGACGGGCAAGGTCGTCAATGCTGCATTCACACGGTTCTCGTTTCCCCCGCGGTGGCACCACGACGTGCTCCGCACGCTGGACCACTTCCGCGCGAGCGGTGCGACCTATGACGCGCGTCTCGAAGATCCGGTCGGGTTGACGGAACGCAAGCGCCGCAGGGACGGACGCTGGGCGCTGCAGCAGCGCCATCCCGGCAAGACCTTCTTCGAGCTGGAACGGGTAGGCGCGCCCAGCCGCTGGAACACGCTCAGGGCACTCCGGGTGCTTCGCTGGTGGGAGGAGGCGCAATCCGACCGCCGCTGCGGCCGATCATAGGACCCGGACGCCCCCCCCAACCCCCCGTTGCAAGTCGCATGACACTCGTGCCCTGCCAATACCGACCGGCCATCCGCGAATTGGGCAATGACGGCGTAACTAGATTACTTACAACAACTTGCGGGACCTAGGCCGATCGGCCTGATCCTTGCTGCCCCAGTGACGGGGCTGAGCCCGTCACAGCCGGCTCGCCCGCAGGACAGGGCTCTCGTCAGACTCAAGCAGAGAGGCAGACCATGTCGGCCTTGGTCGAGAAGTTGTTCGGAGCAAACGGTCAGCTGACCGAAGAAGCGCAGGGGGAGCTCCGCACCATCCTGCTCCAGATGCGGAACGAGCGGAATACCTTCGAGCGGATGGCCGGCGAGGCGCAGACGGCGCTGGAGCAGGCAACGGGCCCGGCCGAGGCGGTGGCCCAGTCCATTGCGAAGCTCGAGGAGCGGCTCCGCGCCGTGGAGCAGCTCGCCGCCAAGGCAGCGGATCTCGAGGCCACGCAGCGCGAGGTGGCGTCGCGCATGGATGTGGCCGCCTCGCAGGCCGATCGGATCGAGGCGTCCCTCGATCCCATTCGCTCCGATCTCGAGCAAACGAAGCGCCTGCTGCAGGACACCACGGTGCTCCGGTCCGACCTCGAGCCGCTGCTCGACTTGGGCCGGCAGCTCCAGACCCTCAAGGCCGACGTCCTCGCGCTGCGCGGAAACGTGAACGAGGCCCAGCAACACGTGACCGCCATGCGCCAACAGCACGACGGGGTGGCGCAGCAGAGCACGGCCGCAACCGAGCGGCTCGCCTCACTCGAGAACCAGTACAGCGAGATGACGGCGGGGCTCCAGATCGCGACGGAACAGCTCGCGCAGCTGCAGGGCGCCATGCAGTCCGTGGGCACGCTCGCGGGGCAGGTGCCCGATCTGCGTCGCGAGCTGGATACACTTCGAGCGCTCCGCGATCACGTGGCCCAGAAGATCTCGGAGCTGCAGCAGCAACGGGAGACGATCGATTACGCCACGAGTCAGGGGTCGCGACTGGCCGAGTTGGTTCAGCGCATCGACCGCGACATCGAGGCACAGCAGGAGAAAGCCAAGTTCCTGGTGAAGTTGGAGCAGGACGCGGCGCAGCTGCGCGCGACGCACGACGATCTGCGCCAGCGACTCGATCAGCTGGCCGAGCGTCAGCGCGAGGACGGGCTGGCCGACGAGGCACGGCACGAGGAGTTCCGGGCCCTGCAGGAGCGAATCGACGGCCGCATCCGCGAGGCGACCGGCCGGTTCGACTTCGAGCAGGAGCGACTCGAGACGGCGAGTGCCCAGATCGCCGACCTGCGGCAGGCCCTGGGCGAGATGGAACGCCGGCTCGACACGGTGCAACAGACGCAGGAGGGGATCGTTACGCTCCGCAACGATCTGGGCCAGCTCAATGACCGGGTCGTCTCCATGGCCATCGATCTGGCACCGCTGGACCGCTATGTCGAGCGAATGGTCACCGTGAAATCGGACCTCGCCAAGGCCGAACAGTCGGCAAAGGACGTCGGTCGGCGAGCCGACGAGCTGAGCGCGGCGCTTGCGAGTGCCGACAGTCAGCTCATAGAGCTGCGGGACCTGAGCGAGCGCACCGAGCGGCAGACGCGCGATCTCACCGAGTTACGTGAGTACCTCGGCCGGCTCGAGCAGCGGGTTGCCCAGTGGGAGTCCGCCGAGGCGACCATGGAGCAGGCGATCGCCGACGCGAGCCGGCGTCAAGCCACCGTGGATGCCCTGCGGGCCGACCTGCAACGAATGCTCGAGGCCGCCACGACGACCACCGACGCTGTGCGGGTCATCACGGAGTCGCACGACGAAGTGAGCGACGCGCGACGACTCATCGACGTGGTGCTCTCCGAGATTCAGGCCGTGAAGGACGAGTCGGCCCGGCTCGAGTCCCGGCGCAAGGACCTCTCGGAGATCGACCGACAGATTGCGCGCGCCGAAGCGCTGCTGATCGACATCGGCACGAGCATCGAGACGCTGCACGGTCAGAAGGCGTTTCTCGAGGAGGTGATGGATACCGCCGGCTCGCTGCGGTTCCAGAGCAAGCAGGCCGAGGCGCTGATCGCGACCCTGCGCGACGCGCGGCAGCGACTCGCGTCGGGCAACGGCTAGCGGGTACCTTCAGGCCGGGGCAGAGATGGCCGCGGCCTGACGACTGATCGGAGGGCGAGGCACAGCGGAACCGTGGCCTCGCCCTTCGTCATGCCCGTCGCGAGAGTCAGGAGGTGTCGGCCATCGCGAACTCGTTGCCACCCGTCACCATCGTCAACGTCGGTTACCGCTCCACCAACTACTGGGGTCCATCCGGGGCACGGCCCGGTGCGGCCGTTGGGCCCGGAGCCGTTCATGTGAGCGGCAGTACCGCCCTGCCGAAGAGAGCCGCTTGCGCCGCGGCACCAATCGATGCACAACCTCCGTATGCGCCTGTTCCTCGTCGCGGTACTCGCGGCCTTCCTCGCAGCCTGCGCGTCGTGGGTGCCGGTGGTGCCGGAGTGGGAGCCGGGAAGACCGCACCGGGCCGAACGATTCCGGATTTGGTCGGGAGACTCGGTCCTGGTGATGCACGCCGTCCGGTTCGGGCGGGACTCGATCGAGGGGGTACCCATCGAGGCGCGGCCGGCCTGCGTGGAGTGCCGCGTGAGCATCGCCGTGGCGGAAGTGGACTCGGTGCAGGTGCGGCGGGACCGCCTGAGCCTCTGGGCCTGGGCAGCGGTCAGCCTGGGTGCGGTCGGCCTGATCGCCTTCTGGTTTCTCATCCTGCCGCGCACATAGCGGCCGCCAGGCATTCATCCCCACGTGGGGCTGGCGCAGCCGCCGAATAGGGGAGATGATTGTCGGGTCCGGCGCGCGTCGCCCGCCGCCGGAACCGTGAACCAAGAGAAAGGCGATCCTCCCGTGACGCACTCCAACGCCGAGCCACCGGCTCGGGCGTCCGCCGCTGCTGCCCACCGATCCACAAGCGTCACCATCCGCGTCCCCGCCCCACTGCGCGAGTACGCCGGCGGCGCTGCGGAGCTGTCGCTGCCAGCGACGAGCGTCCGGGCGGCGTTGGAGCAGCTCGAGCGACACCATCCCTCGCTGTACCGCAGTGTCTGCGACGAGACGGGTGCCCTGCGCCGCCATGTGAACCTGTTCGTGAACCTGGCCAACGTGCGTGACCGACACGGGCTCGACACGGCACTCGCGCCGGGCGACATCGTGACCATCCTGCCCGCCGTGTCCGGAGGGTGAGCATGCCAAGACGCGTGATTCTCTGTGTCGGGACCAAGAAGGGGCTGTTCGTCGCCGAAGCACCCGCCGCGCGGCGCGGCTTCACGCTCCGTGGGCCGTTCAGTCCCGGGGTCGCCGTCTACTCGGCCTTGATCGACACCCGCGGCGGCACCCCGACATTGTACGCGTCGAGCTGCAACGCGTTCTTCGGCATGAAGGTGCTGCGCTCGACCGATCTCGGCCACACGTTCTCGGAGACGGCGGCGGCGCCGGCGTTCTCCAAGGACGACGGACGGGCGCTGGCGAACATCTGGTCGATCGAGGCGGGCGATGACGAACGCGACCTGTGGTGCGGCGTCGAGCCGGCGGCCCTGTTCCGGAGCGCCGACGGCGGCGACACGTGGACCATGGTGTCGGGCATCAGCAACCATCCGCACGCCCGCAAGTGGGAACCCGGCAACGGCGGCCTCTGCATGCACACGATCGTGCGCGACGGGAAGCGTGTCCACCTCGGCATCTCCACCGGTGGCCACTACGTGAGCGAGGATGGCGGCGAGACGTTCGCGGCGTCCAACGACGGGATCGGTGCCGGCTTCGTGCCCGATCCCTACCCTGAGTTCGGGCAGTGCGTGCACAAGATCGCGCGCCACCCGGAGGCACCGGGCCGGCTGTACATCCAGAACCACGGCGGCTGGCCCGACCGGCCGGGTATCGGCGTGTTGCGGAGCGACGACCACGGCCGTACCTGGCGGTCGATCGCCGACGGGCTGCCGTCCGACTTCGGGTTCCCGATCGTCGTGCATCCACACGATCCGGACACCGTATACGTGATGCCGCTCGAGCCGATGACGCGCACGTGTCCGGACGGCAAGCCCGCGGTGTGGCGCAGCGACAACGGCGGTGGTTCCTGGGCCCGCCTTGCGCAGGGGCTCCCGGAGAAGGAGAGCTTCTTCACGGTCCAGCGCGACGCGATGGACATCGACACGTTCACGTCGCCAGCCCTGTACTTCGGGACGACCACGGGGCAGCTCTGGATCGGGCGCTCGAGCGGCGAGCGGTGGAGCTGCCTGTTCGATTCGCTACCACCGATTCACTGTGTAAAGGTGGCGGTGGTGTGAACGAGCGCGAGTGTCGTGAGATCATCGCCGCCGTCGGCGCAGCGATGCAGTCGTTTGAGGCGGCCGAGCGCGCACTCGACGCCGAGCGCCTGCTGAGCCACATCGCGCGCGTGCCGGAGTTCCACGTCCACCACGACGGTCGCCGGCTCGACTACGACGCCATGGCGGCCGACGTCCGCAGCGGTTTCGCGTCTCTCCACGCGATCGACGGCGGGTTTCACGACATCCAGGTGATCGTCCTCGCCCGGGACGCCGCCCTCGCGACTGCCGCGTTCGGCGAGGTGATCACGGACGCGAACGGCGACGTGACGCGCCTGCACGGTGCCGCCACGTGGCTGTGGCGGTGTTTGGACGACGAGTGGCGGATCGTGTACGGGCACGTCGATCACTATCCGGACGAGTAGACCGCACATGCCAATCGAACGCGCTGGCACTGTTGCCGCGGATCGGGGCCGGTACCCTCTCACACGCCGCGTGGGCGGCTTGCCGCATACGAAGGAGGACCGCACCTTAGACAATACCGCCCAAACGGGGCGCACACCCGAACAAAAGCGCAACCGGCCGGTCTCCGCATGGCCTACGACGAAACCCTCGCCGCCCGCGTCCGCACCGCGCTGGCCGATCATCCCGGCCTCAGCGAGAAACGCATGTTCGGTGGGCTCTGCTTCCT
>CAYGCN010000183.1:0-5971 GCA_964348385.1 uncultured Gemmatimonadaceae bacterium
ACTTCATGCAGCTCCCCGAGGTCGTCGGCATGAAGCTGTCGGGCCAGCTTCCGGAAGGAGCGACCGCTACCGACCTCGTGCTGACCGTCACGCAGATGCTGCGGAAGTTCGGGGTCGTCGGGCGGTTCGTGGAATACTTCGGCCCCGGACTCCCGACCCTGGGCCTGGCCGATCGTGCCACCCTCGCCAACATGTCTCCCGAGTACGGCGCGACCATTGGGTTCTTTCCCGTGGACGCCGAGACGCTGCGGTACCTCAAGCGAACCGGGCGACCGGCGGATGTGGTCGCGCGGGTCGAACGGTACTGCAAGGAGCAGGAGCTGTTTCACACACCGACGACGCCCGACCCGGAGTACTCCGCCGTCCTCGAGCTGGATCTCGAGACGGTCGAGCCGTCGCTCGCCGGGCCCCGGCGGCCCCAGGACCGGGTGAAGCTCGCGGAGGTCAAGGAGACGTTCCTGCAGGTGCTTCCCAATCTGGTGCCGGCCGGTGCGGCGCGAGAGGTCCCGCCGCGGGAGGGGGCCCGCTGGTCCGGGGAGGGCGGTCAATCGCCCGCAGTCGCCACGGCCGCCGGAACGGACGTCATGGTCGCCGCAGACGTGGAGTACGAGGGTGGTCGGTTCGACTTGCACGACGGCTCCGTCGTGATCGCGGCGATCACGAGCTGCACCAACACCTCCAATCCGTCGGTGATGATCGGGGCGGGCCTCGTGGCCAAGAAGGCGGTGGCGCTGGGGCTGGAACGAAAGCCGTGGGTCAAGACGAGCCTCGCGCCGGGGTCGAAGGTGGTCACCGACTACCTCGCCGCCGCCCGACTGACCAAGCCGCTGGAGGCGCTCGGCTTCCATCTGGTCGGCTACGGCTGCACGACCTGTATCGGCAACAGCGGACCACTCGCAGAGCCCATCGCGCAGGCGATCTCGCAGCACGGCCTGGTGTGCGCCGCCGTGCTCTCCGGAAACCGCAACTTCGAGGCAAGGGTTCACCCCCTGGTCCGGGCCAGCTATCTCGCCTCGCCGATGCTCGTGGTGGCCTACGCCCTCGCCGGCCGCATCGACATCGATCTGACCGAGGAACCCCTGGGCACGGGCAAGAACGGCAAGCCGGTCTACCTCCGGGATATCTGGCCCACGCCCCAGGAGGTGAGGAAGGCTGTCGAGCGGACCGTGTCGCCCCGGATGTTCGAGACGCAGTACGCCGGTGTCTTCGATGGCGACGATCAGTGGAAAGCGATTCCCGTCCCCGCGGCAGGCGGCCGGCGGTTCGCGTGGGACGGCGAGTCCACCTACATCGCGAACCCGCCGTTCTTCGAGGGAATGGCGGCGCGACCGGCGCCGATCGCCGACATCGCCGGCGCGCGCGTCCTCGCCTGGCTCGGCGATTCGGTCACGACCGACCACATCTCGCCCGCGGGCGCCATTCCCAAAGACAGCCCCGCGGGGAAGTGGCTCATCGGTCGGGGGGTGAAGCCGGTGGACTTCAACACCTTCGGTTCCCGTCGCGGCAATCACGACGTGATGATGCGGGGGACGTTCGGGAACATCCGCATTCGCAACAAGCTCGTGGAGGGCAAGGAAGGCAATTGGACCGAGCATCTGCCGACGGGCGAGGTGACCAGCATCTACGACGCCGCCATGCGCTACCGAGACGCGGGCACGCCGCTCCTCGTGCTTGGGGGGAAGGAGTACGGCTCGGGGAGTTCCCGGGACTGGGCCGCCAAGGGTACGGCACTGCTCGGCGTCAGAGCGGTCATCGCCGAGAGCTACGAGCGCATTCATCGCAGCAACCTCATCGGGATGGGTGTGCTCCCCCTCCAGTTTCGACAGGGCGAGAGTGCCGAGTCGCTCGGACTGAACGGCCGCGAAGTGTTCGGCCTCGAGGGGGTGGCCGGCACCGACATCACGCCTGGCGGTACCGCGCGGGTCGCGGCACAGCGCCCCGACGGCTCGACCGTGTCGTTCGACGTGGTGGCACGGCTGGATACGGCGGTCGAGGTCGAGTACTACCGCCACGGGGGGATTCTCCCTTACGTCCTGCGTGCGCTTGCCAAGAAGAGGACGCGGAAGGCGACGAAGAAGCGCTCGACGAAGGCGACCACACGGAAGAAGACCGCGCAGCCGAGGAAGAAGGGCGGCCCGGCGAAAAAGGCCGCGAAGCCGAAGAGGAAGTCGGGCTAGGGTCGCTCGAGGAAGGCTTCCACCTCGCTCATCCTGCGCACGGTGTCGTCGTAGCCGAGCTCCATCAGGGTCCCGGTGTAGTTCGGCTCGAACATCAGGTAGCTCATGAAGTCCGGTGAGCGTTCCCGTCCCCCACCCAAGGACGACACTACGAACTGCACCGTCCGCGGCAGGTCGAGCGAATGGTCTCGTGCCAACTGGCCCAGATCTCTGGATGGGCGGAGGAGCATGAGGTCGATGTGACGCATCCCCTCGGGCGGCGTCGCTCCCATGGGCAACGCGGCCAGCAGGGCGTTCATGCGCTCGAGACGCTCGGCGTCCGCGTCGAGGGAATCGAGAAAGATCGAATGCAGCAGCATCCCGAACACCTCGGCAGCGACCGGATAGGACTCCGCGCCTGGCTCGCAGCCCGGTGACGGCGGCATAGCACGCATCGCGATGGCCAGGATCTTGTGCGCGCCGAGGTGAATCGCCGGGGCGAGCGGCGCGGTGAGCCGCACTGACCCATCCCCGTAGTACGCTCTCCCGATCTTGACAGCCGGAAAGATGATCGGGATGGCGGTCGACGCCGAGAGATGGTGTACAGTGATCTGCGTGCGTACGGCGACCCGCATCTGGCGCTCCCAGAGCGTCACGTCGCTCGCACCCTGCACGAACGTCACGGTCTGGCCGGTGGAGTAGCATGTCGCGCTCACCGCACCGGCCCGTAGCCGACCGGTATCGATGTTGCGCTGAATCCCCGCCACGTCCATGCAGGCCGCGAGGAAGCCACGCAGCGGGGATGGATCCATGAGGCCGCGCAGCGACGGATGCGGTCGCTCCCGGGTGAACAGCATGTTGACGAACCACCGGGCGACGGCACGACCGATGTGGATCGGGCGGATGGCGAACACGCGATCCGGCGTGAGTCGGCCCCATTCCTTCCGGAGATCGGCGGCTGCCTGCGCGAAGGTCCCCTGGTGCGCGGAGAGGAAGACGGTGTTGATCGCGCCGGCCGACACGCCCGAGAGAATCGGGAGAGCGAGATTGGGGAACCGTTCCGCAATGGCGTTGAGGGCCCCGACCTGATACGCAGCGCGCGCCCCGCCACCGGAGAGCACGAGCGCGAGGTGTCGATCGTTGGCACCCGACTCAGCCACCACCGACCCCCGCGCGATCGTTCGGCCCCACCCCATCGGATCGGCGCGTATCTTCCATGACCATGAAGTTCACCATTCCCCCTGAGGAACTCCAGTTTCGGGCCACGCGTTCCGGCGGGCCGGGTGGCCAGCACGTCAATACGTCCTCCACCCGCGTCGAAGTGCGGTGGAACGTTGCGATCAGCCCGAGTCTGACCGACCGGCAGCGCGAGCGACTGCTTCAGCGCCTCGGCTCCCGCATCGATCGACAGGGGGTACTGCGCGTCGTGGCCGCGGCGCGGCGAAGTCAGTACCAGAACCGCCAAGCAGCGGTCGAGCGGCTCCAGGCAATCGTGGAGCGCGCCCTTGCAGCGCCCAAGCCACGAAAGAAGACCACGCCGTCGCGGGCCGCGCGCCAGGCCCGCCTCGACGCCAAGCGTCGTCGGGGCGAGAAGAAACGTGACCGGCGGCGTGTCGACGCCGACGACTGATCGCGGTCGCCGCCCCTAGCGCCCCGGGGCAGCCACTGGTGCGCCTACAGCTCCTTGACCGCCTCGATCAGCTTCTTGAACGACTCCTTGGCATCACCGAACAGCATCGACGTATTCGGCAGGTAGAACAGCTCGTTGTCGACGCCGGCGAACCCGGGCCGCATGCTCCGCTTCATGACGATCGCATGCTGAGCCTTGTCGACGTCGAGAATCGGCATCCCGTAGAGTGGGCTCGTGGTATCGTGTCGCGCCGCCGGGTTGACGACGTCGTTGGCACCCACGGTCACCGACACGTCCGTGTGGGGCATTTCCGGGTTGATCTGATCCATGTCGTACAGCTGGTCGTACGGCACGTCGGCTTCGGCCAGCAGCACGTTCATGTGCCCGGGCATCCGGCCCGCCACGGGATGGATCGCGTACTTCACCGTGACGCCGCGCGCCTGCAACATGTCGGCCAGCTCCCGCACGGTGTGCTGGGCCTGGGAGACCGCGAGCCCGTAGCCGGGGGCGATCACGACCTGTTTGGCGTACGCCAGCATGGTCGCGGCATCCTCGTGGGTCAGCGACCGATAGGTCTTCTCACCGGCCTCACCGCCGGCACCAACCTCCTGCACGGTGGCGCCGAATGCCCCGAACAGCACGTTCGCGAGCGAGCGGTTCATCGCCTTGCACATGATGTTCGTGAGGATGAGGCCCGAGGCGCCGACCAGGGCGCCCGAGATGATGAGGCCTTCGTTGTTGATCACGAAGCCCGTCATGGACGCGGCCAGTCCGGAGTAGGAGTTCAACAGCGAGATCACGACCGGCATGTCCGCCCCCCCGATGGGGATGACGGACAGAATGCCCAGCAGGAAGGCCAGGCCCGAGAGGACCAGGAAGAACGGCACGTTGTCCGGCCGGACGACCAGCAAGACCACCAGGACCAGCATGGCCGTGAGCAGGAGGGCGTTGAGCGTCTTCTGCAGCGGATAGGTGACCGCCCGACCCGTGACCAGCTCCTGCAGCTTGCCGAAGGCGACTACACTGCCGGAGAACGTGAGCCACCCGATCAGGATACTCAGCTGGATCGCGATCCCGAAGTTGAGCGGGATCTCACCGCCCACACTGATGTACCGAGCGTATTCCGCGCTGGCGACGACGGCCGAGGCACCGCCGCCGAAGCCGTTCAGCAACGCCACCATCTGTGGCATCGCCGTCATCTTCACGGTCTTGGCGAAGATCAGTCCGATGGCCGATCCGACGATCATGCCAATGATGATCATCGGCCAGGTCACGATGCCCTCGAACACGAGCGTCGTGACGATCGCGATCAGCATGCCCAGCGATGCGATCCGGTTGCCGGACCGTGCGGTTGCCGGGGAGCTCAGCCGCTTGAGGCCGAAGATGAAGAGGACGGCCGCCAGCAAGTACGCGAGATTCGACAGCGCGGCGGTCATCGCTGCTCCTCCGGCTTGCGCTTGAACATCTGGAGCATGCGATCGGTGACCATGAAGCCACCCACCACGTTGATCATCGCGAAGGCCACGGCAATGACACCCAGAATCGCACCGATCCGGGTGTCACTCCGCCCCGCCATGATCAACGCACCGATGATCGTGATGCCCGAAATCGCGTTCGAGCCCGACATGAGCGGCGTATGCAGTGTGGGCGGGACTTTGGTGATCACTTCGAAGCCGACGAAGATCGCCAGCACGAAGACCACCAACAGGCCGACCAGTTCCTCAATCATGAGCCCTTGCCTCCCTCGACGACCTGCCGAACGCGGTCGTGGGCCACCTTGCCCTCGTGCGTCACACAAGTCCCTTTGATGATCTCGTCTTCGAAGTTGAGCTGGAGTTGACCGTTCTTGTCGATCAGCAGCCCCAGGAACGCTTGCATGTTCTTCGCGTACATCTGGCTGGCATGCACCGGCATGCCGGCCGGCAGGTTCAGGGGGGCGATGATGGTCACGCCATGACGCTCCAGCGTTTCGCCGGCCTGGGTGAGCTCGCAGTTGCCGCCCGCCTCGGCGGCCAGGTCGACAATGACGCTCGCGGCCGGCATGTCCTTGACCATCTGCTCGGTGATGAGCGTGGGCGCCGGCTTGCCCGGAATCAGCGCCGTCGTGATGACCACGTCCACCTTCTTGACGTGCTCATGCAGGAACGCCAGCTCGCGCTGGTGCTGATCCTCGGACAGCTCCTTG
>CAYGCN010000184.1:0-1604 GCA_964348385.1 uncultured Gemmatimonadaceae bacterium
GAGCCAGAACACCTACCGCGGCCAGGTGAAGATCATGAAGGGCGCCGACCACGCCCGGAACTACTCACAATGCGACTCGATGCTGATCGGCGATCGATGCGGCGCGCACACCTTTCCGTACATCGATGTGCGCAACAGCACGGCGATCATGGAGCACGAAGCGACCACGTCCAAGGTGGGCGAAGACCAGATCTTCTATTGCAAGCAACGCGGACTGACGGAAGAGGACGCGATCTCGCTGGTGGTGAACGGCTTCTGCAAAGAGGTGTTTCGGGAACTCCCCATGGAGTTCGCCGTGGAGGCACAGCGGCTGCTCGCGGTGAGCCTCGAAGGAAGCGTTGGTTAGACGATTGGCGACTCAACGGATAACGGAGACCACAAGGGCTATGCTGGAAGTCAAGAATCTGCATGTGAGCGCCGAGGGCGCGGAAATCCTCAAGGGCGTGGACCTTTCGGTGAACGCCGGCGAGGTGCACGCGATCATGGGTCCCAATGGCTCGGGGAAAAGCACCCTCGCGCAAGTACTCGCCGGTCATCCGGCCTACGAGGTCACGCAAGGCTCGGTCAGCTTCGAGGGGCAAGACGTGCTCGAGATGGAAGCCGACGAGCGTGCTCGCGCCGGCCTGTTCCTCGCCTTCCAATACCCGGTTGCCATCCGGGGCATCACCAATGCCTACTTCCTGCAGTCTGCGGTGAACGCGGTTCGGAAGGAGCAGGGGTTGGAGGAACTCGACACGCTGGACTTCGCCGAGTTGCTCGAGAAGAAGCTGGAGCTGATCGGTTGGGACGACAGCCTGATTCACCGCGCCGTGAATGATGGCTTTTCCGGCGGCGAGAAGAAGCGCAACGAGATCTTGCAGCTCGCGGCGCTTGAGCCCAGGCTGGCGATTCTCGATGAGACCGATTCGGGCCTCGACATCGACGCCGTCAAGGCGGTGGCGGCGGCGGTCAACAAGCTGCGAAGCCCCGAGCGCGCATTCATCGTCGTGACGCACTACGAGCGGATCCTGAACTACATCACCCCCGATCACGTGCACGTGCTGGCGGGCGGTCGGGTAGTGATGTCCGGTGACATGAAGCTGGCTCTGGAGCTCGAGGCCAAGGGCTACGATTGGGTCACCGGGGCCGCGGTCGTGTCGGGGGCGTCATGACGCGGACCATCGATCGGCGGGACGCACCGGCCCGATACGTCGAGGCGTTTCAGGCATTCGCCGCCAACGGCGCGGGCCGGGCCCCGGCCTGGCTGCAAGCGAGACGCCAAGCCGCCATGCAGCGGTTCGCCGATCTCGGGTTTCCGACGACGCGGGAGGAGGCGTGGCGGTTCACCGACGTCGAGCCCATTGTGCGGACTCCCTTCGAGTTCGTGACCGCCGCGGGGGCAGCGGACGTGCCGGAGGCGGCGGTGGCGCCGCATCTGCTGAGCCAGGGGCCGGCCGCCGTGTTCGTCAACGGCGAGTTCGCGGCCCCGCTCTCATCGCTGGACTCGCTCCCCGACGGCGTGACCGTCGGTAGCCTCCGGGCGGCGCTCGAGGGCAACCCGGAGCTGGTGGAGGCCCATCTCGGCGCGCACGCGCGCGACGACCGCAATCCGTTCACGGCACTGA
>CAYGCN010000184.1:1614-5964 GCA_964348385.1 uncultured Gemmatimonadaceae bacterium
TTCTCAGCGACGGCGCGCTGGTACACGTGCCGAAGGATGCGGTGCTCACCGCACCGCTCCAGCTGGTGTTCCTCGCGGTCCCGGTCGATGGTACACCGAGCGTATGGCACCCGCGGGTGCTGGTCGTGGTCGATCAGGGTGCGCAGGCCACGGTGGTCGAGAGCTATGTAGCCATGGGCGGGGGTGGGTACTGGACGAATGCTGTGACCGAAATGGTGGTGGGCGAGAACGCGAAACTGAACGCCTATCGGTTGCAGTTGGAGGACGCCGAGGCCTTCCACACGGCCGCCACGCACTCCTGGCAGGCGCGGAGCAGCGTCTATTCGTGCGTGACGTTCACGTTGGGCGCCCGGCTCTCGCGTCACGACGTCACCGCCGTGCTCGACGGCGATGGCGCCGACTGCACGCTCGACGGCCTCTCGCTGCTCCGCGCCCGGCAGCACACGGATGCCCACACCACACTGGAGCACGCCCAACCGAACTGCACGAGCTGGGAGTACTTCAACGGAGTGTTCGACGACCGGGCCCGCGGCGTGTTCAACGGGCGTATCATCGTGAGGCCGGGTGCGCAGAAGACCGACGCCAAGCAGACGAACAACAACCTCCTGCTCTCCGGGCACGCACGGGCCGACAGCCAGCCACAGTTGGAGATTTACGCGGACGACGTGAAGTGCACGCACGGTGCGACCCTGGGCCCGATCGACGACGATCACGTGTTCTATCTGCAGAGCCGCGGCCTCTCGCGCGCCGAGGCGCGGAGGATGCTCAGCTACGGGTTTGCCTCGGAGATCCTTCAGGCCGTGTCAGCGGAGGAGCTGCGGCGGCGCCTGGATCGCATGGTGACGGCGTGGCTCGCGCGGGGCTCCCCGGTCGGCGTATGAGGTAGCGATGCGCCAGCAGATCGCCGCACCGACACTCGCTGCGCGACCGAAGGTGGACGTGCAGCGCATCCGTGCGGATTTCCCGGTGCTGGGGCATGTGATGAACGGGCGGCCGCTGGTGTACCTCGACAACGCCGCGACGAGCCAGAAGCCGCAGGCCGTGATCGACACGCTGGTGCGCTACTACACGGCCGAGAATGCCAACATTCATCGCGGCGTGTACGACCTCAGTCAACGGGCCACGCTAGCCTACGAGCGAGCCCGCGCGAAGCTCCAACGGTTCCTCAACGCCGGGGACCCGCACGAGATCGTGTTCGTGCGGGGGAGCACCGAGGCGATCAACCTGGTCGCGCAGAGCTACGGCCGCACCCACTTTCGGTCCGGCGATCAGATCATCGTCTCGGCGATGGAGCACCACTCCAACCTGGTGCCGTGGCAACTGATCGCCGAGATCACCGGCGCCGAGCTTCGTGTCGCGCCGATGACGGATGACGGAGAGCTCGTGCCGGAGCGGTATGCTGAGCTGTTCACGCCCAGAACCCGGTTCGTCGCCCTGGTTCACGTGTCGAATTCCCTGGGCACCATCAATCCGATCAAGGAGATGGTGGCCGTGGCGCACGAGCACGGGGTGCCCGTGCTCGTCGACGGTGCGCAGGCGGCGCCGCACATGCCGATCGATGTTCGGGAGCTCGACTGCGATTTCTACGCGGTGTCTGGGCACAAGATGTTCGGCCCCACGGGGATCGGCGCGCTGTACGGCCGAGCGGCGCTGCTCGACGCGATGCCACCGTACCAAGGCGGCGGCGAGATGATTCGGTCGGTGCGCTTCGAGAGAACCACGTACGCATCGCTGCCGGCGAAATTCGAGGCCGGGACGCCGCACATCGCCGGCGCCGTCGGTCTGGGCAGCGCGGTCGACTACCTCAATGGTATTCCCTGGGAGTGGATTCATCAGCACGAGCAGGACCTCCTGGCGTATGCCACCGACGCCCTCTTAACGGTCCCGGGCGTGCGAATCGTCGGCAGGGCAGCGCACAAGGCAAGTGTCGTGTCTTTCGTGCTTGAGGGAGCGCACGCGCACGACATCGGGACCATCCTGGATCAGGAAGGCGTGGCGATCCGAACGGGACATCATTGCACGCAGCCGGTCATGGAGCGGCTCGGTATCCCGGCAACGGCTCGCGCCTCGTTTGCGTTCTACAACACGCGCGACGAGGTTGACGCGTTGGTGCGAGGGGTGGAAAAGGTGCGTGAGGTGTTCAGCTGATGCCGGATTTACGAGCGCTCTACCAGCAGGTCATCCTCGATCACCATCGTAGCCCGCGCAATTACCGCAGACTATCCGACGCAAACCGCTCGTCCGAGGGCACCAATCCGCTCTGCGGCGACGAGATCACGCTCTACGTCCGGCTGGATGGGAACGTCATCGGCGACATTGGATTCCAGGGCTCCGGGTGTGCTATCTCCCAGGCATCGGCGTCGCTCATGACGTCGGCCGTGAAGGGCAAATCGACGGAAGAAGCCGAGGCCCTGTTCCGGGCCTTCCACGACATGGTCACGGGCGGGCCCGACGCCCCGGCGGACGCGCAGACGCTCGGCAAGCTCGCCGCGCTCGCCGGCGTCCGGCAGTTTCCGGTGCGCGTGAAGTGCGCCAACCTCCCCTGGCACACCCTGCACGCCGCCCTGACCGGCACCGCAGAGCCGGTGTCGACCGAGTGATGCGGTGACCATGAACCACGACGGGTTCGAACGAGCCGCGTCGGCATCCGACCTGCCCGTCGGTGAGCCGGTGAGCATCGAGTTGTCCAGTGGCGAGAGCATCTGTCTGGTGCGGGTCGCCGACGAGGTGTTCGGATTCGAGGATCGCTGCTCACACGCGGCTTTCCCGATGAGCGATGGTGAGATGGTGGACGAGTTCGTTGTCGAGTGCGCGTTGCACGGCGCGCAATTCGATATTCGCACGGGCGAAGCGCTGGCAGAACCTGCCACGGAAAGCCTCGCCTTGTTCGAGGTGAGACTCGACGGCGACGACGTCTGGGTCCGACGGCGTGAGTGAGCGCCAACCGCCGCTTGCCATCTGCGCGGGCCGGGTCGAGACGACCGGCCCGTTCGTGTGTCCGTGAGCGAGGGTCCGTCGCGATCGGCTGACGTCGAACGACAAGACGGTCGGGGGAGCGAATGCCGCGGTCGCTCGGCGTGGTCGATGCCGTGGGCATAGGTGTCGGAGCCATCGTCGGGGCGGGGATCTTCGTGGTATCGGGGATTGCCAGCGGGATCGCCGGGCCGGCGGCTCTGGTCGGGTTGCTCGTGGCGGGCACCGCCGCCACCGCAAATGCCCTCAGCTCGGCGCAGCTCGCAGCCGCCTTCCCCCGGTCGGGCGGCACCTACGAGTACGGGTACCGCGTGCTGACGCCGCCCGTCAGGTACGCCGCGGGCTAGATGTTCCTGGCGAGCAAGACCGCCGCCGTGGGCACCGTTGCGCTGGGGGTGGCGGGCTACCTGGGCGCCTTCCTAGCGCTTCCGACCACGACGATGGTGACGGGTGGTGGCGTGCTGGCGGCGGGGTTGCTGGTGCGCTGGGTAGTCCGTCGGTACGCGCCGCCCAATGGCGGTCGGCCGGGCGCGCTCTAGTTCTCTCTGAGCGCGGACTGGCGGCGGCAGTCCTCGGCTACCTCCAGGACCGCGACCCGCTGCATGGGCGCGACCAGTGCTCGAGTCGCTCCTCGCTCCGTCCACATAGCGAGTTCGTAACCATTGCGGGAAACGGGCGTCACGGCCTCACTCGTGAGGCCCCGGCTCCAGGCATCCCGCGTGGGCAGGGCGAAGTAGGTGAGGCGGGTTCCGTCGAGATCGTACACCAGCACGACGCCCCGCGCCCCGTCGAGGACCGCCACGCGTCCACCCATGAGCGACGCGCGCGCGATGGCCGGTATCTCGACGCGGAACCCCACCTGGGGCTCGAGCCACTTCTCCAGCGCGTCGGCATCGGCGCTCGTCAGAGCCGGCGCGGCGGCTTCGAGGCCGGCTCGCGCCTCGCGGGCCAATGGCTCGGCGAGCGCACTGGTCGCGGCCCAAGTACCCCACTGCGACACCCCCACGGCAGCGAGCGCGATGCCGACGGCCGCGAGTGCGGCGAATACCAGCCGCCGCCGAGGCGGCCGCATCGAGTCCCGCTCCAGCGCAGCCAGAATGCGCTGCCTGAGTTCTGTGGGCGCCTGGGCCTGGGACAGGCGACTGAGTCGACAGCCAAGCGGGGAGCTCCAAGCCGGTTCCGGGCCTCGTGTGATCACGCCATCGTAACGATTGCCCGGGGGCCACGGTTCCCCTAGAGGGCGACGGATTCAATCGGGATTTGCCTTCGGAAGGCACGGGTGTATCCTTCGCGCGTCCCAGTGCCACGGGTCTTCCGATCTCACGACGCGGGTGTCCATGGATGAGCAACCAGTGATCGAGTTGTCCGGCGTCACCA
>CAYGCN010000185.1:0-5734 GCA_964348385.1 uncultured Gemmatimonadaceae bacterium
TCGTGCGTCGAGAGGGTGGTAGCAAAGACGATCTCGAGGCTGTGGCATTCGCTGTTGCCGCAGGTCGTCTCAAAGAGCGCCACGACATCGAGCTGCGGCGGGTTGCACACGGGACCCACGCAGGGGCCCGTCATCTCCGGACCGTCCGAGCACGCCAGCACCCCGACGATCGCAATCCCGAGGATACATCCAGCAATTCGACGCATCATCTCCCCCTTATCACAGCGGTTCTGCGAGTGAACCGGTCGCAAATGTGCTGGCGGTTCCGGGCGGTACGTCGTACCTTCGCTGCAGACTACTCGAGGCCCGACACATGGCACTCATCCGATGGTCACCCGTTGATCATTGGAGGTGTCGCGCGTCGTGCCCGACAGGTGGGCCGTGCTTGCTATCCGGCTGCTGGGGACGGAGGAAGCGCGGGATATGGATGGGCGGGTGGTGGAGGAGCTGCTCCGTCAACCCAAACGGTTTGCCCTCCTGGCGTATCTTGCGGCGGCGGAACCTCTGGGCTTTCACCGTCGCGACGTACTCCTAGGCCTGCTCTGGCCGGATACCGATCCCGATCATGCCCGCCACGCGCTGAACCAGGCGCTGTACTTCCTCAGACACGCGCTCGGACACGACGTACTTGTCACGCGCGGCGCATGTGAGCTGGCCCTCGACACCGACGTGGTGTCCTGCGACGTGTGGAGCTTTCGACGGGCGATCGCGGACGGGGACTTGGAGCGGGCGGTGGCCGGGTACAGTGGGCCCCTGCTCGGCGGGTTCGCATCCGGGACGAGCGCGGCGTTCGAGCACTGGGTGGACGGCGAGCGTGACCGACTGTCGCGGTCCTACATGACGGCCCTCGAGCACCTGGCCGAGGCGTGTGCGGCGCAGGGAGCGCACCAGGAAGAGGTCGCGTGGTGGCGTCGGCTGGCGGAGCACGATCCCTACCGCACGCATGTGACGCTGCGCTTGATGGCGGCCCTGGAGACCGTCGGGGACCGTGCTGGTGCGCTGGAGCAGGCGGCGCGTCACGCCGCGCGACTCCGTGAGGATCTGGATGCCGAGCCGTCGCCCGACGTCGTCAGCTATGCCGAGCGTCTACGGAACCATCCGTTGCCCCACGACGAGATCGTCGAGGATCTGCTCACCCGCGTGACGCGGGCCGTGGGCCAGCGGTACACCATCGAGCGCGAGCTTGGCAGCGGTGGGGTGGCGACGGTGTACTTGGCCCACGACGTGCGGAACCGGCGACAGGTGGCGCTCAAGGTCCTCTGCCCGGAGTCCCAGGACGCTCTGGGCGCCGAGCTGTTCCTCCGGGAGATGCGGATCACCGCTACGCTGCACCATCCGCTTATTCTGCCGCTCCTGGACTCGGGAGAAGCGGATGGGGTCCTCTACTACGTGATGCCGTACGTCGAGGGAGAGTCACTGCGGGAGCGGTTGAGGCGGGAGGGTTTGCTCCCGATCGACGAGTCAGTGGCAATCGCCCGCGAAGTGGCCGAGGCACTTGGCTTTGCACACGACCACGATATCGTGCACCGCGACGTGAAGCCCGAGAACATCCTGCTCGACGCCGGGCACGCGGTGATCGCCGACTTCGGGGTGACCGGAGCGATCGCGAGCGCCGGCGACGCGGCGTGCCTCGATCGCCTCGTCGACGTCGGGACCGCGACCTACATGAGCCCCGAGCAGGCCGAAGGAGCGGCGGATCTGGATGGGCGCGCCGATCTCTACTCGCTCGGCTGCGTGCTCTACGAAATGCTGGCGGGGACGCCGCCGTTCACGGGCTCCACCGTGGAGGAGCTCGTGCGGCAGCATCGCTCGGCGGAGCCGCCGGCCGTGACTGCGATCCGGCCCTTGGTACCGGCGGGCGTCGTGGAGGCGCTGGACCGCAGTCTCGCCAAGGCCCCCGCAGATCGGTTCAGCTCGGTGGCGGAGTTCGGGGAGGCGCTGGCGCCAAGTACGGCGCTCACGCCGCCCGGGTTTGTCCGTGTGGACCGACGGGCGAGGCGTCGTCGCCTGATGGTGGGCGGAGGAGTGGGAGTCGCTGCGGTGGTCGTAGCGGTCGGTGCCACGCTCCTGCTCCCTGGTGCGGCCGGGGAACGCCTCGACCCCAATCGCGTCTTTGTCGCGAGGTTTGCCGACGAAACCGGACTGGAGGCGAGCGGGATGCTCGGGTACATGGTGCAGGACTACATCATCCGAATTCTGACCGATGCGGGATTCGCGAAGGTGGCGGATCCGCTCACCACGCTGGCGGTGACGCAAGACGTGGCGGCGGGAATGGTCGCGGGACGCGAGGAGATCCTGAGGCTGGCGAACGAGGCGGAGGCGGGGACGGTGGTGTCCGGCAGCTACCGCGTCGAGGGCGATTCTGTTCACGTCCAGGCCCGCATCTCCGACGCCAATGACGCCAGCGTGGTGCGAACCGTCGGGCCCCAGGTGGGCGCTGCGGGTGCGCCGAGCGAACTGGTGGCTCGCCTCGGGCAGAAGGTCGTCGCGGCGCTCGCCGCGCACCTCGATGGTGATATCGGCGCATGGGAGCCGACGGTGCAACCGGCGACGTATGGAGCCTACACGGCGTACACTGAGGGGTTGGAGATGATCGCTGCGGGACGGGTTGCCGGCGCCGCGGGCCACTTCGAGCGCGCAACGGCCGCCGACCCCACGTTCTACCAGGCGGCGCTGTGGGCCGCACAAAGCTACCAGCTGGCTGGACGGTATGAGGCGGATTCCTCGCGCTATGCGAAGGCCGACTCCTTGATCGCCATGTTGGTCGAGAAGCGCCGACGGTTGACGCGGCACGAACGCTGCCGCCTCGACTTCGTGATGGCGTTGGGGCCGCGCCTGGATCTTGCCGCAGCCTACGAAGGGGCTCGTTGCATGGCGCGGTCTGCGCCCGGCTCGAACAGCGCGACGCACGAACTCGCGCTGTTCGCCTACCGGTTCAATCGCCCCGCAGAGGCCGTCGGACTTCTCGGGGAGCTGGATCCCGACCGTGGCGTGCTGAGGCACTGTGGCTGCTACTGGCCCGTCCTCACCGCAGCGTACCACATGCTCGGTGACTACAAGCGGGAACTGGATGCGGCGCGGCAGGCGTGGCAGCGGTTCGGCGAGAGCCCCGCACTCGAGATCCCCGCCCTGGCGGCGCTCGGTCGACTGGATGACGTGGCCGCGAATCTCGAGATGATGCGCTGGCTGCCCGCGCGAAGCTCCTCGTTCAGACTACACGGCTTCGTCTACGGTGAGTACCCCCCGAAAGGCACTCAGACCTTGGGGGGCTATCTCGGATACGTCGCGCTCGTCCTAAGGACGCACGGTCATCGTGACGCCGCCCGGGAGGTGTTCGATGAAGCCATCGCATGGTTCCGGTCGCGACAGCATGACACCGACGTGTCGGGGGCCCTGCATGCGTGGTTGCTGTATCAGGCGGAGCGGTGGGACGATGCTGGGCGGTTGATCGACGATCTGATTGGCGAGGATCCGGGGAACACGGCGTATCTCGCTGTGCGTGGCAGGCTGGCGGCGAGACGCGGAGATCGCGAGGAGGCGCTGCGAATCAGTGAGACGCTCCGATCGCTGGAGCATCCCCATCTGGAGACATCTCACATTCTGGAGCGTGCCAGGATCGCGGCGTTGCTCGGTGAGCGGGAGCAGACAATGACCCTGCTGCAACAGGCGATCGACGGGGGCGTGAACTGGGGCCACGGGGTGTGGTTGCGCCGGGACATCGATCTCGAGCCCCTGCACGACTACCCGCCGTTCCAGGAGTTCTTGCGGCCGAAGGGGTAGAACGCCCCCCGGGCTAGAACCGCATCGCGTACTGGGCCTTCACCAACAACTGGTTGGACTCGAGACGCCACGTGCCGAGCCGGTCGGCTACGTTGTGGTTGTAGACCACGAACAGCTCGCCGAGGGGGTGAAATGTCCAGCGCAACCGACTGTTGGCACCCACGAGATGCGACTCGTTGTCATACTGCACGAAGACGTTCCACTGGAGATCCGGCGAGAAGTTCACCTGTAGCCGACCGCCGAACACGTAGCGGTTGAAGTCCCCCTCCGGGAGCCGCGCCGCGTTGTAGTCGCCGGTGACCTCGAACGTGAGAAACGGCGTCGGCTTGGTGAGCAGCCGCCCGTCGATCTGATGTAGCGTGCCCCCGTAGAACGTCCCGAACCACCACGTGACCTGCCCGCTCACCGGCCGCTTGGTGGCGACCTCGGCCTCGAGACGCCAGCGCACCCAGCGATAGGAGCCTGGCGGGATCACCACGCCCTCGGCGATCTCGAACGGCGCAACGAGGCGCTCCCCCTCGGGGACGACGTTGAACTCGATGCGGTCGCCGCTCTCGAGCTGCCAGTTCACCGGCGTGATCTGAAACCGATAGCTCTCCCACGCGCCGTCGAGATCCAATGCGACCGTGGGCCGGAACTCGAAGAACATGACGCGCACCCAGCTCCACGCCGGACGGAAGCGCCAGTCGGCCGAGCCCCGCCACAACTGCACACTGTTGCGCGGGACGAAGCTCAGGGACGGGTCGAACCCGTCACCGATGCGCTTGTACGTGAGCGACAGGTCCCAGGCGTCGTTGGGAAAGTCGATGGCCGCGCCGAAGGCGGTCCGGTCGCCCGTGAGGCCCTCGCGATCGGTCACCAGCCCCCACGCGCCGATGAGGAAGTTCTTGTCTCCCCACAGGCGCGAGGTCTGGAACGTGGCGTCGATCCCGGTCATCCAGCTGCCGGAGCGACCTTCTGGATCGCCGAACGTGGCGATGGCGCCGATGGACGATTGCGCGAGCACGTTCTGCTTCACGCGCGCCGCGCCCAGCGTGCTGGGTGCCACGACGGTGGTGTCGCCGTCGAGCGTGATGGTCTCCTCGCCGGTGCGCACAGCGAACGCGCCGGCGTTGGTCTGGCCGAGCCGTCCGTTCAACTTGCCGCCCGCAATCACCGGAATCTCCTGACCCGCGAGCAACCCGATGCGCCGGCTGAAGAACGGCTCGACGTCCGGACGGCGGAACGTCTCGAGCCCGATGCCGAAGTCGAAGATGTCGGCGCCCTCGAGGAAGAACGTCCGCTTCTCCGGGAAGAACTGCGGAAACCGCGTGAGGTTGGTCTCCCGCGTGTCGACCTCGGTTTCGGCGAAGTCGGTGTTCACGGTGAGCGACGCCACGGCGTCGGGGCCCAGTTGCTGGAACACGTCCAGGCTCGGCTCGCCGGTCATCTGCGATTCGACACCGAATGCCGGCTTCTCGAATCCGCCGACCACGGCGGGCCGCACCGTGAGGCCCAGGCCGAGTGAGAACGGAGGCAAGTCCTGCAACCGACCGGCGCGGCTGGGCTGGGTGACCTTGGCGTCGCGCACCGGGCTCGCCCAGCGGCTCACTTCCTGGAGCCGCTCCAGCCGGCGCTCGACGTTGAACCCCCACTCGGAGAGCCCCGACCGGAAGCTGAGGCTCCGGATGGGAATCCGGATCTCCACCGACCAACCGTCGGCGCGCCGCGCGGTGCCGGCGTCCCACACCGCGTCCCACGCGCTGTTCTCGCCCTCGCCGTAGTCGGCGATCAACGCGTCGTACCGCGCGCCGCTGGGATT
Organism: uncultured Gemmatimonadaceae bacterium; assembly: GCA_964348385.1. Lineage (GTDB taxonomy): Bacteria > Gemmatimonadota > Gemmatimonadetes > Gemmatimonadales > GWC2-71-9 > JAOTVV01. The sequence goes on from CAYGCN010000185.1 coordinate 5,582, forward strand.
GACCGCCAGAACGTACCCCGAACGGCCGTCGAGGAACGTGTCGAGGATCAGCTTCACGTGATCCTCGTTCTCGAGCTCGGAGTCCCGCGCCTTGGAGAAGCTCACGATGCCCGACGCCTCGGGGTCGTGGCACTCGATCCCGATGATCAGCGC
>CAYGCN010000186.1:0-5722 GCA_964348385.1 uncultured Gemmatimonadaceae bacterium
CTCGCCTCCCTCGATCACCCGACGAAGCCACGCGCGCTCCTCGTGACTGGCGATGTGTTCGATCTCGTAGGCAATGGTACCGCAGTAGGTATCGCGCAGGCGAGGCAACGCGTCGCTCAGCGTCTCGCCCCCCACGTAGGTGTGCAGGACGGCAGCCGGAATCCGCCGCATGATCTCGGGCGAGAGGCCGACATTGCGAGGATCGAGCTGTGGATCGCCTTTCGGTTCCGTGCCGAGCGGGTCGAGCGACGCGGCGAGGTACCCGTGGGTACGGTAGTGCTGCACCAGGCCCATGGCCGCCGTCACGTGGTGGAGCAAGGCCTCCACCGCCGCCACGTCTTCAGTGGCGGGAACGGCGAGCGTCGGGGCGCCGCCGGCCAGCTCCGACGCGGCGGCCGCGTCGGCCGCCGACCAGTCGAGATCCATGGCCCTCGCGATCTCGGCGTAGAAGTCGCCCTCACCCTGGAGCAGGCGATCGAGTGCCTGGAGAAAGAGCCCGGACTCGGCACCCTGGATGATGCGGTGGTCATAGGTGCTGGTGATCGTCATGACCCGCGTGCCGGCCATGTCACGGATGGCGCCGGTCGCGATGATGGACCCTTGGCCCGTCATGAGCCGCGGGACCGATGCCACGGTTCCGATGGTCCCGGGGTTCGTGAGCGTGATCGTCGCACCCACGTACGCGTCGGGCATCAACGTGCCGTCCCGAGCCCCGGCCACCAGGCGCTCGTACTCCGCATGGAACTCGGCGAAGGAAAGCCGGTCGGCATGCTTGATCACCGGCACGAGGAGCTTCCGCTCCCCGGTCTTGCCGATGGTGTCCACGGCGAGACCCAGGTGGACAGATCCTGGGTCGACTCGCTGCACGGTGCCTTCCTGCCGGCTGACGGCGTGGACCATTGACGGGTACTCGAGGGCCGCCCGGATCATGGCCCAGCCGATGAAGTGCGTGAACGAGAACTTGAGTGCTCGAGGCTTGAGTTGACGGTTGAACGCCGCCCGCAGCGCCCACAGCCGTGATACTCCGACGTCGCGGAACGACGTGGCAGTCGGGATGTCCCGGGACGCCTCCATGTTCTTGAGCAGACGAAGGGCGGGGCCCGTGATGGGGCTGGTGGTCGCGGCGCGGTCCGAGGACGGGAGGGCGGGAGTTGGCGCCGAGGCCGCATCCGGCACATCGCCGCCTCGCGGCTCCGGCGCCTGCGTGGGTCGCTCTCCCGTCACACCGTCATCAAACAGCTTCCGCCACTCGTCCGGCACCGACGAGGGATCGCGCAGGTAGTCCTCGTACAGGGCTTGGGCGAAACCCGAGTTGACGGTCTCGAAGATGTTCTCGAACACGGTGGTGCCGATTGGAATCCAAAAGACGCTCTGGAGAATGGCAAGATAGAGGGATGGCTTGCGCAAGTCGAGTTGCACACGGCGGAGCGAGGTGTGCCCTTGAAGAGCCGGACGCTGGGTGCGAACGGCGCGCCGGTGCTACCTTCGGACATTCCGGGCACCGTTGACCTCAGACTCAATCCTCCGGCCGATGTTCACCTCACTCGCGCAGTTCTTGTCCGTGTTCCGAGCCGAGTCCGTGCAGACCGCTCGTGTACTGGCGGCGGTCGACGATGCGTCGCTGTCCCAGGCCATCGCCGAAGGTCACCGAACGCTGGGCGAGCTTGCCTGGCACATCGTGGTGTCGCAGCGGGAGATCGTGGGGAAGACGGGGCTCCGATGGGATGCGGCAGACAAGCGGGTTCGACGACCGGCGGGAGCCGCGACGATTCACTCCAGGTACGTGGATGGCGCAAAGGCGCTGGCCGAGGCTGTCGAGCGGCAGTGGACGGACGCCACCCTCAGCGAGACTGATAGCGTGTATGGGATGTCCTGGCCCCGTGGGCAGACGCTCCTGATCATGGTGCTGCACGAGGTGCACCATCGGGGCCAGCTGACCGTGCTCATGCGGCAGGCGGGGCTGGCAGTGCCGGGGGTGTACGGGCCGGCTCGGGACGAGAGCAGAGGGTGACGCGTGACAGGTGAGATGCCCCGCAGCCCCGGAGGCTCCTGCGGGAGCGGTGGGGCGGAGCCAAGGTCATAAGAGGGGGACGAGCCCTAGTGAGGATTCCGCGCCCGCCACATCGATGGGCGGTCACCCCCGCGACCGCGATCGAGATTCAGCGGCGCCTCGCGACTGGCGTGCGGTCGGTGCGACTCGGCGGGAGCGTTCGGCTGGTGGCTGGCGTCGATGCGGCGTTCTCGGCCGACGCCGAGCGCTGCATCGCGGCAGCCGTCCTCTGGGATGTTCGGTCAGGCGAAGTGGTCGAAGCCCGAACGGCCGAGCGCCCCGTCACTTTTCCGTACGTGCCGGGGTTGCTCTCGTTCCGGGAGGCACCGGCCGTGCTTGCGGCGCTGCGCAGACTTAAGGGAGAACCGGATGCCATCATCTGTGACGCGCATGGTGTCGCTCACCCGCGTCGCTTTGGGTTGGCGTGTCATGTGGGGGTGATCTGCGGCGTTCCCACGGTAGGGTGTGCGAAGAGCCGGCTCGTGGGTGAGCACCGAGAGCCGGGGGCGGTGCGGGGTTCGAGGTGCGAGGTTCGGGATCGCGGTGCCGTCGTGGGATCGGTGCTTCGGACCCGGCACGGCGTGAGGCCGGTCTATGTCAGCGTCGGTCACCTAATCGATCTTCGGACTGCCGAGCGACTGGTCCTGCGCTGCGCGACAATGTTTCGGCTGCCGGAGCCGACCCGGCTGGCGGACAAGTTGGTGGGTGAGGCGAAACGGGTGTGAGGGCTACCGCACCCGGCGGGTCTTTCGCCGCATGAAGTCCATCAGGATGTACTGACCTAGGGTCACGGTATTGGTGAAGTACGCTTTGCCGCGCGAGATCTCGCACACGCGCTTGACGAATTCCACCAGCATGCGCTCGCGCGCCAGCATGAAGGTGTTGATCATGATCCCCGCGCGCTTGCAGACGGCAACCTCACGGAAGGTCTCCTTGAGAATCTTGGGGTCGAGCCCCATGGAGTTGATGTAGATCCGGCCGTTGGGCTCGGTGAGCGCCGAGGGTTTTCCGTCGGTAATCATGATGATCTGCCGCATGTCCTTCCTCTGGGCGAGGAGGATGCGGCGCGCCAGCTTCAGTCCCTCGGCCGTATTCGTGTGGTACGGACCCACTTGCGCATGTGCCAACCGGGCCAGCGGAATCTCCTCGGCAAAATCGTGGAACAGCACCACCCGAATGCTGTCGCCGGGGAACTGCGTGCGGATGAGGTGGGTGAGGGCGAGTGCCACCTTCTTGGCCGGCGTGAATCGGTCCTCACCGTACAGGATCATGGAGTGCGAGCAGTCGAGCATGAGCACCGTCGCCGCGCTCGAGCGGTACTCGGACTGGTGGACCATGAGGTCGGGGTAGTCGAGGTCGACGGATATCGACGGAACGGCGGCGCCCCCGAACGTCGGGACGTCCGTGCCAGCATCCCCCGTTCCGGCGTGCTGGCGGTCCGTCGTCTGTTCCCGCCGGACTGCCCCCCGCGCCACTGCCCGCTTGAGCGTCTCCGGCACGTCCAGATTCAGCGTGTCGCCGAACTCATAGGGCTTCGACACCGCCTCGGCTTCCACGCCTGTGGCCAGGTGCGCCGTCTGGTGCGCCCCGAAGCTGGATTTCCCCAGCGAGCCCAGCAGATGACGGAGCGCTCGGTATCCCAGGAAGTCGACGCCCTTCTCCGTCAGATTGAACTGGACGTGCCTCGCAGCCGACTGCGCCGGTCCGCCGGGACCCGAGAGCGGCTCGTGGCCGTCTGGCATCTGAGGCGCTTCGGCGGCGTTCAGGTACCCCTGCTCGATCAGCCGCTGTACAATCTGGTCGAGGAGTTCGGCGAGCTGCTGCTGGATGTCGGCGTCGCGCTGCTCGTCACCGGTGGAATCTCCGCGAAGCACTTGCAGCATCTCCGGCGTGAGCTTCCCCGACTCCATGAGTGCCTGCAACACCGCCTGCTGGAGCGCCTCGAGTGAGCGATTCGCCTGGTCCTCACCGAACTCGCCCCAGAACGGATGGTAGAACGGACCTCCGGCGAACCCCGACTGAAGCAGGAAGTCGCTCAACTGCTCAAGCAGTTCTTCGAGGTTGATCGCGTCCAGGAGTTGCGGCAGGTACTTGGAGTACGTGGTGTAGCGCATCAGACTCCGTGGCTCGGCGTGTACCTGAAAGGTGGAAGGGGAGTCGAGTTATCGTCAATGACGGCGGTGCGGGAAGAACTCGACGGTGAGATGCTCTCGTATCGCCCTACTGCCACCCCCGCATTCCCGCCGCGTGCACGACCAGCTCCGCTGCCTGTTGGTGGGAAAACACGCCCGTATTGATCACCAAGTGGTAGTTGGCGGCGTTGTCCCAGTCGCGGTCGTAGTGGGTCTTCACGTACCGGCGACGCCCTCGGTCGGTCTTCTCGACCGCCTGTTCTGCCGCGTCTCGGTCGATCCCGAGGCGGCGCGCTGCCTGGTCGATGCGGAGTTCCCGCGGAGCGACAATGAACACGTGCAGCGAGTCCTCGTGCTGGGCGAGACAGGCCTGGGCGCCGCGACCCACGAGGATGAGCCGGGGCTCCTGTTGGACTGCCTGCGTGATGACCGCTTCGGTCGCGCGGACCAGGTCGGACTCCCGGTCGAAGCGCGCCTCCGGCGGGTCGCCAGTGGCAACGAACACCTCGGGCGAAGAGATCGCGAGCGCCCGTGCCAACCGCTCGGTCAAGCCGGGCACCCGCTCCTCGCGCTCCCGGACCTCGGACGGGCTCATGCCTGCCTGCTGGGCGACGCGGGCGATGAAGTCGTTGTCTATGATCGGCCAATCCAGCCGGCCCGCCACGATGCGCGCGATGTCGGAGCCGCCGGAGGCGTACTGACGTGAGATGGTGACGACGGCCACGGTGAGCTCCGCTCAGCCGACCAGCTGCTGACCGCCGCCGAGGTCGGTCTGCCCGCCCATCCCGCCAGGCCGGCCGCGGGCGCGTGCATACCCGAGCTCCTCACTGCGGGAGATGCGCTGGTGCGCGACCAGTCCCTCGAGAATCAGCTCGCACGCGGCGACCACGGTGGCTGCATCCCTCTTGGGTGCGAGCCCGGTCTGCTCGACGGCGCCTACCAGTCCCGGGATCGTCGAGAATCCCTGCAGCACGATCTCCGAGCGCTCGCGTGGGGAGACTTTGATCGCCCCACCTTGGTCGAACCACTCGACCATGGCTTCACAGTCGAGCCCCCCGAGGCGGGCATCGAACGTCTTGCCGGCCGCGCGCCGTACCAGATCGGCCGCGATCTTGGCGGCGCCCTGGAGCTCCCCCTCGTACTCGAGCTCGATCTTGCCGGTGATCGCGGGCAAAGCGCCGTACACGTCGGAGACGCGCGGCACAATCCGCTGCTCCTGACTCAGAATGGCGCGCTGCTCGGCGTTGGAGACGACGTTCTCGAGCACGCTGATGGGCAAGCGCTGGCTCACACCGGAGCGACGGTCGACCCGCTTGTCTTCCCGCGCTTCGAACGCGATCCGTTCGACCAGCTCCATGATGAATTCGGGCACGTCGAGAGCGCGACCGTCGCGGTCGATCCATGCCTCCTGCGACGTAATCGACATGCCGAGCTCCACGGTCGGGGGGTAGTGGGTCGAGATCTCGCTACCGATCCGATCCTTGAGCGGCGTGATGATCTTGCCGCGCGCCGTATAGTCTTCTGGGTTCGCTGAGAACAC
>CAYGCN010000187.1:0-5657 GCA_964348385.1 uncultured Gemmatimonadaceae bacterium
GGATCCGTTGGTGACCGATACCGATCAGGCGACGGGGACGATCACGGACGACGATGCGGCGGCGGTGACGGTGGCGGATGTGAGTGCGGCCGAGGGGGTGGGGCTGGTGTTCACGGTGACGCTGGACAATGCGGTGGCTGGGGGCTTCACGGTGGATGTGACGTTGACCGATGGGACGGCGACGGGGGGCGCGGCCCCGCTGGTGAGTCCGGAGGACTACGACAATGTGGTGGGGCAGCTGAGCTTCGCCGGGACGGCGGGGGAGCAGCAGCAGTTCACGGTGGCGACGCTGAATGATGTGGTGGTGGAGGGGCCGGAGACGTTCACGGTGAGTTTGAATGCGTCGGATCCGTTGGTGACCGATACCGATCAGGCGACGGGGACGATCACGGACGACGATTGATGGTGCCGTCTGGGGCTCAGCTCATCATTGCCGAGGGCGCACGAGTCTGTACCTTTACTAGAGGTGTGTCTATCCAAGCCGTTATAATACAGTCGGTTACAACATCAGTCACCGACCTCCGGAGTTTGTGTGCGCGAAAAGCGGTCACACCAGGACACGCCTGGCAACCGATAGACTAACGTCATGATCTGCCCCCGTTGCTCCGTCGCCGACCTCCCGGCTGACACCCACGAGTGCCCATTGTGCGGGTTCGTGCCGCCGGCCACGGTGCTTGTCGAGCAGGCCATCGTGGACGAGGCCCGCGAGGCGGTGCAGCAGGCACTGGCCGACCGGTTCCGAATCGAGCGCGTCCACCGTCTCGGGCAGCGCTCTTTTGTATACGTGGCGCGCGACCTGACCGGGGACCGCGAGGTCGTGCTGAAGGTGATTCCCGTGACTCACCTCGTGGATCACGAGCTCGCCAAGCGGTTCGAGCGCCAGGCGGGGCTCGTTGCCTCGCTGCGGCACGCCCATATCGCGCCGGTGCTGAGCTACGGCGTCGCCCGATCGTTCTTGTGGTACTCCATGGAGTTCGTCGGTGGGCGGTCTCTGGAAGAGATCCTCAGAGGAACGGGTGCGATGGAACTGGAAACCTGCGTGCGCATCGCGGAGCAGGTGGGGAGCGCGCTCGACTTCGCCCACCGGCGCGGCGCGGTGCACGGCAACCTCAAGCCCAGCAACATCCTGGTCGATGACCGCGGCTGGGTGCGCGTCATCGATTTCGGGATCAACGAAGTCTTCGGCCGACCCCGACCGGCGCGTGGCAGTGCGCCCGTCCTTCACCTGCCGGAATACCTGGCGCCGGAACAGTTCTATGCACGCTCGGTCGGGGCGAGCGCGGATCAATACGCGCTCGGCGTCATCGTCTATCAGTGTCTGGCTGGAAGCGTCCCGTTCCTCGGCGATTCCTTCGAAGAGGTCGCCAGCCTGCACGCGACCCAGCCGCCGCCCCGTCTTTCGGACACCCGGCGAGACCTTCCGGTGAGCGTGATGGATGCCGTGGGTCGAGTGCTCAGCAAGCATCCGACCGGCCGGTTTCCGACGGTACTCGACTTCATCACGGCGCTGAGCGGGGCACCGCGACCATCGGTGCTCGGTCCGCCTGCCGGACAGGCGCCGTCGGCAGCGGACACGCCGGTGCTGGTCGTCGACGAGCCCACCCCGCGCCTCACACGCGCGCGGGTCACGATCGGCGGTGCGCTGCTCGTCTTTGGCGTCGTTGTTGCTCTCTTGCTGTGGCGGCCCCAGTGGTTCGCATGGACCGCACCGCTGCTGGAGCGCGCGCGCAGTATGGTTGCACCGGAGTCCGCCAGCGACGCTCCACGGGAGCCGCAGTGGGAGACGCTCGATCCGGTGCCGCAGCTTGGCCGGCCAGCCTCCGACGCTGTCCCCACCGAGGAGGATACCGATCAGGTCGACCTGCCGCCGGCAACGGCACCACGACCGGCAGCGCCAACGCCGGCCGCCGTCGCACCCGCGTCGCCGGGACGCCTGTTCGTGAACGCGTCGCCCTGGGGAGAGCTCTATATCGACGGTCAATTCATCGGCAACACCCCGAAGGCCGATCTCACCCTGAGCCCCGGGCTCCACACCATCCGCGTTGTGCGGGACGGATTCGAGGCATTCGAGCGACAGCTCGAGGTAGCATCGGGACAGGTGATTCGACTCACCGACATCGTGCTCGTGCCACGGGATCGATGAGCCGACGTCGCGGGTGGCTGCTGCTCCCGTTGCTCGCCCTCGTCCTGGCGGAGCCGAGCGCGGCGCAGGAGCCTCAAGATCTCGTGCGACGGGGCATTCAGGCCTATCGGGATCTCGATCTCCCGACGGCGGTCGGCCTCATTCGCCGAGGGCTGGCGGTCCAGGGTGTCGACTCCCTTACCGAGGCCGATCGGCTCGAAGCGCTGAGTTACCTTGGGGCGGCCGAGTTTGTCAGGGGGCGGACCGACTCGGCGACGGCGGCGTTCCGTCGCATCGTCCAGTTGAAGCCGCGATTCCAGCTCGATCCCCTGGTGTTCCCACCGGAGCTTGCGGGGCTCTATGCGAGTGTGAGGCGTAGCACGAAAGTGGTGGAGGCGGAAGTCCCCCCGGTCGCCACGATTGCCCCGGGGTCCGGGCAGTACGCGCCGCGCCTGTACGCGAGCTCGTTTCACGAGATCCGGGCCACCATCGAACGGAGCGACGGCACGACCGCGCGGCGCGTCTACGAAGGGCTGATCTCCGACAGCCTCGAGCTGCGCTGGGACGGGCTCGACGCCAGTGGAACGCCCCTCGAGAGTGGGCGGTACCTGCTATCGATCGAATCGCGCCTATCGGGTCAGGTATTGCGCGTCCTGCGCGTGCCGCTCGACATCGAATCGCTTCCGGCCGATACACTCGACCACCCCCCGGCGCCGGCGGATTCGCTGTTCCTGCCCGAGCGGCTGACCGGTGGCCCGGGGCTGGAAGCCCTCATCGGTGGCGTGGTCGGCGGCGTGGGAATCGCGGTCCTGCCCCTCGCCTTGGCGCCCGATACCGATCTGTCGGCCGGCCGGATGGCGGTCGCCGGGACGGTGGCCCTGACGGGGGTGATTGGCTTCTTCACTCAGCGACCCGGCCGTCCCATCGCGGTGAACGTGCGGGCCAACGAGCGACTCCGTCAGGAGTGGCGCACACGGGTGGACGAGGTGGTGCAGCTGAACGCGGCGCGCCGGTCCACATCGGAGATCGTGGTGCGGGCCGGGCCGCCCTCCGTGATCGACGTGGCGCGCTGATGGACGGCGTTCGGCGGGCTGCCGCCGTGATCGTCGCGTTGGTGCCGGCGCTAACGACCCCCATCGCCGCGCAGGGCTTCGGCGGTTCGGCCCGCGCCGTGGTCGGTTTTCCGACCGTGAGCCGCGAGGTCCTAACGGCCGTGGACCGACTGACGGGGACCGTGTTTGGCCTCGAGGCAGGCATGCGGCTCTGGTACGTCGAAGTGAACGCCAGATACCTCCAGGGTCCGGTGGAAAGCGACACTGATCAGGCCCGCTCCGATCTCGTGCAGGGCGCCGTGTGGCTTGAGGTGCGGCCCCTCGAATTCCTCGTTCTCGGGATCGGCCCGCAGGCGCGAAGCTACGTCTCCGACGCCGGAACGGAGCGGTGGCTCACGTGGGAGGGACGTCTCGGGGTCGACACGTGGCTGCTGCGACCGACACTCAGGAGCACCCTGGCCCTGTCGTACGCGCTCGGTGGCGACGTCAATACGGGGTCCGATTTCTCCCAGGGACGGAGTCTGGAGGGGTGGCTCCACGCCAACATCCCCCGTGCGCCGGTGTCGGTTGGCATCGGATACCGGGTCGAGTACGGATCACTCGGCGGGAATGCCGGCACGGACACGCTCGAGGAGTTCCTCATCGGCGTGGCCGTCGGTCGTCGCTGACCTCGGTGCCTCCGAGGCTCAGCCCGCGATCACACTCCGCGCGACGAACCAGAGGTTGGCGGGCCGTTCTGCCAGTCGCCGCATGTACCAGGGGAACCACGCGCTCCCGTAGCTGATCAGAACGCGAACGGGCTGTCCCTCGGCGGTCAACCGCACCTGGTCGCTGCGCCGAATGCCGTACAGCATCTGCACCTCGTAGGCATCCGGCGGGAGACCCGCGCCCTCGGCGAAGTCGCGGACGCGGTCGATCAATTGCATGTCATGCGTGCCGAATCCCACCCGCACCCCCAGCTCCCGGGCTTCCCGGCTGAGGAGACGCTTGGCCAGGCGCATGAAGTTCTCGTCGACGTCGCGCTTGCGCGGGAAGGCGAGACTGGGTGGCTCGCTGTACGCACCCTTGACCAGTCGGATCGATGGCGCGAGCGGCAATAGCTGCTCCAAGTCCTCCGCCGTCCGGTAGAGGTAGGACTGGAGGCACACACCCACGTGCGCATAACGCTCGCGGAGGCCCCGGTACAGCTCTAACGTCGCGTCGACGTACGGGCTCGCTTCCATATCGACCCAGAGAAAGCCGCCACCCTCCTCCGCGCGGCGCGCCAGTGCATCGAGCTGGGCCGCACACACGTCGCTTCCCACGTCCAGGCCCATCTGGCTGGGTTTGACCGAAATCTCCGTCGGCAGCCCCGCGCGCTCGATCCGCTCGTACGCATCCAAGTAGTGAGCGGTGACACGTTCGGCCTCCGTGCGGTCGGCAATGGCCTCCCCGAGGAGGGTCACCACCGTGTCCATGCCCGAACCTCGCAACCGCTCGGCAGTGGCGAGCGCCGCCTCCAGGGTCTCGCCCGGCATGAAGCGGCGAACCGCCCGCTGCACGAACTTGCGCCTTGGCACTCGCGTGGCCAGCCAGTGGTTCTGTGATCCTTTGAGTAGCAGCGTGCGCATCGCACCCATGACTCTTCTCCGACAGGTCGGCGAACCGGTTGGTGGTGTCGTTCAATGGTACGGGCAGACGGTCGGCCCGGCAAAGGCCAGGAACGCGGAGCCCGGCAGTCGGGTACGAGATCCTACGACCGTCACGGTGGGGAGGTTCCAATGAGAAAGCTGGTGTCTGGTTTTTCGGTTCTGTTCGTCGCGTTGCTGGTGGCGACTCCGGCAAACGCTCAGGTGGAGTCGAAGCATCGAGGCTTCTGGATCGGTTTCGGCCTTGGTGGCGGATGGAACGTGAGTCCGAACGTGGGCGTGGCAGAGGAGACCAAGCCCGGCGGTGCCGGGTTCATCCGGCTCGGAGGCACCCCGACCCAGAAGGTGCTGCTTGGCGGCGAGGCGATCGGTTGGGGGACCGAGGTCGATGACGTCGCGATCGGGCGGGGAAACGGGACACTCACCGTCATGTTTTATCCGTCCGTGGAGACCGGCGTGTTCCTCAAGGGCGGGGTCGGCGGTTCGACGTTCACCTCCAGCGTGACCGAGGGCAACACGACAACCACGACGACCGACAACGGCTTCGGAGCGACTGCCGGCGTTGGGTGGGACGTGCGCGTCGGGCGGAACTTCTACATCACGCCGGCCGTCGACGTGTTGTATCAGCGCGTCACGGACATCAGCAATGCCATTGTCTTGATCACGGTGGGAGCGACGTGGCACTGATGGACTGCTGAGTAGCGGCATCGTCAACGGGCGACGCGGTACGGTCGCCCGTTGCCGCTCGTGACGCAGTTCGAGGGACGGAGAGGGTGGGATTCGAACCCACGAGACCCTGACGGGCCTACCGGTTTTCGAGACCGGCTCCTTCAACCACTCGGACACCTCTCCCGG
>CAYGCN010000188.1:0-5511 GCA_964348385.1 uncultured Gemmatimonadaceae bacterium
TTTGCGAATGGGGATCCGGTCAATTTCAGTGATCCGTTTGGGCTTTGTGGCGAGTCAGGCGACAGTATCAAGACCGAGGTCACCGTCGACTGCGGAGGTGGGAGGACGGAGAAGGTGGCGGTCTGGGCCCAGAAAGCGACGGGCCAACAGACGCAAGCACTCGGCAATGCCGCAGCCCGGCTGACCGGTGGGAGTGCCGAGTTCACTCCTGCCGACGCGCAGTGGGCCTATGGGGTGATGATCGACCGCGAGATGGTGTTCTCCTTCCCTGAGACCGTAGACGGACACACCGTTTTGGAGGGGGGCCTCACCAAGATCGACGGCATGAACACGTACGTCGCATTCAGAACCGACGTGTGGTCGGGGATTGTGGCGGGTGACTTGGGGCTGCTGGTCGGCAACCTGGGTTTCAACGTGGCAACCGTGGTTGGACACGAGGCAGTGCACCTCTTGGGTGGTGGCGGAAACGAGGTGCAGGCCCTGAAAGTGCAATGGGGGTACCAACCATGACGATCAGGCAAGCGTTCCTGCTGGTACTGGTATGGGCCCTTGCCGCCTGTCTGCGGCAGGGCGGTGGAGACTCGATAGCCGTCACCGCGACGCGAAGCTGTAGTCCGCTGTTCATGTGGCGAATGCCCGCCGGCGATTTCGTGACAAGTAGCGCGGCAGAGTCACGACCATACCGAGTCGTGTTGACCCAAGCGCGAATCGATGCAATCGCCATGTCGGCAGCGGCGTACTGCGCTGTGGAGGGTAGTTACCCACCTAGCTATGAGGCGATGGTCCAGTTCAGGCGCTCCATGCCTGCACACTTGACGGGGTGCGCGTTTCGGGACGACCACGACCTGCTGCACGACGGCTGGGGTCAGCCGATCTACTACAGTGTGGTTGGTGCTCAGGTCCACATAGCTTCCGCGGGCCCCGATGGGCGGTTCACGACGGCCGACGATGTGACGCTCCCCAAGGCGGATGATTCGCTGGCCGAAGCCATCGAGTTGTCTCGCGATTGCGCCCCGCGCAGCAGTCCTTTGAGGTGACGAATCACGTCGGGCCGTGAAGGTGGTGGGGCGGTGTGGCGCGGCTCGTGCGCGTTCCCGCCGGTGAGGGTTAGATTCGGGCATGCCGAACCGCGCTGGCGACTGGCTCGCACAGGGCCGCCGCGATCTGGACCTCGCCCGGCACGCCGCGGCCGGGGGATTCCACGAGTGGGCGTGCTTCGCCGCCCAGCAGGCGGCGGAGAAGGCCGTCAAGGCGCTCGTGGCGGCGCTCGGGGGCGAGGCGCGGGGCCACGCCATCGTCGCCATGGCGATGCTGATACCCGATCCCCCGGGCTTCCCCGCCGAGCTGCTGGACCGCGCGCGGCAGCTGGATCGGCACTACATCCCGACCCGCTATCCCAACGGGTTCGATCAAGGCGCCCCCAAGGACTACTTCACGCCGGGGGACGCTGAAGAGGCGCTGGCCCATGCCGACCGGATTCTCGCCTACTGTGCCCGTCACGTTTCTTGACGCGCCCGCGCTCGTCGATCGCCTCCGGGTCGCGGCGCGGCAGCTCGCGGCGCGCGATGCGAACGTCGTTGCGGTCGTGCTGTTCGGGTCCCTGGCGCGCGGTACGGCGACCCCGGGCAGTGACGCCGACCTCATGGTGATCCTCCGGCAGGACGCCCGCCGCCTGTTGGACCGCATTCCGGACTACACCCGGCCGTTTGAGATGCCGGGCCTCGGCGTCCAGGTTCTGCCGTGGACGGTGGCAGAGGTGGAGCGACGGCTGGCGGCTGGCGACTCGTTCGCCAGAGAGATCCTGAAGACCGGAGTGGTGCTCGCCGGCGAGGTTCTGTCGTAGTCCCAGGACCCGCGACCGTCCCGCCCACCGGACCTTCACGCAGGAAGATCCCATCGGGTTGGCCGGGGGGCTCAATCTCTATGGGTTTGCCAACGGGGATCCGGTCAACTTCAGTGATCCGTTTGGGCTTGACTGCAGGAAGCTTGCGGAGGCTGGTCGCCCCTGCCCGTCATTGAGGACGATAGCGTTGGATCGGGGTGTACAGGACGCTATGCGAACAATGTTCGCAGCCTCACAGGTCGATCTCAATGAGCGCGCCGCGTTCCTCTTCACCGGAGACGATGGGTCCATAGTTGTGGGAGAGACCCACGTCGGAGAACGAGGTAGCGTGCTCGAAGGTGTGGCAGTGCCCGAAGATGCCATCGGCGTGATCCACACGCATCCGGATGTTGCACGGGCCGATCCCGCGCGCGGCGTCTCCGCTATTCGTGGTGGGCCGCCTTCTGGAGATGACATCGCTTTTCTCAGTACAAACAACCTCAACGGTGTCGTCGAGGATCGGAAGGCTAGGTGGTACCTGCCGTGGGAGAACCCAGCGGCGGGGTACGAGATAGCAAAGTCGGAGCGGGAACCATGAGCACGAACCTGATCCTCAGAGTGGCCGCCGTGGTGACTGTGTTCGTCTCGGCGTACGCGTGCACCACCTCACAGAGTGCCGGGACAGCGGCCGCCGAGGATGCCATCGCGCCATTTCGCTGTGGCGCCGAACATCCTGTCATAACCAAGGCGGATTCGAGCCTCACGATTCAAGGGGCGTGTGCGCTGGTCAACTCGGCGATTCGAGTATTCAGGGACTCTGCGCCGGAACCCTTCCGGCAGCAGTCCGACACCGCGTTCGTTTCGGAGGCTCGGATTGTCGCCCAGGTGATCAGAGACTGGGAAACTGACTCGGTCATTGGTGACTGGTGGATCGTTACGTTAGAGCTGCCAGGTCAGCAGTTCAACGTTGATGTCCGGCTCGACAAATCCACCAATGCTGCGCAGCTGCAGACGGTGCACAAGCCAATGGGCCAGAGGACGCCAGACTGACAAGTGCCGCCGATCAGCGCGCGCCGTGCCGTAGAGCTTGGTTTCGACCGGGCTCTATGTCGACGGGATCTGCTTACAGGGCGCCGGTCAAGCGGCGGGCCTGGTGTTTGAGGATCGGGCCGTCGAGGAGATCCTCGGCAGCCTTCTGTCCTCGTGACAGAACCTGAAGACGGCTCGGACTGGGGGCGACGGTCCTGGTCAGCGGAGATGCTGGCGCGCCCCAAGTTGGCCGGGGCCGGCGTCCGAAGACCAGCCTCGGCACCACCTTCTTCCTCGAGGTGGTGCCATGTCGCTTTCTGCCGTCCACCCCTGCGCCGTCGGCCTCAACGTCGCCATTGCCGAACACCTGGTTGCGCTCGAGGCGCTCGGCTATGCCGTGAGCACACTCCGCTGCCGCCGCAGCTACCTCGCCCACTTCCGCACGTGGGCGCACGCCCGCCAGCTGCGGGCACCCGCCGACATCTCGTTGGCAGCCCTGGAGCAATACCGGCTCACCATCTTCCACCTCCGTCAAGCGGACGGCCGGCCGCTCGGCCGCGGCGCCCAGGTGCAGCGGCTGCTCGCCGTCAAAGGCTTCCTGCGGTGGTGCGTTCGCCGGGGTGTGCTGCCGTGGAGTCCGGGCGCCGAACTCGCCCTGCCGCGCCGTGACCAGGCATTGCCCCGCGCCGTGTTGTCGGCCCGAGAAGTCGACGCCGTGCTGGCCATGCCCAACCTCCGCACCCCCTGGGGACTGCGGGACCGGGCGGTGCTCGAGACGCTCTATTCCAGCGGCCTGCGCCGCAATGAACTCGTCCAGCTCAGGGTGATCGACCTCGACCCGCCGCGGCGCTGGCTCTGGGTCCGGCGCGGCAAGGGCGGGCGGGACCGCGTGGTCCCGATCGGGCGACGCGCCCTGCACTGGGTGACGCGCTACATGGGGGAAGTGCGGCCCAGGTGGGGGGGACGGTCCGAGGCCGGCATCCTGTTCCTCACGAGCCGTGGTGGCCCGCTCACGCCGGGGCGCCTGTCCGAACGGGTCACGCGGTACGTGACGGCGGCCGCCGTGGGCAAGCGGGGGAGCTGCCATCTGTTCCGCCACACCATGGCCACGCTCATGCTCGAGGGTGGCGCGGACATCCGATGGATCCAGGCCATGCTCGGCCACGCGCAGCTCTCGACCACCGCACTCTATGCGCGGGTGGCGATCGGGCAGCTCCAGCAGGTGCACGCCCGGACCCATCCGGCGGGCGCGTAGCCGAGGGAGGCATTGGGGGGACGGTGGTGCAGCGGGCCGTCCCCCGCGTCCCCCTCACGCATCCTCGGTACGCACCGGTCGACGGTCGCACGCGGGCCAGGAAGCTGGGTGGCACGAGGGTGCTGCTACAGGAAGTGCCGTCGATTCGCGGGCGTCAAATCTAGCGGTTGCACGCGCACTGCACCCAGGCTCTCAGGCGAGTCGTCGCAGTGGCGCGGCCCCCGAGTGGCCGACGAGGTCCCGCAGGCATTCGTTGGCGTCGTGGTCGTAGCCGGCACGCTCTCACCGCTGCTGTCGGTGTTGGTGCACCTCTCTCATGCCCGCCGCGGCCGAATCCCACGGCGGCCGGTAGAGTGGTTCCACACCAACGAACCATGTACCCCAGTCGTGATGCAGACCCTGCCCGATCACCTCACCAGATGTGCTCAACGCACCGATCGCGATTGCTCGGTCTCGGAGTCGAACGTCTGCTCGATGACATGTGTAGCGATAGAGCACTATCACGGTTGCGTCGGAAGCGAAGTACCGACTGCAAAGTGGATCGTATGTGTCGATGCCGCCAGCTTCAGCGTCCCTCACCATCTGCTCGGCGGCTGACACAACTGCGGGTGGCACGTTGGCAATGTGCCGCTCGGGAACGGTGTCACGAGGTATGCCCCAAGCAGCGCGTGCGCGCTCGGCAATTACGATGAAGCCTGGTGGCCATTGCTGCGGTCCGGGGGCTGGCAATCCCCGACAGCCCGCGGTGGCAACGAGCACGATCGTGAGCGCTCGGCCAGCTCCCGGAATTGCGCGACTCGTGGTGGCAGCGAGTCCCTGCCACAAGCTCGTGTTCATGGCTTCCACCTGTTGAACGTCGTCTCATCAACGTTGCCAGTCCGCGGGTTGTACTGCACACGATAGATGAAGTCCCTGGCGATCACGTACATCGGGAACGGGTTCTTCTCTGCTAGCACACTTGGGATATCGTGGTCTCGACTTGGTCGCGCCGGCATTTCGAAGACGAAGCCTGCAACGAACCCCTCGTTGGGATGTGAGTGATACTCAAAGGCTGCATTCTCGACGATTGGCACTCCGACCTGTCGCGGACCACCAACCTCTGTGGCGCAGTTCAGGAGGTCAGCCGTGCATGACCCGCCGATCTCCCGACGGAGACCTTGTGCGTCCGCGGGCGAGGCCTTGTACGCGGTCTCAATCACGTGGCGGGAATCGGGGTTGTCGAGCACCGGGTCCCCTGTTGTCATATTGCACGGATCGTCGTCGTACGGCGGACACAGCCCAAACGGATCACTGAAGTTGACCGGATCCCCGCCGGCAAACCCGTAGAGATTGAGCCCACCCGCCAACCCGATGGGATCTTCCTGCGTGACGATACGGAGGGCGGGACCGTCGCGGGTCCGGGACT
>CAYGCN010000189.1:0-5509 GCA_964348385.1 uncultured Gemmatimonadaceae bacterium
GTGTACCGATCGACGGACGGAGGCGCGACGTGGCGCCGGGTGCTCTTCGTGTCCGACTCCACAGGCGCGGTGGACCTGGAGTTCGCCCCGGACGATCCCATGACCGTCTACGCCGCCATGTGGCGGGCCGAACGCAAGCCGTGGACGATCATCAGCGGCGCGCGCGAAGGTGGAATCTTCCGATCGACGGACGGAGGCAGCACCTGGACGAAGCTGGGCAACGGCCTCCCTCGTGGGTTGATCGGCAAGAGCGATCTGGCCGTCTCGCCGGCCGACCCGAAGCGCCTCTACGTGCTCATGGAGGCCGAGCCGGGGAGCGGGCTGTATCGGTCTGATGACCGCGGGGAGCGCTTCGAGCTGGTGAGCACCCAGTCGGGCCTCCTCAACCGACCCTTCTACTACACCAACGTGGACGCCGACCCCAACGACGCCGACGTGGTGTACGTCAACAACGAGGGATTCTACAAGTCCACCGACGGCGGACGCAGCTTCCAGCGCCGTCCCACCCCGCACGGCGACAACCACGACATGTGGATCGACCCAACGGATTCGCGGGTGTTCATCCAGTCCAACGACGGTGGGGCCAACGTGACCCGGGACGGGGGCGTCACGTGGTCGACCCAACACAATCAGCCCACTGCGGAGCTGTATCAGGTGGATGTGGACGATCAGTTCCCGTACTGGCTGTACGCCGGTCAGCAGGACAACTCGACGATCGCGGTGCCGAGCCTGCCTCCCTACGACGCTCCCGGTGGCCCCACCGCATACTGGATCGAGCTCGGCGGGTGCGAAACGGGCCCGGTCGTCCCACGGCCGGGGGATCCCGACGTCGTCTACGCCAACTGCAAGGGGCGATTCGGGCGCTACAACAAGCGCACCGGGCAGGAACAGCAGTACTACGTCGGTGCGGCTAACATGTACGGCCACAACCCGAGAGATCTCGAGTACCGCTTCCAACGCGTCTCACCGATCGAGGTTTCGCCCCACGACCCCGAGGTGGTCTACCACGGATCGCAGTACGTGCACGTCACCCGGAACGGAGGCCAGACATGGCAGACGATCTCACCGGACCTCACGGCGTTCGAACCCGACAAGCAGGTCATTTCCGGTGCCCCGATCACACGGGACATCACCGGTGAGGAGTTCTACTCCACGCTCTACGCCATCGAAGAGTCACCGCTCGAGCCGGGGGTCATTTGGACCGGGGCGAACGACGGACCGATTCACGTCACCCGTAACGGCGGCAAGAGCTGGTCGCTCGTGACGCCCCGCGGGCTTCCCCCTGGCGGACGGGTCCAGACCATCGATCCATCCCCGCATCGCGCGGGCAAGGCGTACGTGGCCGTGTACCGATATCTCCTCGGCGACTGGCAGCCCTACATCTATCGTACCGTGGACTACGGCCGCTCGTGGACACGCCTCACGTCCGGGACGAACGGCATTCCGGCCGACCATCCGACTAGGGTCGTGCGTGAGGACCCGAATCGCGAAGGCCTGCTCTACGCGGGGACCGAGTTCGGCATGTTCGTGTCGTTCGACGACGGTGCTCGCTGGCAGCCGTTCCAGCAGAACCTCCCGGTCACGCCGATCACGGACATCAAAGTGCACCGACAGGATCTGGTGCTGTCGACCATGGGCAGGTCGTTCTGGATCCTGGACAATGTGACCCCGCTGCACGAGCTGACGCCGGCGATCGCCGCCGCACCCCTCCATCTGTTCGAGCCAAGAACGTCATACCGGATGCGGTACGGGTCCTCTGGCCGGGCGTCGAGCGATCCCGAGTATCCGTCACCGGGGGTGACCATCGACTACATGCTGTCACACTCGGCGGATGGTGCGATGCGGCTCGACATCCTGGATGCAGACGGCTTCGTAATCCGGACGTTTGCGCCGGGCGAGCTGCAATCGGCAGACGCGCCCGCACAGGGAATGCGCGGGCCGTTCGGAGCGCGACGAACGCCAGCACGACTCGAGCGTACCCCCGGAATGCATCGGTTCGTGTGGGACATGCGGTATCCCGGCCCCGTCGATCCCCGGACCGGGGAGGCCGACCGGAACGGGCCCCTGGCCGCGCCTGGCCGATATCAGGCGCGCCTCGTCGTGGGCGACTGGAGCGCCACGCGGGACTTCGACATCGCGATCGATCCCCGCGTGGCGGCGGACGGAGTGTCGACGCAAGACCTCGTGGAGCAGCTCCACGTGGCGCTCCAAGTGCGGGATCTCATGAGTGGCGCCGGCGCGACGCTGGCTCGCGTGCGCATGGCGCTCGACGCGGAGGACCTGCCCACAGGCGCCGGAGAGACCCTGCGCCAACTGGAAGCGGAACTCGCGACCGCGGACGGGATGGCCTACCCCCAGCCGATGCTGGTGGATCAGATCCGATACCTGTATGGGATGTTGTCCCGTGCCGATCAGCCGCCCGGTGGCGAAGCGGTGGCGCGCCTCACGGAACTCACCGAGTGGCACACGGATGTCGTCCGTCGGGTGGATGCGGCCGTGGGGGCCGCCGGGGGTCGCTGACTGGGGCCCGACGGAGGCAGTCCCGCCATTCGGGAACTCACCTATCAGCCCAAGCGCCGGCGGGGCGTGCGATGCCCCGCCGAAGCGCAGCACGTGTGATCGGTGACCTTCACCCATGCGGGATAGGCGGTCACATGACCGCTATCACTTCAATCATCCCCTCGCCGTGATGCGTCGCCCCCCCGTTTGCCCGCCTCGCGGCGGGGGGACAGGTTGCGGGTGCGAATGCACCCCAGGATGGCCGTCACCTTCGGCTCAATGATGCGATAGAAGACGTGAGCCCCCTCGCGACGTCCCTCGACCACGTGCCGCGCCCGCAGCGTTGCGAGTTGCTGCGACACCGCGGACTGACTCGCTCCGCTGTAGTCCTGCAGGTCGGTGACGGTCTGCTCCCCCCGCTCGAGCGCTTCGAGCAGTCGGAGCCGAAGCGGATGGCCGAGACACTTGATCAGCTCCGCAGCCTGCGCGAGTACCTGCTCGTCGATGGCCTCACGTGGTGGGGCCGAGTTCGGCTTCACGGGAAATGTCACCGTGTGGCGGGGGGGCGGGATATGTATATATGACACTATTGCATTGTTTGTCCACCTCCCGCAACCGACCCGTAGCCGCCTCCACAGTCGCCCGCCCGGGACCGCATCACCACGGGTCAAGATCACGGCGGCGGCCTCATCGCCGCGGCCGTGCTTGCCTCCACGCCGTACACGGGGAGAGCTCTTCTTCGCATCGGCTCCGGCTCCGCCCGATCTCTCCGGGCGGAGCCGCGCACCATTCCTGCGCCTTCGAGCTAGTGGTTGAGTGGCCGCGACTCGCCGAACACCTGTACCCGAAGTCCGTTGGGGCCCTGTTCCCCGACGACCCACACGCGACGGCCAACGAGGGTCGCGAGCTCGCCTGGCAGCGCCGCGAGCCGCACAATCTCGGTCCGCGTGACTTCGATGTGGTGGGTATCCTCGCGCTCCACGAGCCTGCCGACCACGGGGCGCTGGCCGTTGAACTGAACGATCTCGTACGCCGACACCTCGATGGCCCGACGCGGCGCGGGAGGGGCATTGGCGACGGGCTTGCCGCGGACGCGCACCTCCGCACCCACGACCCGAGCCAGCTCGTCCTTCAGTGGGCCCGCCAGGGCGACGTCGCCCTCGGCCGTCTGCACCACCGTTTGTGCCAGCGGCATCGCGCCCACCGCGCGGATCACGCCGGTCACGGTGGTGTCACCGGCGGGCTGCTCCCCGGGCTGCACCGGGGACGCTGTTACCGCGGGTATTCGGGGAGGCAGGGCCGGTGGGGTCATGGAATCCGGCGCGGCAGCCATCACCGGGGGGGCCGTGTCGGACCTCGTGTCCCGCCCCGGCTTCAACGACTCCTCGGTTCGCTCGCCGCAGGACGCCACGACCCAGGCGATCACGAAGATCGGGCCAAGTTTCCGCATGCACGCCTTCATTTCGTGCGCACGACCCACAGCTGCGGCCTGGTGCCAGTGCCAAGCACGGCGTCGCTCAGATCGCGCACCCGAACGGCGAGTGCGGGACGGCTCGCTCCGCCGGCGAGCAACGTATACACCGTGCTGCCGGGGCGTACCCGCTCGGTGATGGCGAAATTGCCGAAGGTCCGCTGTGCTGGCACCAGCGGGGCCGCAGAATTGAGCGAGCTCAGGACGTTGTGGACGTTCCAACTCGTCATCTGGAAGCTCGTGTCCGAAGCGACGCCCGTGCGGCCGTCGACGTAGTTCTGCGCCGCCCAGCGGGCGAACACGGAGTCGAACTGCACCCCGAGCAGCGCCTCGACGTTGGGCACCCCGGAGAGATCGCTCTTGTCAATCCAGTTCCTGGTGAGCGCGACCTCACCACCCGCATAGCTCGCGCCGAACCGATCGGCCACGTAGCGTTGGAACGACCACGAGGCACCATAGAACCAGAACGGCTCGCACGGCGTGCCGTTGTTGAGCGCCTGCGTGCCGAACAGTGTGCACTCGTCAGGGGCGTTCGGGTTCTTGCCGCCACCGTTGTTCCACCCATAGTACCAACCGAGGCGGCGGAAGATGAACCGGTACCACGACGCCCCTGAGCCCGAGAGCGCCACCGAGGCCCCGTAGTCCATGCCCGACATGTTTCCGAGAATACTGTGCCCGACCACCTCTTCGGCCAGGGTCGCCTGCCCCTCCGCCTCCCACGTCGACAGCGACCGTGACCGTCCCAGCACCACGATGCGTCGGCTCTGCTGGATGTTGTGGGTCAACTCGTGCGCGATCAGCGACGGCATTTGGAACAGCACCGAGTTCTTGCTGCGCGCTCCCGTACCGGCCGAGTTGCCAGGATCCGGAACGTGTCCGTAGAACAGCTCCCCAAAATCGGAAGACGCGCAACTCGCTGAAGAGAACAGGTCACCGGAGAACACAAACCCGGCGATTTGACCGCTCAGGAGCTTGTTCACCTCGATCGTGAGCACCACGAACACGCGCTGGTTCACGTCGCGATCGCTGGGTGTGCCGAAATACGTGGTGTCGGCCGCGTAGATGTGGAGATCGAACGTGTCACTGTACGCCTGAAGCTCGGCATCCGTCAACGAATCCGCGGCCGGGTTGTTCAGGTCGGTCACGAAGATTCCGGCCGTGCCCACCGTCTTGACGACCACGTCAATGCCGATCGAGTCGCACGCTCCCGTGGTGTTCCCCGTCCCGCCCGTGTTGTCGATGTTCGGCACGTGGAGATGGAGCGTGTCGCCGACGTTCGGGACCGCCGCGGCGGCCGCCGGGCTGGGTTGCGGCGCCAGACGCAGCGCGGGGTTCGTCGCCGGGTCGAGGAACTGCCGCTCGAACGCCCGAATCCGCTGCTCAGCCCGGTCGTGCGCCATGCGGCGTTCCAGCTCCCGCAGATCTGCACTGGACAGCGCCATACGCCCGCTCGGCGGAGCGAAGACCGGTGCCACAGCCGGCGGCCCCGGCGCCGCTGTCCCCTGCACGGAGGTCATCGTGTCCGAGAGCATGAGCGTG
>CAYGCN010000190.1:0-5314 GCA_964348385.1 uncultured Gemmatimonadaceae bacterium
TGCGCCGCTGGTCGAGCCAGCGCTCGAACTCCGGCGCATCGGGCACATAGAAGCCTTCCAGCAGATCGCCGCGGTACAGCTGGAGCGCCGCATCCCGATCGCCACGACGGAGTGCGTCCTCGAACGCGTGCACGTCGCACCGGAACGTGTGTGCCGACACGCCCACTTCATCGTCGCCCCGCGTCTCGATGGTGCTTTCACCCATGAACTGGCGCAGGCGATAGAGCGACTGGCGCAGGGCGCTGCGGGCGCGGTCCTGCTCCAACTCGGCCCAAAAGACCCCGATCAGGGCATCGCGACGGTGGAAGCCACGGGCGGCGCCGACAGTGAGAAAGGACAGGAGGCCGAGGAGCTTGGGCCGGGCCAGGACCGCCGCCGTGTCGGCATGCTCGGGCCCAACCAGCTCGGCCGGCCCGAGCGCGCGGAACTCGATCATGGACAGCCAGAAGCGGCGTGCATCCGGCGTGGCCTCCCGGGAGACGGAGGGGAGACGGCGTGGAGACGGGGCCCGCCTAGCCTGTCGCAAAGGTAGAGCGGCCGGCCGGGGCGAGCAAACGGACCCCGATCCGGGAATCGACAGACCACCGGGCCGGCCGACCCCGAGACCGGCACAAGCCTAGGAGGTCACGATGCGGCGAACACGAATCACTTCCTTACCTGTTGCGGCTGCACTCGCCGTCGCCTTGGCACTCGCGATCGCGGCGTGCGACGGGAATCCCGCGGCACCGGTGAACTTGGTGGACAACGGGTCGTGGTATGTGTCGGGATTCCATTGGCCGCACGACGGCACACCGCTGGAGACCGCGAACTTCGTGGTCTACAGCGACGCGGCCAGCACCGAAGCGAGACAGCAGCTCGCCGACATTGCCGAAGATGCGCTGGCGGATCTGAAAGCGCGATTCGGCATCATCGGGAATGCGATGTTCCGCTTCCCAGCCGGCCAACAGAAGATCCACATCTACGCGTACAAGACCTACACCCCCACCGAGTGGGGCGGCCGGGCGTACTGGGGCGGGTTGATGATCTACTCGCTCGACCACCCGGACCGCGGAGCGTGGGGCCATACCGCGCTCGATATGTACGTGCCCGTCGTGACGCACGAGATCATGCACGTCATCGAGTCACTGCTCCGAGCCAGCAACAATCCGGAGCAGGTGGACGTCTGGCTCACCGAGGGGATCGCCGAATTCGTGTCGGGCGGGAACGCCGCGCCGAGCATCACCGGCAAGGCGCGGTTCGACGAGCTGATCGCCCAGCACGGCCAGCTCAACCCCATCGTGATGCACCGCTACACCGATTACCCCGACCTGGGGCTCGTGTACGACTACTACCTCCCGATGTTCCAGCTCGCCGTGACCTACCTGTTCGACGCACAGGGTCACGGCGCCACGCTGATGGATCTTCGGGACCTCTACCTCGACGTCCGCGACGGCGTGGGCTTCACCACGGCCTTTGCCGACCGACTCGGCATCGGCTTGGCCGAATACGAACAGCAGTTCTTCGACCTCATGAGCGACTACCTCGAATGAACACCAGCAGGGAGGCAACGATGAGACGGACACTCCAAGCGGGCGGACTTGGCCTCGTGATGGCCTGGTCGATGGCGTGCGGCGACGTCACCATCAATGGACCGGACTGGCCCACGTGGCCACCCACGGACAAGCCTGCTAATCAAGTTCGCGTGCCCTTCGAATGGCGTGGACAAATCGCGTCCGACCGGCACATCGAGATCAAAGGAATCTCGGGTGACATTCGCGCCGTCAGGGCGACGGGCAGCGAGGTCGTGGTCAGGGCCACCAAGATCGGTCTGCCGAGCGACGTCTCGGCCGTGAGCTTCGACGTCGTGCCCCATGCGCTCGGTGTCACGCTGTGCGCCGTCTACCCCGACGTCGCGGGCCAGCCATCCAACAGGTGCGAGCCGGGGCTGGGCGGGAACATGTCGGTGCGGGACAACGGTCATGGGGTGGACGTGGAGTTTACCGTCGAGGTTCCCGACGGCGTGATCTTCGTCGGCCGCAACGTGGCCGGCGACGTCGTGGCGACGGGCCTCCACAGCGACGCGTTCGTGAGCACCACGTTCGGCGACGCACGGATCAGCACCACGCGGATCGGCAGTGCCAAGACGGTGTGGGGATCGGTCATCGCCTCCATCGGGCTCGCCGATTGGGGACGGGACCTCGAATTCACAACCACGACCGGCGACGTCACGGTCACCATCCCCGCTGCCACCAACGCACGGGTGCAGGCAAGCGTCATGTCGGGCAACATCACGTCCGACTTTGCGCTCACGCAGTCTCAGCCGGGCGACATGCGCGGTACCATCGGCGCCGGCGGGCCGCTGCTGAAGCTCTCCACGATGAATGGGGACATCGCACTCAGGCGCTCGGGCGGTTGAGAGGTTAGGCAGTTTTACGGCTAGGCGGTTCAACGGTTAGGCGGTTAGGCGGTTAGGCGGTAGGATCGATTCCAACCGCCTAACCGCCCAACCGCCTAACCGCTCATCCGCCTGTCGCGCAGTCCGGCAGGACGGCGGTCCTCGGCCACACGTTGTCCGCCGGATCGCGGTCCGGAAACCGGCACCGGGGATCGAGCACGATCTTCTCGATGCGGCGCGGCCCGAACGCGAGGTGGGCCTCAAACGTCCGCCGCCCGTCGAACCACACGTCCACTGGCCATGTGACGACCGCCGTCGAGTCGTCGAGCATCCGCGCATTGGGCATGGGCCTGATGGGCGGGCCGTTCGGGGCGAAGTGCACCTGGAGCACCACCGGCGAGGGCATCCCGCCGTCCTGCCGCACGGTCACCGTGGTGGTCGTTCCGCGCGTCGTCACGTGCTGGATCGAGCCGTCCACCGATTCCGTGGTCCACAGCCAGTAGTACCAGAACCAACCCAGGTCCTGCCCCAGGGCGTCACTCATGAAGAACACGTAATCCCACGGGGACGGATGCCTGAAGCGCCACGCCTTCGTGTACTCGCTCATCGCGTGCCACACGGCGCTGTCACCCACGATGCCGCCCAGCATCGAGAGCATCATCGGGGTCTTGTTGTAGGCCTGGAACCCGTACATCGGTCCCGCGTAGTTCGCGACCCACATCATCGGCGGCTCCCACTCGTCACCGCTCACGCGTCCGTACCGCTGGCCGAGGCCGTCGAGGTCCGGCACCTCGCCGCGCACGTCGGCGCGCGAGAGGATGTTCATGTAGCGGTCGAAGCCCTCGTCCATCCACCCGTACCACGTCTCGTTGGTGCCCACCATCATGGGCCACCACTGGTGGGCGGTCTCGTGGTCCGCCGCACCCTGGTTGGAGTTGAGCACCATGGGATACTCCATGCCGGCGCTGGGACCGTCCTGGAGCGTGAGCTGCGGAAACGGGTACGGCGCCCACAGCCTGGAGTAGAACTCGAGCGCGTGCCGAGTGACGAATGCGGCACGGGCGTACCGGTCGGCGCGGCCCGGGAGATAGACCATGTGAATCGGAATCGGTCCGCGACCAGGAATCACCGCCCGTGCGGCCTGCCACACGTACTGCTTCGCGGTGGCCCACGCAAAGTCATTGACCGTGTCGGCCACGAAGTGCCACACCAGTCGGTCCCCCGCGGCGGTCGCGCGACCCGGACCGACCTCGTCGGGACCCACGATCGTGATGACCTCGTCGGTCGCGAGCACTCGCGCCAGTCGCTCGCGGGCGGTCGGCGTCAGCACCTCCTCCGGATTCTGCAGCACCCCGGTGCCGCTCACGATCCAGCCGGCCGGCACGTCGATCTTCACGTCGAAGCGGCCGAAGTTGTTGTAGAACTCGGCCGGTCCGAGATACACGTTGGTGTCCCAGCCGCGGAGATCGTCGAACTTGGCCACCCGCGGGAACCACTGCGTGGGCTGGAACAGGGTGTCGGCCCAACGCTGCGTCATCCGATGGCCCTGGCCGTCCGGGCCACCCGGCAGCTTGGTGCGCCAGTCGATGTCCAGTGTCGCCGAGGATCGTGCTGCAATCGGCGTGGGCAGGCTGATCCTGGCAACCGTCTGATCCAAACCCACGACCGTCGGGTGCGGTGGCGCACGCTGCTCCTCGACCAGCATGGCGCGGACCCCACCGCGGCGCGTCTGCGGCGCCTCGACATCCACGGTCTCCCCATTCACGGCGAGTCGGGTGACCACCATCCCGTCCGTGGTTTCCGCCGGCACCGAGAAGCCGCGCGGCACGGTGGCCCGGAAGATGTTGTGATCCAGCCGCAGCAGAACCTCCGACATTGCCTCCGGGCCGCGGTTGTGGATCACCACGGTCTCCGACCCGGTAATGGTCTGCGTCGCCGGGTCGAGCCGCGCGGTGATGGTGTAATCCGTCTGGAGCTGCCAGTAGTTGGGTCCTGGTCGCCCCGTGGAATCGCGGGTGCCGGCGGCCATCGCGCGCTTGATCGCGTTCGTGAGCGGGATGTCGCGGCGGATCGCTCGCGGCGGCTCGGCAGTCTGTGCGGCGATGGTGACCGGCTGCGCGATGGTGCCTGCGACGAAGATCAGGAGGAGGGTACGACGGACGGCCATGGACGGCTCCTCGAAGGGCGGTAGGCGGCTAGGCGGTTCAGCGGTTCAGCGGTTAGGCGCTTGGGCTCCGCGGCCCACGTCAGTCGCTGTTCGCGTCCGGCAACGCCGGCCGCGCGGTGGCCGTGACGTGCCTCGTGAGCCGGTCCAGCAGGGCGCGGAGCTTCTCGCGACGCTTCGTGACGCTGCGGCGCAGGAAGAAGACGGCACCGGCACCGCCGATGCCCAGGAGCGGCATGATCAGCTGTGGCATCTCCGCACGGCCCACCAGCATGGCGGCCACGGCGGCGAGCACCGCGCCCACCCCCACCGTGACGGCGACGGTCGCCGAGTGATCGTCCGCGACCACGATCTTCGTCTGACCCGCTCGCGGGCTCACCTGAACCGTGGCCGCGCCACCGGAGCGCTTCGCTTCCTCGCCCACGGCCGAGGCCCACGAGAACACGCCCGGGAGCGCCGCCTGGATGATGCCGGGCGTGCCCATGGATTCCTGCACGATGTCGAGCAGCACCGGGAACTCCCGCTCCGGCACCACCCCGTTGACGGTACGGCTGAGCTGCCAGCCCACGGGCATCCCGAGGATGCGCGACGTGGGCACCGCCAGCGGCTGTGCCACCGCGTCGGCCGCCACTTCCACGTGCCGCGACGGGATGTCGATCTCGGCCGCCATGCGCTTGACGCCGGTGAGCGAGAAATCCTCGGTGGCTTCGGGCTCCACGGCTTCGAGCTCGGCGGCACGCCGCAGGATGTCCTTGGCCT
This sequence comes from uncultured Gemmatimonadaceae bacterium, assembly GCA_964348385.1. Classification (GTDB taxonomy): domain Bacteria; phylum Gemmatimonadota; class Gemmatimonadetes; order Gemmatimonadales; family GWC2-71-9; genus JAOTVV01. The sequence continues at coordinate 5,298 of CAYGCN010000190.1, forward strand.
CGGTCCCGCTGAACCGC
>CAYGCN010000191.1:0-2699 GCA_964348385.1 uncultured Gemmatimonadaceae bacterium
CTCGCTGAGGGGACGAGCGGGACCACGCCAGCCCGGCCCCACTTGCCGCCCCTCCCCCATCCGACTCATTTCCCCGGGCGGAGCCTATCTGCCGAGGACGACGACAGCGGCAACCGACCGCCGGGGGTGTCGCACGTGCGCCGCCCTCGACGACACGGGAGCGCAGTGAGGAGAACGATGAGAGGAACGACAACCATCATCGCCATGGGCATGGTTGCGGTAGCGGCCTGCGGAGGCGATTCGACGTGGACCGGCACGGTGACCGACAGTGCCGGCGTCCAGATTGTCGCCAACACGGAACGTGGCATCTGGCCGGCAGGAGCGGAATGGACCCTCGAGGAGGAAATGAAGATCGGGGCCGTCGAGGGGAACGTCGACTACCAGTTCGGGCAGATCGGCTTCATGACGCTCGACTCGCAGCATCAACTCTACGTGCTCGACGCCCAGGCCCAGGAGGTGAAGGTCTTCTCGCCCAGTGGGGAGTTCTTGCGCCGGATCGGGCGTCCGGGTGAGGGACCGGGGGAGCTTCGCGGCGCCATCTACGTGGTGATGGGCACGGGTGACACGCTCTTCGTGCCCGACACGCAGAACCAGCGGCTGAGTCGGTTCGCCACCGACGGGACGGCCCTCAGCAGTGTGCGCATGTCCATCGAAGACGGGCTCCCGGCGGTGTTTCAGTCGACCGATGCGGGGGTGATCGCGGTGCAGATTCGGCCGCTGTCGCTTCCCAATCGACCGGCGCCTGACTCGATGGACGCCATCGTGCGTCTCAACTCCGACGGCTCGATGGGGGACACTTTGATGCGGTTCCCGTCGGGCCGGACCCTGAACCTCGGCGGAGCCTCGCCGGAGATCAATCTCTATGCTGCCGAGCCCGCGTGGCAGCTGCGGGGGGACGGGAAGATCCTGTTCGGCGTCAACGATCAGTACCGGGTGTCGGTCTACAGCGCGGACGGCACCCTGGAGCGAATCATCACGAAGCCGTTCGTACGCGAGCCGGTGAGCCAGCGGGACAAGGATGCGGTCCTGGGCTTCATGGAAGGGATGTGGCGCGACGCCGGGGTGCCGCCGGCGCTGCTGCAACAGCTACGCGGTATGGTGCACTTCGGGGAGTTCTTCCCGGCCTTCTCCGCCATTCAAAGCGGCCTCGAGGGCACCACGTGGATCCAACACGTCCAGTCGGCGGCCGCGCTGAGCGACGAGGAACTGGCCGATTTCAACCTCATCGAGGATTCGGGCGCACCGGAGTGGGACGTGTTCGACGCCGAGGGTCGGTTCCTGGGCGTGGTGGCGATGCCCCCACGGTTCGCTCCGCGGTTGTTTCGGGACGACAAGATCTACGGTGTGTGGCGGGACGATCTGGACGTCCAGCACGTGGTGCGGCTCCGGATCGTCCGGCCCGACGCATCCGCCGAGTGACATGACCCTGCGCTAGCGGCCAGATGTACTCGACCTGTCTGTACTGCAAGCGCCCGCTCGGCTCCAATGAGGTCGTCGAGTCCTTTCCCGTAGGGCGACGCCTCGCCTTCGATCCGGCCAAGGGGCGACTGTGGGTCGTGTGCCGCAAGTGCGAGCGGTGGAACCTGACGCCGCTCGAGGAGCGATGGGAGGCGTTCGAGGAGTGCGAGCGCCTGTTTCGAGCCACGCGGGTCCGCGCCTCCACCGACAACATCGGCATCGCGAAGCTCAGGGAAGGGCTGGAGCTGGTTCGCATCGGCGAGCCGCTCCGACCGGAGTTCGCCGCGTGGCGGTACGGCGATCAGTTCGGTCGCCGACGCCGCCGCGCGATCATATGGACCTCGGCCGGCGTCGCGGCCGTCGGAGCGCTCGTGGTGGGCGGCATCGCTGCCGGGGTCGGCGCCGGATTCGCTCCACAGATCCCCAACCTCATCATGAATCTCCCGGTGCGCGCCAAGGTGCGAACCAGGGATGGGCGCGTCCTCAAGTTCAGGCGGACAGAGCTGCAAAAGGCCCAGTTCGTCATGGAGCCGGGCGATCGGGAGTGGGCGATTCACGTTGCGCATCGGAAGGGCAAGGAGACATTCCGTGGCACCGAAGCGCGACGCATCGTGGCGCAGCTGATGCCGGCCGTCAACTACATGTCCGGGTCGGCTCGCACGGTACAGGAGGCCGTGGACCGCATCGAGACGGCAGGCCATCCGGAGCGGTATCTGGATCGCCTTGCCGATGAGGTCGCGCCGAGGCCGCCGGAACGTGGCTACGGCCGACCCCTGTTTCCCGGCAAACCCGGTGTCGTCCACAAACTCCCCACCCCCACCCGATTGGCGCTCGAAATGGCGCTCCACGAGGAGCAAGAGATGCGCGCCCTGATGGGTGAGTTGGTGGAACTGGAACTCGCCTGGCGCGAGGCCGAGGAGATCGCGGGCATCGCCGACAACATGTTCGTGCCGACCGAGGTGGAGGAGTTCGTGGCTCGACATCATCGACGCACGACGCCGGAGCCGGCGACCGAAGCCGACGGCTGAGCGGCAACACCGACACGCCACGTACGACGAAGCCCGGCCACCGGGGGCCGGGCTTCGCGATGATCGGCGGGAATCCGTACGCTGCTACCGCCCCACACCCCCGACCGTCACCGGCGTCTCGATCTCGAGCAATTCGAGGCCCAACGTCTTGCCCTTCTCGACGGCCGGAACGCCTTCCGCCAGCCAGACCGGGGCGGCCAGGATGAGCCCGAC
>CAYGCN010000191.1:2709-5310 GCA_964348385.1 uncultured Gemmatimonadaceae bacterium
CGGGGCGGGCACATCCTTGAGGTAGTGGTCGAAGAACTGCTGCATCCGGATCGCCCAGTCCTTTCGATTCTGATACTTCCTGAGGCCATGAGGCTCACCGTTGTAATTCAGGAGCCATGCGGGCTTGCCGAGCCGCCTGAGCGCCACGAAGAACTCGATACCCTGGTACCAGGGGACAGCGGTGTCTTCATCGTTGTGCATCATGAGGACCGGGGTGTTGATCTTGTCCGCTCGGAAGAGCGGGGAATTCTCGATGTAACGAGGATACGCGTCCCACAGCGTGCCGCCGATCCTGCTCTGCGTTCGCTCATACTGGAACATTCGGCTCATACCACTGCCCCAGCGGATCCCGCCGTACGCGCTCGTCATGTTCGCGACCGGGGCACCGGCCTCCGCCGCGGCGAAGATGTCCGTCTGCGTCACCATGTAGGCGATCTGGTAGCCGCCCCAGCTGTGCCCCTGCACACCCACACGTTTGGGATCCACGAAGCCCTGCGCCAGCACGCTCAACACTCCGGGAACCACGCAGTCGAGCGCGCTTTCGCCCGGATACCCCACGCGGTAGTGCACATCGGGAATGAACACCACGTATCCCCGGCTCACGTAGAAACTCACCGAGATACTGGAGCCGCCCGGTCCCGGATTCCGGAACTGGTGCAGCCCGTCCGACATCTTCTCGTAGAAGTACACCATCATCGGGTACTTCCGTGACGGATCGAAGTCCTCCGGCTTGAACAGCATGCCTTCGATTGCCCGACCGTCGGTCGACCGCCAGCGAACGATCTCCGCCGTTCCCCACCGGTACTCGTCCTGCTGCGGATTGGCATCGCTGAGCTGCCGCATGTCGCCGAACGACAGATCGCTCACCCAGACATCGGGGAACTCCGCAAAGCTGGAGCGGGTGAACATCACGACGTCGGCATCCTCGGCTTTCCGTGGAACCCCAAAGGACCGATCCTGCATGACCAGCTGCTGCGGAGGCTCCGTTCCGCGAACGCGATCTCGATAGAATCCGGACGCCTTCGAGGCGCGATCGACCGCGCGCAACAGGATCGGCTGCCCGGACGGAATCGCCGGCTCCTCTCGATCCAGGCGCACGTACCGGAACTCGAGGTCCCGAGCGCGGCCTGCGCCCTCGGTAACACTGCGCGGTGCCCGCGTGCCGGTCGGGTCAAGGGCCCACAGGTCGTGCGCGTCGTAGACCAGGAGGGCCTCGTCGTTCGCCGTCCATCCGGCATGTCCGTAGGACGAGGGGATCATGGGCCAGTCATGCAACTCGTCGTCGAGATGGTAGGGAACCGCTGCCGACAGATTCACCGGATCCCCACCCCGGACCGGACGCGCAAACCACGCCCGCCGGTGGCCGTCCCACCAGTAGACGTATTTGCCACCGGGCGAGATGTCAGCCGAGCCCTGATGGCCCTCGAGAACACGCTCTCGCTGCCCGGTCTCGACATTGACGACGTACGCATCGACATAGCCCGGTGAGTCCCACGAGATCCGCTGTCGATACGGCACGTTTGAGGTGCCAAAACCAACCTGGCCGTCCCCCTCGCCGACCACCTCCACCTCGGGAAGGTCCCCGTCAGCAAGCTGGACGGCACGTCCCGCACGCAAATGCAGCACAGCGCGATAGGTGCGCGTGATCTCGCGCTCGCGCTGCACGAGCTGCATCGGCTGCAGCAACGGATCCTGCCAGTGCCACACGTCCAGCTTCACCTCTTCCCACTCCGGCACTTCCTCCTCCGGATCGGGCGCCGGGCGCGGGGAGGTGCCGAAAAACAGACGGCGACCGTTCTTCGAAAACGACAGTTCCCCGTGCTCGCTCACCCACCAGGCCTCCGGGATGCCCGGCATACCGTCGACCGCCACCGCCCGTGCGGCGGCATCACCCGCCTTCCAGTGATACAGCGTGAAGCTCGGCTGCGTCGCCGCGTAGTCGTCGCGATTCGAGAGAAACGCCACCTGACGACCGGCCTCGTCGAACGTGGGCGACACGTAGTTCCCCTCCCCGTCGAGGAGCGTGGCGCTCGCGGCGGTTCGGGTCTCGACCACGAAGGCCCCATCGGCACTCCCGTCCTTGCTCGAGGTCACATAGGCCAGATAGGCACCGTCGTTGCCGAACGCATAGGCGATGACCGAAGCATACCGATGCTCGGCCCCGGTGACGAGGTTCCGCAGCACGAGCGAGGTCCCATCCTGCTTGTCCTTCTCCGTTTCGTTCTGCGTTTCCCCTTCCCCTTCGGGTTTCGGCGCCTCTGGTGCGGCAGGCTCCTGCGGCTCGGTCGCCTTCGCGGAGTCAGCCTCCGGCGTCTTCGGTTCCTTCTCGAGCAGGTAGGCCACCCAGGCTCCCGCATCCTCCGGGACCTCGAATGACTTGACTCGCTCGACCCGAGCGATATCCCCGGTCGCCAGATCGAAGATGCCGAGCGAATCCTTGGGCTGATCGTCGGGCTTGGCTTTCGCCTTCTTGGCAGCCCGTTCGGCCGCGAGCTCCGGCTTGATGAGAAAGACGACGTACCGCCCATCGCCGCTGAAGCGCGCCGACCGCCCTCGAGGAATCGTGTACGCCGCGGAAGACCGGGTGGCGCGGACGTGGAG
>CAYGCN010000192.1:0-5286 GCA_964348385.1 uncultured Gemmatimonadaceae bacterium
ATGGCCGGCTCCGGGCCGACCAGCGCCCACGTGACGAAGGTGGCGATGGCGATCAGCACCACCGCCGGGACGAAATAGGAGGCGACGACGTCGGCCAGCTTTTGAATCGGGGCCCGGCTCCGTTGCGCCTCGGCGACCATGCGAACGATCTGGGCCAACAGCGTGTCGGCGCCGACACGCTCGGCCCGCATCACCAAGGAGCCAGACCCGTTCACGGTTGCACCGATCAGCCGGTCCCCCTGTGCCTTTGCCACGGGAACGGGCTCACCTGAGATCATGGATTCATCCACGGCGCTCGCTCCGTTCAGCACGACGCCGTCCACCGGTACCTTCTCGCCAGGGCGGACCCGCAACCGGTCGCCCGGGCGGACCTGTTCCAACGGCACGTCGGCTTCCGACCCGTCATCCTCGATTCGCCGGGCCGTCTTGGGTGCGAGCCCGAGCAGCGCCTTGATTGCCGCACCCGTGCGGCTCCGCGCCTTCAGCTCCAGCACCTGCCCCAGCAGGACGAGCGTTACGATGACGGCTGCAGCCTCGAAGTAGACAGCGACTGCGCCCGCGTGGTTGCGAAACGAGGCCGGGAACAGCCCCGGCAGCAGCGCCGCCACCACGCTATAGCCATACGCCACCGCCACACCCAGCCCAATCAACGTGAACATGTTCAGGTGACGCGTGATGACCGACTGCCACCCGCGCACCAGGAAGGGCCAGCCTCCCCAGAGCACGACGGGCGTGGCCAAGACGAGCTGGATCCAGGTCAGCACCCGGGGCGAGAGCCACCGGACGAGCGGTCCCCCGCCCGGCAGCATCTCGGACATCGCGCTGGCAACGACGGGAACCGTGAGCGCCGCGCTCACCCAGAAGCGTCGGCGCATGTCGACGAGCTCCGGGCTCTCCGGCTCGTCCAGCGTTACCGTCTGGGGCTCGAGCGCCATGCCGCAGATGGGACACGAGCCCGGCGCGTTTCGAACGATCTCCGGGTGCATGGGGCAGACGTAGGCCGTGCCCGGCACTGACCCCGATACTGCCTTCACTCCACGCGGCGGCGGCGCCGTGGAGAGGTACTGCTCAGGATCCGCGTGGAACTGCCGCAGGCAGTGCTCGCTGCAGAACACGTACGTCGTTCCCCGGTGTACGGTGCGCACCGCTCCGTCCGCCGGCACGGTCATGCCGCAGACTGGATCCGACGCTTGCCTCCCTGCCCCCCTTGTCGGGTCCGCGACGCGGTGCTCATGTCTGACATCATGCATGGTCTTGCCTCTCCTATCGTCGAAGGCAACGCGCTCGATCGCCTGGTTCCTGACGAAGCGCGGTATGGCGGGTCGTCACGCTCCCAGGCGGCCGAGTTCGTGGATCATCACACCTCACTGCTTCGGGAGACTCCGCATTCTGTCACTCGCTCCCACATAGGGACCAGCAACATGTGGTCGCGTGGTCGAGCGTCCGCAGGAGTTCGGCACCGCTTGCCGGCCGATCCGCAGGTGCGACAGCCAGCAACGATCGAATGGCGCTTTGCAGCGCGGACGGGACTTCATCAGGGAATGACAGAACGGGAATTGGGTCGCTCACTCGCCGCGCTACAACTGCCCGTCGGCTTGGACCCGAAAACACCGGCATGCCGGTGACCATCTCATACAGCACACACCCCAGGCTGTACAGATCGCTTCGCCCATCGACCGCTGTCTGCGCATCGATCTGCTCGGGGCTCATGTAGGGGAGGGTTCCCAACATCGACCCGGCTCCGGTCAGTAACGTCTCGCCGGCGCCTGATACCACCCTCCCGATCCCGAAATCCGCGACCATCGCAATGCCCTCGTGGAACAGGATATTCTCCGGCTTGATGTCGCAGTGCACCACTTGCTGCCGATGGGCGTAGTCGAGTGCGGCGGCGACCTCGCGGACGAGCTGCAGGGCCTCGCGGATCCCCATCGTGCGCTCCCGGTTCAGCCGGGCCCGCAACGACCCTCCCTCGGCATAGGGCATGACGAAGTACAACAGGTCATCCACCGCCCCCGAGTCATAGACAGGAAGGATGTGGGGGTGCGAGAGCTGCGCGGCCAGCTGGATCTCACGCAGGAATCGACTGCGGCCGATGTCGTGGGCCAGGTCAGGCCGGAGCACCTTGAGGGCAACCCGCCGGTCATAGCGCCGGTCGGTGGCAAGGAACACCACTGCCATTCCTCCCCTGCCGACCTCATTGTCGATCACGTAGCGGTCGTCGAGTTCGCATGCGAGATCCGCCCCCACGACCGGTCCGGACTGTCCTGGCAACCACCGACGAGCATCAGACATGAAGTCCGACCCGAGCGCCGCCTCGACAAGTGCGCGTTTCAGGTGTTTCAGGATGGCGGCCATGATCCCTCCACCTAGCGGGCAGGTGAACGTGCCGTCCGTACCGCATCCGGCTCACCCAGAAAGACGGATGGCAGCCTGGAGCATTACACCGGCGAGCGAGGTTCGGTGCGGTTCAGAGGGAGTCGTTGACCGATCGGCGGCAGGTACAATCGAGACAACCATGCTCGGTGCAGGTGCCGCAGCTTCGTTCGAGCTGGGTGCGGAGGGCCTTGCGCGCGCGATGGAGCCTGACCCGCACGTTGTTCGCCGTCAGGCCGGTCTCGGCGGCGACCTCCGCAATGGTTCCGTCTTCCAAATCGACTCGTCGTATCAGCGTGGCGTAGTCAGCCGGGAGTGCGGGGAGCAGATCGTACATGCACTGGCAGATGGCCCGTTCCACCTCCGGCACGGGCTCGTCTCTGTCGTGGGCGAATCCTGCCGCACGTGCCAGTGCTTTGCCCTCGGCTCCGCGGTGACGGTAGTAGTCCGTGATCGCGTTGCGCAGAACGCGGTAGAACCACGCCACGACGTTCTCGTGGTCGCGGACGGCATCACGCTTCTCCACACCCTTCAGGAAGGCCGTCTGAAGAATGTCTTCAGCGTCGGCAGCGTTCTCCACCCGCTGCTCCAGAAACGCGCGAAACCGCCGGTGATTCTCGACCAGCGTGGCGACGAGGTCTGAATGCGGCTCGGACATCTCCGGATATGATGCGAACTTCCCCGCCAATCCTCAACCACGACTCGGCGCTGGACGTACAGGTGCTCCCGCCTACTCCTTCGCGGCCTCCTCCGCTTCGAGCTGCGCATCCACCCGCTGCCCGAGTGCTCTGGCCGCATCCAGGTCGCGCGTCAAGTCGTCCACCGTAGCCGTGCCGGCATGCAGTTTCAGGAGATCGAGACGCAGCGTCTCGAGCGCGGCAACCGCCGTCGCGAGGCGCGCGGCTCCCTTGGGGGTCTCGGCATTCGCACGCAGGGCCAGCGCGTCAGCTTCGAGCCGGCCGATGAGGGCGGGCACATCACCAAGACGCGCGCGCTCCGCGTCGGGCAGGCCCCGGTAGAGGTCTTCCACGGCGCGGCCGATGGCCAGCTCCGTGCGCTCGCCTGCCGCGGGCAGCGCCGGTTGCACACGCAACCCGAGGCCACCCAGGCGGAACATCCACCGGCCCAAGCGGCCGCGCAGCAACCGGCTGAACACTTTGCCGCCACCGAACTTCTCCCACAACCGGCGCACGGTGATGAGGGGGGCGGCGATCGTGGTCGCGGTGCCGAGGGTGACGAGCACGTTCCCATCGGTCACCATGCCGGCAAGGCCCAACGCGGTCGCGCTCACGCCAAGACCGACCGTGGTCAGGACGGTCCGGCGGTTTGGCCGGGTCGGGAGTGCCATGACGTCCATGGCGCGGTCCTCGAGTGTGAGCACCGCCGCGAGTGCGCGGTGATCGTACCCATCGCGGAGTAACTGTCGAGCCATGGCGACGAGCCGGCCGATGCGGGTGGCGGACAGACCCGCGAACACGGTGACCATCAACAGCTCGATCAGTCGCATGATCCCGAGGAAGTCGCCCTCGATCACCTGGAAGATCTCGAACCCGAGCACCACCCCGCCAATGCCGACCAGGTACCCGCCGGCCTCCGAGCCCACCGCGTGCGCCTCACGCGCGAACCGTTGCAGCGGCTCCGGGACGCGCACCAGCGCGCCGTGTGCCGTCTCGACCTCGCGCGCGAACTCGTCCGCCGAGCCGGGCCGCGCGGCAGGATCCTTGGCCAGGCACCGGTCTACCGCCTGTGCGAACCGCGTCGGCAGCGCGGGGACGAGACTCGCGAGCGGTGGCGGCGCGGCCGACAGGTGCTGGGTCATGAACCCCGCGGTGGAATGCGACGCGAACGGGAGCCGTCCCGTCGCCGCAAAGAACGCGGTGACCCCGAGAGAGTAGAGATCGCTCCGCGCGTCGACCGCACCACCCGCGATCTGCTCCGGGCTCATGTACTGGGGGGTGCCGGCGTGTGCCCCGCCGGCCGGGGTGCGCGCTTCGATGCTCCGCGCGATCCCGAAGTCCACCACGAGCGCCCGCCCGCCATCCCGCTCGAGCAGCACGTTGTCGGGTTTGACGTCACGATGCACGATGCCGCGCGCGTGCGCGTGGCCGAGCGCCCAGGCAACGTCCTGCATCACCCGCATCACGTTTCGGGGAGCGAGCGGTCCCGCTCGTCGCACCCGAGCGCCGAGCGTCTCGCCGTCCACGAATCCCATGACGAAGAAGACCAGCCGATCGGACTCCTCGACGCTGTGGATCGGGACGACGTTGGGGTGCGACAGCCCGGCCGCGGTACGTGCCTCACGCAGGAACCGCGATCGCACCTCCGGCACGGCGGCGAGCGCCGCGGGCAGCAGCTTGATCGCCACCAACCGCTCCAGCGCGACGTCGCGGGCGAGGAATACGACGCCCATCCCTCCTCGGCCCAGTTCACGCTCGAGCGAGTACCGGCCCGCGACCGCTTCCTGGAGGGCGAGAAACTCCTCGGATGTCATCCGCTCGGTCACATCGACCCCACCGTGTATGGGATCAAGATCCCTCCGTGACCGGGAGCGATACCGTTACCCGGCACGCGCGATCAGCCGCACCGCCGTGCCCACGCCGTCTTCCGCTCGGATGCGCTCCCCCAGTGCCGCGGCACGTTGCCGCATACCGTCGTCGCTCGTGGCCGTGCGGATGGCGTGGGCCAGACGCTCGACGGTGATCCGCTTCTGCGGCACGGGTCGCGGGCCCACGCCGAGTTGCGTCACGCGATGGGCCCAAAACGGCTGATCCGCAAAGAACGGCGCGAGAATCGACGGCACGCCGGCCCTGAGCCCCGCGGCGGTAGTGCCGGCACCACCATGATGCACGACGGCCGCCGTACGTGGAAACAGCCAGTCATGCGGAACGTCCTCGATCCCGAACACGTCGTCGG
>CAYGCN010000193.1:0-950 GCA_964348385.1 uncultured Gemmatimonadaceae bacterium
TCGTCTTCGAGGGCACGACGTCGGTGGAGCGTCAGGAGAGGGCCGAAGCCATCGAGGACGCGGGCATCGAGAAGGTCCGGATTCGCTCGGTGCTCACGTGTGAGGCGCGGCGCGGCATCTGCCGCATGTGCTACGGGCGGAACCTGGCCACGATGGACATGGTGGACCTCGGCGAGGCGGTGGGGATTCTGGCGGCGCAGTCGATCGGTGAGCCGGGAACCCAGCTCACGCTCCGCACCTTCCACATCGGCGGCACCGCCGCGCGGATCGCGGAAGAGACGACGCGCAAGACCAAGCTGGCGGGGACCATCGCGTACGGGGATCGCCTGCAGGTGGTCGAGAACCCGAACGGCGAGCACATCGTCACCGGGTACGACGGCGAGCTCATTCTCCAGGACGCCGACGGCCAGGTGCGGTCACGGTTCCAGGTCCCGTTGGGCGCGCGGCTGGCAGTGACCGACGGGCAGCAGCTCCGACGTGACGATCTGCTGTTTGCGTGGGACCCCTACGCGAACCCGATCATCGCCGACGTCGAGGGCCGCGTCCGGTTTGCCGACATCGTGGAGGACGAAACGGTGCGGGAGTCGCTGGACGAGATCACGGGCCGGCGGCAGCGGGTCATCGTCGAGGATCGCGAGAAGAAGCTGCACCCGCACATCGAGATCGTGCAGACCATCAAGGGTGGCAAGGAGCGGCGCGTCCGCAACTATGTCATCCCCGAAGGCGCACAGCTCACGGTGGACGACGGCCAGCAGATCACGCCCGGCACGGTGCTCGCCAAGATCTCCCGCGAGGCCTATCGGACGCGAGACATCACTGGCGGCCTGCCCCGAGTCGCCGAGCTGTTCGAGGCGCGCCGGCCGAAGGACCCCGCCACGATCTCGGAGATCGATGGGGTGGTGGCGTTCGGTGACATCAAGCGCGGCAAGCGCGAGATCTTCGTGCACCCC
>CAYGCN010000193.1:960-5012 GCA_964348385.1 uncultured Gemmatimonadaceae bacterium
GGCCGGCAAGCACTTGCGCGTCCACGAGGGCGACCGCGTGTACGCCGGCGACCGCCTGACGGAAGGACCGGTCAACCCGCACGACATCTTGCGGATCAAGGGCCCGCGGGCGGTGCAGGAATACCTCCTCAACGAGGTGCAGGAGGTGTACCGGCTCCAGGGCGTCAAGATCAACGACAAGCACATCGGCGTGATCGTCCGCCAGATGCTCCAGAAGGTGAAGGTCCTCGATCCGGGCGACACGGATTTCCTCGAGAGCGAGCACGTCGACAAGGTGGTGTTCCGCGAGCGCAACGAGCGGATGATCCGCAAGGGAGCCAAGCCCGCGACGAATGAGCCCCTGCTCCTCGGCATCACCAAGGCGTCGTTGACCACGCAGTCGTTCATCTCGGCGGCGTCGTTCCAGGAGACCACACGGGTGTTGACGGACGCCGCGATTCGGGGGGCGAAGGACGACCTCCTGGGGCTCAAGGAGAACATCATCATCGGCCACTTGATTCCAGCGGGCACGGGGGTCTACCGATATTCCGAGCTGGAAATCGAGCCCCCTGCGGGCTTCGAGCCGCCCCCGCCGCCCCAGGTGGAGGAGGAGGCCGGGGCCCCGAGCCCGTTCCTGGCCGAGGTCCCGGCGGAACGCCCGCAGACCGCCGAGGCGCCGTAGCGTGGACAGGCCGGGTTGTGTGGGGGGGGCGGCGCCCACCGACCGTCCCCCCCGGTTCGCTTGACCTGGTCTGGTCCGTCTCCTAAATTAACAAGTCTGTCACCGAACTCCTTGTGGGTTCGGCGTATGTGTGACCGCGTGTAGGGGCAATGCCGACGATCAACCAGTTGGTCCGCCACGGGCGGAAGCAGGTCGCGAAGAAGGAGAAGGCACCCGCGCTGCGTGGAAATCCGCAGAAGCGGGGTGTGTGCACGCGGGTGTACACCACGACGCCGAAGAAGCCCAATTCCGCCCTGCGGAAGGTGGCCCGGGTCCGGCTCACCAACGGTTTCGAGGTGACGAGCTACATTCCGGGAGAGGGACACAACCTCCAGGAGCACTCGATCGTGCTGATTCGGGGCGGCCGAGTGAAGGACCTTCCGGGGGTGCGCTATCACATCATCCGGGGCACGCTGGATGCGGCCGGGGTGGGTGATCGGCGCCAGCGGCGGTCCAAGTATGGGGCAAAGCGGCCCAGATGAGCCGACGCAAGCGGGCAGTCAAACGGTACGTGCCGGCGGATCCCCGGTATGACAGTCAGACGGTGTCGAAGTTCATCAACTGTCTGATGCTGGAGGGCGAGAAGTCGGTGGCCGAGCGGGTGTTCTACGATTCGATGGACCTGATCGAGCAGCGCACGGGGCAGCCCGGCGTGCAGGTGTTCAAGCAGGCGTTGAACAACGTCAAACCGGTGGTCGAGGTGAAGAGCCGCCGGGTGGGCGGCGCGACGTACCAGGTTCCGGTCGAGGTGCGACCCGATCGTCGCACGGCGCTGGGAATGCGATGGATCGTCGAGTACTCCCGGGGGCGCAACGAGAAGTCGATGGCGGAGCGGCTCGCGGCCGAGCTGGTCCTGGCGAGCAAGGGTGACGGGAGCGCCGTCAAGAAGAAGGAAGACACGCACCGGATGGCGGAGGCCAACCGGGCGTTCGCGCACTATCGCTGGTAGGAGGGTGAGCAGTACGCAGTAAGCGGTGAGCCGGACCGGCTCACGGCGCACGGCGCACGGCGCACCTCATGGACAACTTCCGGAGCCCTGGGCGGGCATCCGGCGGCGCAGGGAGCGATCCCGGCCGATGCGGAGGCGAGACCTGTCCGCAGAGCGGACGACGGTCGCCCCGCTTTTTCGCTGCCTTGGCCGGGCCGGAGCGGTCTCCGGGCCGGTGGGCCGCAGGTGATAGAGGGACATGCCGCGAGCGACACCGCTGGAGAAGATTCGGAACATCGGCATCATGGCGCACATCGATGCCGGGAAGACGACTACGACCGAGCGGATCCTCTATTATACCGGCCGGACGTACAAGCTGGGCGAAGTCCATGACGGCACGGCTACGATGGACTGGATGGAGCAGGAGCAAGAGCGCGGCATCACGATCACGTCGGCCGCGACCTTCTGCCAGTGGCCGCGGTTCGATGAGCAGTACCAGATCAACATCATCGACACGCCCGGCCACGTGGATTTCACGGTCGAGGTCGAGCGGTCACTGCGGGTGCTGGACGGCGCCATCACGGTGCTGGATGCCGTCGGCGGGGTGGAGCCGCAAACCGAGACGGTCTGGCGCCAGGCCGACCGGTACGGCGTGCCGCGGATCGTATTCGTCAACAAGATGGATCGCGTGGGCGCGGACTTCGAGCGGTGCGTGGCCATGGTACGCGACCGCCTCGGTGCCAAGGCGTATCCGGTGCAGTTCCCACTAGGCAGCGGAGAGCTGTTCACCGGGTTGATCGACGTCGTGCGGCAGATCGAGGTGGTCTACGACGAGGATTCGCTCGGCGTCCGGTGGGTGGAAGGACCGGTCCCGGAGGTGTTCGCGGAGCGGATCGCCGAGTTGCGGCACGACCTGATCGAGGCCGCGGTGGAGCATGACGAGGAGCTCCTGCACAAGTATCTGGAGGGCGAGGAGCTGATGGAACAGGAGATCCGGCGGGCCATCCGGAAGGCCACCCTGGCCAACGCGCTCGTGCCGGTATTTTGCGGCGCGGCGTTCAAGAACAAAGGGGTGCAGCGGCTGCTGGACGGTGTCATCGACTACCTGCCCAGCCCAATGGACGTCCCGCCGGTGAAGGGGCATCTGCCCCATCACGACGAGACGTTCGTGAGTCGCGCGGCGTCGGACGACACCCGGTTCAGCGCGCTCGCGTTCAAGATCGCCACGGACCCTTACGTGGGAAAGCTGACGTTCTTCCGGGTCTACTCCGGGGTGTTGGAGTCCGGATCGTACGTCTACAACTCCACCAAGGACCGCCGCGAGCGCATCGGCCGCTTGTTGCAGATGCACGCGAACAAGCGGGAGGAGATTCAGGAGGTACGGGCGGGGGACATTGCAGCGGCCATCGGGCTCAAGGAGACCCGCACGGGCGACACGCTCTGCGATCCCGAGGATCCGGTCATTCTGGAGGCGATGCGGTTTCCGGAGCCGGTCATCTCGGTGGCGATCGAGCCGAAGACCAAGGCCGACCAGGACAAGCTGTCGGTCGCGCTCCAGAAGCTGTCGGAGGAGGATCCGACGTTTCAGGTCCGTACTGATGCCGAGACGGCGCAGACGATCATCTCGGGGATGGGGGAGTTGCATCTCGAGATCCTCGTCGATCGCATGAAGCGGGAGTTCAAGGTCGAGGCCAGCGTCGGACGGCCGCAGGTGGCCTATCGCGAGACGATTCGGGAGCGGGTCGAGGAGGTCGAGGGTAAGTTCGTCCGCCAGACGGGCGGCCGCGGCCAGTACGGCCACGTGGTGATCAACGTCGAGCCGACCGAGGCGGGGATCGGGTTCGTGTTCGAGGACAAGATCGTGGGCGGCGCGATTCCGCGTGAGTACATCGGTCCGGTGGAGCAGGGCGTGAAGGACGCGATGGAGAACGGCGTCATCGCGGGCTACCCGCTGGTGGACGTGCGGGTCGAGCTCGTGGACGGCAGCTATCACGACGTGGATTCCAGCGAGATGGCGTTCAAGATCGCGGGGTCCATGGCGTTCAAGGAGGGAGTGCGACGGGCCAAGCCGGTGTTGCTCGAGCCGGTCATGGACGTCGAAGTGGTCACGCCGGCCGATTACATGGGCGACGTGATCGGCGATCTAAATAGCCGGCGAGGCAAGGTCGGTGGCATGACGCAGCGGGCGGAGGCCCAGGTCATCGGTGCGAGTGTGCCGCTGGGCGAGATGTTCGGCTACAGCACGTCGCTCCGATCCATGAGTCAGGGACGGGCCGTGTACTCGATGCAGTTCTCACACTATGCCGAGGCGCCGAAGAGCATGGTGGAGGAGATCACGAGCCGGTCGGTCAAGTAGCGCACGGAATTCGATTCGAGGAAGGCGATCATGGCGAAGGCAAAGTTTGAGCGGACGAAGCCGCATGT
>CAYGCN010000193.1:5057-5232 GCA_964348385.1 uncultured Gemmatimonadaceae bacterium
GATTGGGCACGTGGACCATGGGAAGACGACGTTGACGGCGGCGATTACGGAGGTGCAGAACAAGCGCGGCTTGGCGGATTTTGTGCCGTTTGACCAGATCGACAAGGCGCCGGAGGAGCGGGAGCGGGGGATTACGATTGCGACGGCGCATTTGGAGTATCAGACGGAGGCGCGG
>CAYGCN010000194.1:0-5219 GCA_964348385.1 uncultured Gemmatimonadaceae bacterium
ACCGCTCGACCCGTGCCCGCGGCTCCGATTCGGCGTCCGTCGCGGCGCGCTCGGCCACGTCCAGCGCCCGCTGCGCCGCGCGTACCGCTCCCCCCTGGACTGCTGCTTCCACCACCGCGAGGGCCGAGTCGACCGCCGCATCGTGTTGCGATATCGCCATGAGCAGCTCGGCGCGGAGCGACTGCGCCTCGAGGTCGCTCCGAGATTCCAGAAACGCCACTGCACGCTCGCGCAAACGATGCTTCTCCCCCCGGAGGACGTACTCGGAACGGGTGACCTCCAACATCAGCCGGCCGTTGAACACGTAGCGCTCGCCCGTATGCGCCACGAGCCGCTCACGCTCTAGCTCGTCCAATGCGGCGTCCAACTGAGCCTGTCCGAGGCCGGTGAGATGCTGCACCAACCCGGCATCGATAGCCAATCCGCACACGCTCGCCCCTCGCGCGACGGCCAACGCGTCGGGAGTCAATCGGCTCATCCGCGCGGCCACGGCTATCCGCACGACGCTGGGGATCGAGAACGGCAGGGGTGCGTCGAGCGTGGATCCCTCCGGTGGCCACGTGAGGAGGTCCTCCTTGAGTAGTACGGCCTGGTCGAGGTCGCGCAACAGCGTCACCGCGAGGAAGGGGTTGCCACCCGATTCGAGCGCGACTCTGCGGGCAACGCGGTCGGCCGCGGCCTCGGAGGCGCACCACGGCGCCATGACGCGGACCAGTTCCCGCACGTCGTTCGCCGAAAGCGGCAGCAGCCGTACGCGGGTCACGGCCACCTCGCGCGCAACCTGTTCGAGGAGCGACACCAGTTGCGACGGCATGTCGGTCCCGGCGTCTACGGTCAGGAGCAGGGTGATCGGGAGGTCGCGGGCCCGCCGCCAGACGTGCCGTAGCGCGCCCACGGTCGCACCGTCCGCCCAATGGACGTCATCGATGGCGACGGCCAGCGGCTGCTCTTCCGCCACTGCAGTGACGAGGGAGAGGAACGCGTCCGGGACTCGGTTATCGTCGTCCGACTCGATCGGCGTCGCACGGTCAGCCAACTCGGGTATGGTTCCCGCGAGCACGCCGAGCGCGTGCGGCTCGGTTGCGGCGACACCGGGTGCGGCGCCGAGCCCCGCGTGAATGACGGCACGGAGGGTGTTCCACGGCGCGTCGTGATCGGTCTCGAGCAGTCGAACGGACGCGACGAACACGCCATCCAGTCCGAGCCGCTCGACGCATTCGCCCAGGAGGCGACTTCGTCCTGTTCCCCGATCGCCGGAGATGACCACGACTTGGGCGCGGTCTGGTGTGTCGAGTTGCAGCGCACGGAACAGCGAGCGATGCAGATCGGTCCGTCCCACGAGCGGGGGGTCGAGATCACGGTACTTGCTCGAATACTTCCGCCAGGTCCCCGTCCGGATGCGCTGGGCGAGCGCCTGCAGCTCGCGACCGGGTGTCTCGCCCAGGTGATCGTCGAGCCTTGATGCAAACTCGTGGTACAGGCTGAGCGCCGCGCTCGAGTCGCCGCTCAGCGTCGCGGCGCGCAGCGCCAGTCCGGTGGCGGTCTCCGCGTGCGGGTCGAGCGCCAGCGCGCGACGCGCGAGCTCGCGCGCACCGTCGTGATCGCTTTGCGCCAGCCGCTCCGTTCCACCGTCCACGAGCAATCGTACCGACAACTCGCAGAGGCGGCTGCGCTCGGAAGCCGCCCAGTCCTCAAAGGCCGGGGCGTTGTCGATATGAAAGCCCTCGAGAAACTCACCTCGGATCAGATCGAGAATGTCCGCCGATGTCTGCCGGTTGATGTCCTCGAGTTGCCGTACATCGACCACCAACCCGGTGGGGTCGAGCGTGAGGCGACCCGCCTCGGTGATGATGCGACCAGACCCAAGTGCCGCCCGACATCTCCGGAGCGCCTCATTCAGTGAGTGGGAGGCCTTGTCCTGCGGCTTCTCCGGCCAGAGCAGGCCCATCAGATGCTCGCGCGTCCGGGTGTGGTCCGGAGAGAGCGCCAGGTAGATGAGAAGCCCCAGGTTCCGGCGCCACAGCAGATCCTTCGTCCCCCCGCCTTCGACCCTGACGGCCGGTGCACCGAGGCAAACCAACTCGAGACCAGGGAGGGGATCGGGCATGCACCAAGATGGGGACGCGGCACACGGTCCGCCAAGGCCGAGCAGTGATAAGTCCTTGTCGTTCAGTCGATTGACTCAAATGCGGGCGTGATTGACCCGGCACTGACTGGGCGCGCGTACACTTGGCACACGATGACGCCCGAGGCTGGATCCGATCAATGGGATCATCGGGAACCGTTGCGAGGTCGAGACTGTGCTCTAGCCGGGAGGGTGAGATGAACAAGACTGCGATTGCGGCTTCGCTGGCGTTGGCCGCCACGATCGGGGCGTGTTCCCTCGACAACGTTGGGCCAGAGTACGAGGCGATACCCAATGGACCGTCGCATTTTACCACGTTCGAGGGAGCATGGGTCGGAATCTTCAAAGGGGCGGGCAGAGTGGAGCTTCTTGAAGCAGGTGAGAGCTACGACAATCTGCCTGTCTGTGTGGAAACGTGGACTGAAGCCGGCGGGCTCCACGGCGTCGTTCACGTCCAGCTCTCCCCACCGCCGGACGGGCTGCTGGAGATCGCGGACGGTTTTGTCAAAGGAGATCAGACCAGTCCGTGTGCCAGCACGGGGGTGGTTATGACGGCCCGGCGCCGAATCGAGGATATCACGTCGCCCAGCACGCTGTTGCTCTACGGTCCTGACGGTGTCTCTCTTGCGGAAGACAAGTGGCAGCAAACGCTCCAACTCGACCGCTACGGAGACCAGGTCGTGGGGCTGCTCACCGTATTCCGAAATGGCCCTTCAAAGTCGACCTCCTCCTACCAGGGCTCCACCGAGGTTGCGAAGGTGTACCTACAGCTTGGCATGGTGAAGTAGTGCCACGCCGATGCGCGGACGAGCCGGGCCGGCCGCCGGATGCCGCCTTCATCAGTGCAGCTCGAGGGCGACATCCGGCGCCCGGTTCTGGGTAGCGCGCGAGGTCGACGTCGTTGGTCATCCTCGGCTCGCCATACGCGATGGCTGCCACCGCACCAGTGACCATGTAGGTGATGCCGGTCTGGTGCAGTGGGTGTAGGAGGACGCGGTGCAGGTCAGGTGACGGCACGTCCGAAGGCCTCCCGGACCCGTTGCAGCACCTCGCTCGCCGAGAGCTCTGGATGGCGTTCGGCGATCACGGACGCCTTGAGCTCCCACGCAAAGGCGCGGAGCGACTCGGCGACCCGCAGTCGCTCCTCCACGCTGAGCGCGCGGATCGCATCGAGCTGGACGCGAGCGGCTTCCGAACGCATACGGCGCAATCTGGATGGAGTGATGTAGGTGGGCAAGCTGAGCTGTTGACCCGCTTCGGCGGAAGCTCGGCTCAGTAGGACGGTAGGCGTCGGGGTGGACGTTCTACGGCACCGCCCTCGCCTTCCTCCCCCAACCGCCTAACCGCCTAACCGCCCAACCGCCTAACCGCCCACCCTCGTCTCCACCCTGAACACCGGCGGCTGCTCCAGGTGCTTCTTCACCGCGCACTGCTCGGCCGAGCGGATCAGCGCGGCATGGTACTTCTCGGGAAACGCCGGCGGCACGATGATCTCCAAATCGATTTGCTCGATCATCTTCGTGTCCGGGTTTGTGTGCATCCGCTGCACGATCTTGATCCCGTCGGTAGACAGCCCGCGCTGGCGGCAGAAGCCGAGCACGTAGATGCCGGCGCACGTGCCGATGGACGCGAGGAACAGGCCGAACGGGGCCGGCGCGGATCCGTCTTGGTTGGTGGTGATGACCATATTGCCGGTGACGGCATCTACCTGCGCCCCACCCGGAAACACGATCTCCATCTCCATTGCAGGTCTCCGATCGAAGATGCGATGCTGTGACTACGGGGAGGATACCATCACGCGCAGCGCCGCCGCTACCTGACCTCACGGCCGGAGCCTCCCTGCTATCTTCCTCCCGTGCTGCGGCGGCGCGCGAGCGACCGCCCCATCCTGACGGTGACCCTGTACACCAGCGCATGAGCCTACTGCACCGCTACCGCCACCCCGGGCTCACCGACGCCAAACGACAGGCGCTGGTGCGCGCGGTCCACGACCGTGTCGGCGGGCACATCCGCGATCTCGACACCGAGTTCTGCTTCAATATCGAGGTGACGGCACCGCTCACTGCCAACGACGAGCGGATGCTCGCCTGGCTGTTGAGCGAGACGTTCCAGCCCGCGGGTTTCGGCGATCGTTCATTCCTGGACGGTAAAGGCCTGGTCGTGGAAGTCGGCCCGCGCATGAGCTTCACGACCGCATGGTCCACCAACGCGGTGGCGATCTGTCACGCCTGTGGCCTCACCGGCGTCACACGCATCGAGCGGTCACGCCGGTTCCTTTTGACGACGAACGGCCGCCTCGATGACGAAGACGTGGCAGCGTTTCTCGCGCTCGTCCATGACCGCATGACCGAATGCCGCTATCCGGAGCCGCTCGCGTCGTTCGCGACGGGCGTCGTGCCGGAACCGGTGTTCACGGTGCCGTTGCTCGCCGACGGGCGCGCGGCACTCGAGCGCATCAATCGCCAGATGGGCCTCGCGTTTGACGAGTGGGACCTCGACTACTACACGGACCTGTTCGTCGACCGCATCGGCCGGGATCCGACCAATGTGGAGTGCTTCGATATCGCGCAGTCGAACAGCGAGCACTCGCGGCACTGGTTCTTCAAGGGCAGGCTCGTCGTCGACGGCCAGGAGATCCCGAACCATCTGATCGCCCTGGTGAAAGGCACGCTGGACGCGAATCCCGGCAACAGCGTGATCGCCTTCAAGGACAATTCCAGCGCGATTCGCGGATACCCGATTCGGACCATTCTCCCGACGGTGCCCGGCACCCCGTCACCGTTCGCTGCGACCGACGTGACCTACCACGTGATCTTCACCGCCGAGACGCACAACTTCCCGTCGGGCGTAGCACCGTTTCCGGGCGCGGAAACCGGCACCGGTGGTCGCATCCGCGACGTGCACGCCACGGGACGTGGCTCGCTCGTGGTGGCGGGCACGGCCGCCTACTGTGTGGGCAACCTCTCCATCCCGGGCTACCCCCTCCCGTGGGAGCGCAGTGACTTCCGGTATCCGGCAAACCTCGCGTCGCCGCTGGACATCGAGATCGAGGCGTCGAACGGCGCCTCCGACTACGGCAACAAGTTCGGCGAGC
>CAYGCN010000195.1:0-5213 GCA_964348385.1 uncultured Gemmatimonadaceae bacterium
CATCGTCCCACGTCAGCCGTCGCCCGGTCTTGAAGGCGATGTTGCCCAGGTGCGCGGTGATCGCTGCCCGCGCCGCCACCGCCGTGTGACACCTGGGCTGCTCGCGGGTCTTCATGCACTCCACGAAGTTCACCATGTGGGCATCGAGGCCGCCGTCGTCCCGTCGTTGCTGAACGGGCATCGGCGTGGTGAGGTACGACAGCTTGCCGTCGATGACTTCGTCTTCGGGGAGCACCTCCCACTTGCCGCGGTCCACGACCACCGTGCCACGATTCCCGATGAATGCCACGCCGTGGTTCCGCTCGTAGGGCCCGAGGTCGATGCCCGTCGCGTGCTCCCACAGCATCGAGTAGTCGGGAAACTCGAAGGTGGCCTGCAGCGTGTCCGGCGTCTCGGAGGCATCGTCCGGATAGGCGAACTTCCCGCCGCTCGCGGCCACCCGAGTGGGCCCGGCGTCGCCCATGGTATAGTGCACCATGTCGATCATGTGCACGCCCCAATCGGTCATGAGCCCGCCGGCGTAATCCCAAAACCAGCGGAAGTTGAAGTGGAACCGGTTGGGGTTGAACGGGCGGGACGGGGCCGGCCCAAGCCACATGTCGTAGTCCACGCCTTCCGGAACCGGCTCATCGGGCTTGACCGGGATCGCCTTCATCCATCCCTGATAGGCCCAGGCCTTGACCAGACGGATCCGCCCGATCTCGCCGGACTGCACGTACCTGGCCGCATCGGTCCAGTGCGCGCCGCTGCGCTGCCACTGCCCCGCCTGCACGACCCTGCTGTAGCGCTGTGCCGCGGCCACCATGAGGCCGCACTCGGAAATGGAATTGGCGAGGGGCTTCTCCACGTATACGTCCTTCCCGGCCTCACACGCCATCACCATCATGAGGCAGTGCCAGTGATCCGGCGTCCCGATGATGACGGCGTCGATGTTCGGATCTTCGAGGAGCCGGCGAAAGTCCGCGTGAAGCGTGGGTCTCGCAGTGGTCGCGGCTTCGACGTCAGCGGCGCGCCGGTTGAGCACGGTGGCGTCGACGTCGCACAGCGCCGCACACTCGACTTCGGGGATCTTGAGGATGGAACGCAGGTTCTGGAAACCCATCCCGTTACACCCGATTACCCCCACGCGGACCCGGTCGGAGGGGGCCACGCGCACGGCCCGGGCCCGCAGAACGCCGGGGACCATCAATGTGCCGAACACGATGCTCGAATCACGTACGAAGTCACGTCGCGATGTCATGGCTTGCTCCTGTGCTGCAGGCGGAGAGCGGCGTCGCGGAAGCGGTCCAGTCGCTGGTCCACGGGAAACGACCTCGGCTGGGAACGAGACTACAATAGGTCCTCGGAACGAGGTCGGCTAGAAGCTTGTCCGCCGGCCGCGGCCGCCACCCGGTCGAGGATGCGAGCGTTGTGCAGGCTCTCAGTCGACGCAAGCGATGGCATCGTCCCGCGCTCGATCGCCGTGCAGAAGTCCTCGATCTCCAGCCGAAAGGTGTTCACCTGCTCGAGCTCCGTGACGCGCTCCGTCTCGCCGACCCGGACGATGATCCGCGGCGGGCGCGCCCATGTGATGAAAGGATCGCTGAGCTCGATCACGCCTTCCGTTCCAATGAGCACCGCCCGCTGATGGAGGCCGCCGTCGAATCCACAGGACAACACCGCATGCCGTCCGGATCCGTATTCAAGCACGGCATGCGTGCTCATATCCACCCCGTGCTCTGCGTCGAACCTGGCCCATGCGTGGACCTCCTGTGGCGCATCACCTAGAAACAGTCTCGCGACGTTCACGCAGTAGCACCCGACGTCGAGCAGCGCGCCGCCGCCCCAGTCCGAGCGCAACCGCACGTCGTCCGGCTGTGCCAGGAGAAACCGGAATGACGCCTCAACCGCCACCAGCGGGCCGATGACGCCCTCGTGCACCAACTCCCGCGCGCGAGCGATCTGCGGGTGGTATCGGTACATGAACGCTTCCATGAGGAGGCGACCGGTCGCGTCGGCCGTCGCGACCATCTCTTCGCACTCTTCGATGCGGCGACCGAGGGGCTTCTCACACAACACGTGCTTCCCTGCCCTCAGCGCCTCGATGACCAGCTCCCGGTGCAGGCCGTTGTGGGTAGCGACGTAAACCGCATCGACATCCGGATCTCGCAGCAGCGCGGCGTACGAGTCGTACGCCCGCTCTGGACCGAGCGCCTCGGCGCGCCGTATGTCCCGGCTCGCCACTGCGTGGAGCACGGCGTGCTTCGTGCTTCGCAGTGCGGGCACGAACCGCTTGCGACTCACGCGACCCGCGCCAAGGATGCCGAACCGTACTGCGCCTACCGTCATGAATCGGTCCTCGCGCTGTGTATCCTTCCACTTCGCCGCCGGCCTGGTGAAGATGTGTCGTGGGCTGGTAACTGACTAGGTCCTTGCCTACACCAACGTCGGCGTTGATGCGTTCGCCGTCGCTCTGTCGCGCGGGTGTGGAGCATGACGCGGGAAGGTCGACACCTATGCCACCCCAACAGTCCGTAGCATCGAACGTCTGCCGTCTTGCCCTCTCTGGCCTTCTCCTGGTTGTTGCCTGTGACAGCAGCCCGGCGGGCGTCGGCGGCACCAATCTCGATTTCCTGGAGACCCTGGCAATCGTGCCCAATCCCTTCGGGTACGCGCCGCTGACAGCGGAGGTCACGCTCACCGCCGACCGTCCGGTGCAGGTCGAGGTGCTCGTGCCGGGACGTGGCGGCCCGGCGACCGACGTGCGGCACCGTTTCGGCACGGTAACTGAGCGCGCGCGACTGCCGGTCCTGGGCCTGTATCCCAACGGCGCCAACACGATCACCCTGCGGTTCTTCGATGCCGGCGGGACGTTCCTCGGTGACACGACTCACGTCATCACGACGCCGCCGCTCCTCGCGGACCTCCCCACCGTCACGATCGATGCGGCCAGACCAGGCGACATGAAGCCGGGCATGAATCTGGTGGGCTACTTCGGGCACGCCAGCCAGGTAACCCCGCAGCGGCCCTTCATGTTCGATGCCGCCGGGGCCATCCGGTGGTATCTCGATTTCTCCAATCACCCGAACCTCTCGAACCTGTTCTACGACGACGGGGTGGAACGTCTCGCCAACGGGAACCTGTACTTCGGGGATCGCAGCACTGGACGCATCATCGAGATGGACATGGTGGGCCGCATCGTGCGACACTGGACCATGCCGGGATACGACTTCCATCACCACGTGCTCGAGAAGCCGAACGGCAACTTCGTCGTTACGGTCGACAAGCAGGGCGCCGCCACCGTGGAGGACTACATCATCGAGATCGACCGAGCGACGGGGGCGATCGTCCGCGAGTGGGATCTCAACCGGTCCCTCGACAACACCCGCCGAGCCTGGCCGACCAGTTTCGCGAACCTCGACGTCGACTGGTTTCACGCCAACGGCCTGGCCTATGACCCCAGCGACGAGACCATCATCGTCTCGGGCCGCACCCAGGGGACCGTCAAGCTCACCAACGCCAACGAGGTCGTGTGGATTGTCGCGCCGCATCTCGACTGGGCAACGGCGGGCGACGGGACGGACCTGACCACGCGGCTGCTCCAGCCGCTCGACGCGGCCGGACAACCGATCACCGACGTGGCGGTCTTGGACGGCACGGCCAATCACCCGGAGTTCGAGTGGGCCTGGTATCAGCACGCTCCGGAAATCCTCCCAAATGGGACGCTGCTGTTGTTCGATAACGGCGACAACCGCAACTACACGGAGCAGGAGCGATACAGCCGCGCGGTCGCGTACCGCATCGACGCACGCGCCATGACCGTCCAGCAGATCTGGGAATACGGGAAGGAGCGCGGCGACGAGACGTTCTCACGTATCGTCTCGGATGTGGACTACCACCTGGCCGAAGACAACGTCGTCTTCATGCCGGGCGCGGCGGGGTCCGGCGCCGGCGCGTACGGCAAGATGATCGAGGTGGACTACGCGACCCGCGAGGTGGTCTTCGAGGCGACGATCAGGGCGCCGACTGCCCCGTTTGGAATCACGTTTCACCGTGTGGAGCGACTGACGCTCTACCCGCCCGACTGACCACCTATTCGAGATCGCCGAGCGGCTTGGGGACCCGCCATCGTGGAAGTGCTTTGGGGATCGGCCGTCTCAGGGCGCGCCACCCGCATTTCTGGGGTCCGCGCTGTCGCCCCTCCCGGCGCTACTGCTCCGCCTTGGCGTAGACCCGCACGTAGTCCACGTAGAGACGCTGCGGCGTCATGTTGTCCGGTGGCAGGTAGGGGCTGTCGAACCAGCCACCGACGGCCAGGTTGAGAATGATGAAGAACGAGTGCCCCTCGTCGAACGGCCAGTACGCCGGATCCTCGCCCCGCGTCTTCGAGACACCCAGGAAGGGGATGCTGTCCACTTCCCAGCGGAAGCTCCCTGGCTCCCACTCGATCGCGAACACGTGCCACTCGTCGTGGAAGCTGCCGGAGGCGAGCCGGTATTCTCCCGCCGTGATACGGTTCGACCCCGCATCCGGACCGCGATGGAGCGCACCGGAGGTCCAGTCTGGGAGCCGTCCCTTCCCCTCCATAATGTCGATCTCGCCACACCGCGGCCAAGCGACCTGGTCGATGTTGCCACCCAGCATCCAGAAGGCCGGCCACATACCGACTTCCCCGGGTTGTCGGATCCGCGCCTCGATACGGCCGTAGCGGAACTCCCGCTTGCCCTTCGTAATGAGCCGAGCCGAGGTGTACCTCCTGTGCTCGAAGTCCTCACGGCGCGCTTCGATGATCAACGTGCCATTCTCGAGCCAGGCGTTGGCACCTGGGGCGGCGTCAATCCGATCCGTGTAGTACTGCAGCTCCTCGTTGAACGGATCCGGCATGAGCTCCGGCGTCCACGTGCTCTGGTCGATCACGCTGCCGTCGAACTCCTCGGACCAGACGAGTTCCCATGTGGGCTCGGGAAGGTCGTTACCGTTGGGTTTGGGGCCGACCTCGCCGCCGCCGCAGCTAAGGATGAACAAGGCGGGGAGGAGGAGCTTTAGACGTTCGGGTCGCATACAACAACCTCGCATCGTGGAGCGCAGGAGCACGACAGGCGTCGGCCGCCGTCCGCGACGCGTGCCGCAGCCGCATCGGGTGGCCCTCACCATACCTGGTTCACCAAATGTAACGCTAGCCCTCCACGATTCGCAGACGCATGACATGCTGCACGTCGAGGTCGTCACGCCAC
>CAYGCN010000196.1:0-5166 GCA_964348385.1 uncultured Gemmatimonadaceae bacterium
CGAGGTACGGACCGGCGTGGCGCACACCGGCGTGGTCGGCATCCTGCGCGGCGGACGCCCAGGACCGGTGGTGGCGGTCCGCGCCGACATGGACGCGCTTCCGGTCACCGAGAACACGCCGTTCCCGTTCACGTCCACGCAGCGCACCACGTACCTGGGACAGGACGTGGGCGTCTCCCACGCCTGCGGGCACGACATCCACATGGCGGTGCAGCTGGGCCTGGCCGCGGTGCTGGCGTCGCTGCGCGACGAGCTGCCCGGCACGGTGCTGTTCATCTTCCAGCCCGCCGAAGAGGGCGCGCCGCCGGGCGAGCGGGGCGGCGCCGAGCTGATGGTGGAGCAGGGCGTGCTCCAATCCCCACAACCCGAGGCCATCTTCGGGCTCCACACCTTCTGGAACATGGAGGTTGGCGCGGTGGGGTACACGCCAGGCCCGGCGCTCGCGGCCGCCGACCACTTCTGGATCACCATCAAGGGCAAGGGCGCCCACGGCGCCTCGCCCGACCTGGCCGCCGACCCGATCGTCATGGCCGCCCAGGCCGTGACGGCGCTCCAGACGATCCGCTCGCGCAACCTGTCGCCCATGGAGCCGGGCGTGGTGACGGTGGGGCTGATCCAGGGCGGCACCCGCTTCAACATCATCCCGGACGACGTGCGCATGGAAGGGACGGTGAGGAGCTACAGTGCGGAGGTGCAGGACCTGGTGGAGCGTCGCATGCACGAGATCCTGGCCGGCATCACCGGCGCGGGCGGCGGGACCTACGAACTCACGTACGACCGCGGCATCCCCGTCACAGTCAACGACGTGGCGCTCACCGAGCGCATGGTGCCCTCTCTGGAGCGGGCGCTCGGCGCCGACAAGGTGGTGCGCATCCAGCCGGCCACGGTCGCCGAGGATTTCTCGTACTTCGCCAACGTGGTGCCCGGCTTCTACTATCGGCTGGGCACGCTGAAGCCCGGGGGGACGTCCGGCAATCACCACACGCCCACGTTCCAGGCCGACGACGGCGCCATCCCGGTCGGCATCAAGGCGATGGCGTACCTGGTGTGGGATTTCCTGTCGGCGAAGACGAACTAGGTCGACAGCCCGGCGCTCAGCGGCTGAAGTAGTCCGGCGCGTTGCCCGGCATCCACTTGATGTTGCACCCGAGGCTGGGCCGCTGGTCCTTGGAGACGCTCTTCCCGGCGATGAGGGCGTCCAGCGCGGCACGCAGATCCCTGCCCGTCACCGGCACGCTGTTTCCGGGCCGGCTGCCGTCGAGCTGGCCGCGGTAGACGAGCGCCCGCTCCTCGTCGAACACGAAGAAGTCCGGCGTGCACGCCGCACGGAACGCCTTGGCCACCTCCTGCGTGCCGTCGTACAGGAACGGAAAGACCCAGTCCTCGGCGAGCGCCAGCTCCTGCATCTTCTCGGGCCGATCGTCGGGATATGCCTGACTGTCGTTCGAGTTGATGGCCACGAACCCGACACCTCTTGGCTGGTACTCCCGCGTGAGGCGGCCCAGCTCTTTCAGCACGTGCTTCACGAACGGGCAGTGGTTGCAGATGAACATCACCACGAGGGCCACCGAGCCGCGGTAATCGGCCGGCGTGACCCGCCGCCCGTCCACGGCGTTGCGCAGGGTGAATTCCGGCAGCTCGGTGCCCAGCGCGAGCATCGTCGATGGTGTTTCGGCCATGGCGGATCCTCCGGCGTGCAGTGGCACGCGGCATGTCACCGCATGCCTGCCGTTTGCAAGGTAGCTCGTCCCCAAAAAAGTGGCCAAGCGCTTGACCGGCCGTCATGCGCCCGGCACTATGCACGAACATGACTGATCACCACCTGTCCGATCGCGTACGGAACATCGCGGTGGAGCGCCACCACGACGGGCGCCTGGCACGCGATACCGACCGGGTGGCCCTCGAGGATCCGCTGGAGATCCGCCTGTCCGGCACACCGCTCGCCGTAGTCATGCGCACGCCCGGCGACGACGAGCATCTGGTGACCGGGTTCCTCCTCACCGAAGGCATCCTGCTCGCCCCCGACGAGGTCGCCGCGCTCGAGCAGGTGGACGCCTCCCGTATCGACGTGCGGCTCCGCGACGGCATCGACGTGGACCCGAGCCGGTTTCAGCGCAACCTGTTCGTGTCCAGCTCGTGCGGCGTGTGCGGCAAGGCGGCGATCGAAGCGGTCCAGCTCTTCGCCCGGCCGGCCAAGCCGTTCACGCTGCGCCGCGCGGTGCTGGCGGGACTGACCGCCGAGCTCCGCTCCCAGCAGCCGACGTTCGATGCGACCGGCGGACTGCACGCCGCCGGCGTGTTCGACCTCGAGGGACAGGCCGTCGTGGTGCACGAGGACGTGGGACGGCACAACGCCGTGGACAAGGCGATCGGCGCCGCCGCCGCGGCACAGTGGCCCCTGCCCCCCACCGTGCTCGTGGTCTCGGGGCGCCAGAGCTTCGAGATCGTGCAGAAGGCCGCCGTGGCCGGGATCGGCGGCGTGATAGGCGTGTCCGCACCGTCCTCGCTGGCCGTGGAGCTGGCGGACGGCCTGGACATGCTGCTCGTGGGGTTCTCGCGCGACACGAGCTACAATGTGTACGCCGGGCACGGGCACCTTGCCGACTGAGCGGCCGCGTTGCAGCGCACCGCCGAATCGCTACTTTCAAAACTGGATATGACGGTCACCACCCTCCCCACCAACCACCAGTTGATCGAGCAGTGGCGTCGCCAGCCGGCGCCGCTCCTACCCCTGCTGCACGCATTTCACGAGCGGGACGGGTACCTCTCCGAAGACGCCATGCGCTCGGTAGCGACGGGCCTGCGCATCCCTATCGCCGAGCTGTTCGGCACGGTCACGTTCTACCACCATTTCAAGCGAGACGCGAACGAGCGCTTGGTTCCCCGCGTCTGCACGGGTCCGGTGTGCGTTCGGTTCGGTGCCGGCCAGCTCCTGGAGGAGCTCGACGGACAACCCATGCCCTGCGCGGGGCGGTGCGACGATCCCATCCCCGTGCTGCGCGACGGCACGGCTTTCGCTGGCACTCGGGCCGGAAGTCTCACCGCGCATCTGTCACCGCTCCCTCCTCCACACCCCGGTGATTTCGAGGAGTGTGTATTCGCGCACATCCGTGAGCCCGGGCGCGCGAAGCTCGACGGCTATCGCGCAACTGGCGGCTACGAAGCCCTCAGGCGCGCCGTCGAGGAACTGTCACCGGAGGGGGTCATCGGGCTCGTTACCGAGAACGGCCTCGCCGGGCGTGGTGGCGCCGGATTCCCGACGGGCCAGAAGTGGACGGCAGTGGCACGGGCGAGCGGTGGGCCGAAGACCGTTGTGTGCAACGCGGACGAAGGCGAACCGGGATGTTTCAAGGACCGCGCCATTCTCTGCCACGATCCGCACGCCGTCATCGAGG
The DNA here is from genome assembly GCA_964348385.1 of uncultured Gemmatimonadaceae bacterium. Classification (GTDB taxonomy): domain Bacteria; phylum Gemmatimonadota; class Gemmatimonadetes; order Gemmatimonadales; family GWC2-71-9; genus JAOTVV01. Next base: position 3,396 of record CAYGCN010000196.1, read on the forward strand.
GCATGCTGCTCGCGGGGTATGCGACGGGTGCAAGCCGGGGGTTCATCTATTTGCGCTACGAGTATCCCGAAGCGTTCCGCGTGCTCCATCACGCGCTCAAAGAAGCGGAGGATGCCGGGCTGCTAGGCGACTCGATCCTCGGCAGCGATTTCGCATTTCGGATTCACCTCAGGCGCGGCGCCGGCGCCTACATTTGCGGTGAGGAGACTTCACTCCTCAACAGCCTCGAGGGCAAGCACCCGTTCCCGCGCAATCGGCCTCCGTATCCCGTGACGCACGGGTATGAGGACCTTCCCACCGTGGTGAACAACGTCGAGACGCTCGCAGCCGCCGCCCCGATCGTGCGCCGAGGCGCACGCTGGTACGCGAACCTGGGGCTCAACGGTCAGGCCGGCACCAAGATCATCAGCCTCTCCGGCGACATTCAGCGGCCCGGGAACTACGAAGTTCCCATGGGGCTACCACTCAAGACCCTGCTGTACGACTGGGCCGGCGGCCCGGAAGCGGGACACACGATCCAGGCCGTCACCATGGCGGGGCTCTCGGGCGGGTTCCTGGCCGGCGACGATCTCGACGTCACCCTCGACGAGCCGAGCATTCGGAGCAAGGGTTCGTTCCTCGGCGCGGGCGGGATCATGGTGTTCGACGATCGTCGCGACATGATCGCGGTGGCGCGTGACGCGATGGCGTTCTTCGCGCACGAGTCGTGCGGCAAGTGTTTCCCGTGCCGCATCGGCACGCAGCGCATCACGGAACGCCTGGCGGGCGAGGCCGGACCCACGGAACTCTCGGCGTGGATCGACGAAGTGGCCGATCTGGGCCAGACGATGAAGGCGATGAGCGCGTGCGGGCTCGGCCTGGCGGCGCCGCTCATCACCGAGAGCCTGCTCAAGTACTTCCCGAAGGACGTGGCGCGGCACGTCGAGCGCACCGGCCACGACGTACGAGGTGACCGATGATCGCCAATCCGACCGACGCCAAGCTCAAGACGCTGACGCTCGACGGGAAGCAGGTTCCGTTCACCCCCGGCGAGACCATCTACGAGATCGCCACGCGGCACCGCAAGCGCATTCCCACGCTGTGCTACGACGAGCGTCTCGAGCCGTTCGGCGGCTGCCGGCTGTGCGCCGTCGAAGTGGAAGGCTCCCGACTCCCCGTGGCGTCGTGCACCACCAAGGCCACGCCCGGCATGGTGATCCGCACCAGCACCGCCACGGTCGAGAAGCACCGCCGCACGCTGCTCGAGATGGTGGCGTCGGAGAACCGCGAGATCGACGTGGATCCGCTGCGCGGGTACGCGTCCCAGGAGTTGGCCGACCTGCTCGACCGGTACGACGCCCGCACCGGCCGGTTCGCCGGCGCCCAGTCCGGGTCGAGCCGCCCCGACGACGACAACCCGTTCATCCTGCGGGACTACGATCTCTGCATCTCCTGTTACCGCTGCGTGCGTGTCTGCGCGGAGCAGGAGGGCGACCACGCCATCAGCGTGATGAACCGCGGGTTCCACACCCAGATCACGACCGAGTTTGACGGCCTGCTCAAGCACTCCGCCTGTACGTTCTGCGGCCAGTGCGTGCAGACCTGTCCCACCGGCGCCCTGGCAGACCGGAAAGCGATGCGGTTCGCGCACGTGCCGGGCGAAACCACGCAGACCCGGACAATTTGCCCCTACTGCGGCGTGGGATGTACGGTGGACATCCTTACCAAGAACGGGACCATGGTGGGCGTGCTGCCGGCCATGGACGGCCCCGCCAACTTGGGGGCGCTGTGC
>CAYGCN010000197.1:0-5151 GCA_964348385.1 uncultured Gemmatimonadaceae bacterium
TCGCGCTCGATGCGGTAGCGGTCGGCGAGGGCTGTCGTGAGGCGGTCGAGTTGATCTGCTTGCTCAGGCACGGGACGGGCTCCTGGCAAGAGCTTCTCTAAGATGGGGCGTGGCGAGCAAGTGGGCTAGCGCAGAGTGCAGAGTGCAAAACCGGCTAGTTCTGCACTGCGCAGTCTCACTCCAGGTTCTTCGCGGTCCTCACGCTGCTCCCGAAGATCCGGGAGATGTGTTGGACAGCATGCGGGGTGATGCTTTGGGGCGCCTACCCCCTCGGCCGGGCCGCGACCGCGTCGTCCTTTCGGCCGAGCGCGGCGAAGAGTGCGGCGGCGTGTTCCGCGCACCAGGCACAGCTTCCGTCGGCCTCCGTGATCATCCGGGCGACGGGAGCCCGCAGGCAGAGCAGATCTCTTGCCAGTTGCGACATCCTGTATCGCCGAGGCGCACGGCAACCTCCGCCTGGTGGGCCATGCGGCCGCTGGTCCCTCGCTGATTCGCCTCCCGAGCGGCATGGGGGCATCACCGCGCAAACGTCACTACCTCTTGGGGAACCGGTCCCGCCTCCCGCCGGGGAATACGCCGTGGAGGGCCGTGACCCGCCCGTCCGCAGCGTGTTCGAACGCCACACGGATGTCCGCGATGCCGTCGATCACGTACACGTTCCCCTCGAGACGCAGCAGCGGGAGCTCGCCACCTGCTCCCGGCCCGAGGAAGAAGAGCCCGCCGTCCCGGTAGCGCACCTCGGCGGGCCCGTACAACCCCGCGTACGCCTGGAGCACCTCCACGGAGGGCAGCGGCGCCGGTGACCGGCGCGTCTCGCGGTACTCGGTGATCCACCCGAGGTAGTCCCGCCGCGGACTGTCCGCCGCTAGGGCGTCGTACAGTTGCCGAAGCGCGAGCGTGTGGGCCACCTCCAGCGCGTCATCGGCGGGAGCGGCCACGTCGGGCGCAACGCCGATGCGTTCCCAGTTGGTGCCGGTGACCGGGTTGATCGCCCGGCCATTGGGGACCCGCAGCTCGAGCTCCAGGTCGTCACTGCGGACGAGCTGCACCGTGTGCCCGCCACCTCCCGTGGTTTCACCGACCACCGTCGCCCGTCCCAGCGCCTGCAGGTCGTAGGCGAACTCCTCCGCGGCGGAGAAGGTCGATCGGCTGGTGAGCACGTAGAGGTCGGCCGCCGACAGTCGGCGTCCTCCCACGTGGTCCGAGGTCCACGATTGAACGATCCGGTCTTCCGGCCGATCGTACCAGCTGTTGATGTGCGTCGGCTCGTCGAAGAAGTAGCTGAGCAGCAGCCGGATCATCCCGGCGTGCCCGCCGCCGTTGTGGCGCAGATCGATGATGACGGCGTCCGTGTACGCCAAGAACTGCAGCGCCGCGATGGCGGTGGGACCCGCCGAGGCCGGATCATAGAAGCGGTCGAACCGCAGATACCCGACGTTCCCGTCCAGGATCTCCACCTTCTGGAACATGAAGTTGGAGTACTGCAGGTCCTGCAACCGTGCATCACGGCGCCGGGCTTCCTCCTCTGGATCCGTTCGGACGGCACGCGACGACGGTTGAGGAGCGTACTGCAGCCCGATGTGACGGTCACCGGAGACGGCCTCGAGGTCGTCGGAGACCGCCTGAACGAAGAGGCGGATGTCGGTGAGCCCGTCCCACGCTCCGCTCTCGCGGTGCTCTCGCAGGGAGGCTACCATGCGGTCCGCGACCTCCGGAAACACATAGGTGTCCTGGAGACGGGTCGCGACCCAGTCGACGATGGCCGCACGTTCCGCGGCGCCGACCGTGCGGTCGGGGACAGAGGCACGCCCCTGTGCGACGGCGGTGTCGCCCCCGGTGCCGGTGGCAAGTGCCACAAGCGCGATGCGGCAGAGACGGATGCGGGTCTTCATGCGCCGTTCCTCGCTGTCGTGGTTGTCACTCGCGTGCGCTCCGCAGGCTCGGGGAGCACCTCCTGGAGCGGCGCGCCTCGGTGAGGACCGTCCAGAAGCGGGAATCGGCATGGCTGGGCTGAGGAACCCGGCGGCATGCCGAGCCGCGAGGGGGCCATGGTCTACCGTCCCGTCGGCTGAGCCAGACCTGGGTGCATGGCCCGGCGAGCACAGACGCCGGCGGCGTCAGGATGACCGCGGCGTTGATCGTCGTGAGACCCCGAGGGGCCAGGACGAGGAGCCCAGGGAAGGCGGCGACTCTCCACCCGGATCGCAGGCGTCCTTCAAGACCATGCCGGCGGACGTTGGCGCGTTGCATCCTCGGTGTCTCGAAACGGTGAGGGTTCGCGTTCCAGTACCAGGCATACGTACGCCAAGCGACTGAGGTTTCATCCATCCGTCGGGAAACGGAAGGATCCGCTGGTGCGCCGGCGACGGGAGGGACTGCGCCGGGAGACGAACGATCTATGGAAGCTCTGGGTGTGGGACTTCACCTTTCGCACCCTGGTGACCCAATTCCGACCTAGCCCGTAACTGGCCCGAGCCGCACATTGCGGATACCCTCAGAGCGAGTCCCACCCATGACCGGCATCCACACTGCCAGACGACCGGCAACGCTGCCAAGGAGGATTCATGGACAACAAGATCGGACTCGGGCGTAGCCCCCTGGGAACAACGCTGGTCATAGCCGTCGCCGCGCTCGGGCTGACAGCCTGCCCGGGACCGCCGGGACCGCCTGGTATCAGTGACTACGAGATCGTCGAAATCGAGCAGACGATCACCATGGCGCCTGGCGACGAGGGCCGTTTCGTCACCGCTACCTGTCCCAGCGGCAAGAAGGTACTCGGTGGTGGGTACGCCTCCGGTGGCTTCTTCACCTTTCTGAACAGCAGCGCGGTCGGTGATGAGGCCTGGCAGGTGCTGGTGGTCAACCGGCACAGCGCCACGTTCACAGCGCCGGTGACTGTGCGGGCCATCTGCGCAGTTGTCGAAGAGTGAGGCTCGGCAACGCGAGGCATTGAGGCCCCTCTTGCAGGAGTCGACGCATGACGCTGTTTGAGATCCTGCCGAAGGGCATCAAGCCAGTCAATCACCCATCGTTTGGAACCGTGGGTGTGAAGGAACGCGCACCAACGACGGGGGAAGCAGCTCCGCCGCCTGATGGGCAAGGTCGCGACGCGAGCAGAGCGGAAGAAGGAGCCGGCCGAGGCGCCGGCGCCTTCTGCGACCCGCGACGCCCTGATCCGCTGCCGCAGCGCCGGCGACGCTGCGAACGGCGCCCCCACGTGAATCTGACTGTCCTCCTAGCCCATGTACGACCCACGGCGTCGTTAGATGCAAAACTCGCGTGGCAGCTGGACCGCAGCGGCCGCCGCCTGCAGCACAGCGTCATCCTCAGCTGAGATGCCCAGGTTCGTGAGGGAGGGAGGCTCACGTCCCGTGATGCCCCAGTAGATAGTGAGCGCCGCCAGGTAGCTCCCCATCTCGCTGGGGTGGATGTCGTCCGGACCGATGAGGGGGAGATCAGGGTCGGTGCGCCAGGCAGCTAGCCAGGCCTCTCCTGCTGCGTAGAGCTCGGCTGATGCCTCTTGAGCGGCTGTGTGATACGCCAGGCAGACGTCGGGGAAGTCGAGGGCTCCCCGCGGGGGCCCAGGCATGTAGAGTGCCGGCATCGCCTCGGCCACCCGGATGGCATTCGCCCAGGTCACCGCCCACGACACGAAGGTCTCCAGCGACCCCGCCCCCTGGAGAACGACGACGGCCCATCTGCCGTTGCCGAGCGTTTCCCGCGCCGACCCGAAGTGCCAGTGATCCTGCAGAGAGAAGCCGCCCTGGCTGACGTCAACTGCCTCGATCGGTAGGGAGTCCGCGAGGCCAATCTGCTCCAGCATGCCGGGAAGATCGTTGCTCTGCGTCGCGCTGTTGCCCACGAACAGGACGCGCAACGCGCCAACCGGGTCCGGGTTCGGAGACTCACGGGGGAGGACGGGGGCCGAGTCGCAGGCGACCATGGCCGCCGCGAGAACGAGAAGTGACCGGTACACGAGGTCCCGATACATTCGCGTTGCCGCTCCTCATCCAGAAGAGCCGGGCGGGTCGGAACGTGCCCGCCCCTTGATTTCACGATTGTAGCATGCATTCCTGACTGTCACAAGAACTGTCCGGTCGCAGGACCTTCAGCGCGACCTTGCGGTGGTGCTTCAGATCCTCAGCGAGATACACGGTCGCCATCTCGCCCGCGCCCACCGGGCGTTCGATTCGATATCGGTCAGCGAGGGCTGTCGAGATGCCCAAGCGAGGCTCATCGGCAGTTGCGAGAAATGCGTCCAGAATCCACCGCCCACAATGACGTTCTGCGGTGCGTGGAGCTTGAACAGCACTGGCTGACCAAGGTCGAACCTCGCGAGTCGCCGCCCGCTCGGGGTGCGGGGCCGGGCGGTGGCAGGGGAGCGACCTACGCGGCGTTGCGATCGGTCAGGTGGTGGTCAGGGCCGGCGTGTTTCTGGGCCCATACTGTAGAAGCTATCCCTGTGCTCGAAGCAGGCATCCTGGAACATTTCCACGGCCTCAGGATGGCGCTCGGTCAACCTGGCGATGCCTTCGTTGAACGCATCCAGGAACGAAGGGATGCTCTCGGCCAAGTAGTAGTAGAGCACATTCCACTCATCACCCCACTGGTGATACAACGCGCCTGCCGTGAAGAGCTTTCCCTCGTTGACGAGCTCCTGCCAGATCGCGAGCCCAGTCGAGTCGTTGAAGGCGCGGAGCTCATCCACCTTTGCCAAATCGCACTTGTTATACGAGATGACGAAGGTGGTTTGTTGTGCCTTGGCGGTGCTGAAGGCCGAGGCTGCGAACAGGAGGGCTAGGGTGCAAAGGAGTAGGCGGTGCATGGAAAACCTCCTTTGGAGGGCAATGGGAGAACCTACGCGCCGTGTCCTGCGAGAAATAGTGAAAGAGTTGTCGGAGATGAACGCAACCGCCCGGCGCAGGGCCATCCGCCCTACGTGGAGTGTTGGCGAAAGCGCAGCGGCCCAACGGCGGGATTTGATCCGATGCCCCGAGCCGCAGGCGAAGGGGCGAGGACGAAATACGTCGTCCCGAACGCGAAGAGCGGCCCACGTGGGCCGCTCTCTCGCAATCGGGACGGCGGGATTTGAACCCGCGACCCCCTGAACCCCATGCGGGACAGGGACTATAGGAAAAACGACATTATGCC
>CAYGCN010000198.1:0-5111 GCA_964348385.1 uncultured Gemmatimonadaceae bacterium
TCATCTACACGCCCACCGTCGGCGAGGCCTGCGCCAAGTTCGGTCACATCTTCCGCCGAGCGCGGGGACTGTACATCACCGCGGAGGATCGGGGACGAATTGCCAAGGTCCTGCGCAACTGGCCCACCAGGGACGTCGCCATCATCGTCGTGACCGATGGGGAGCGGATTCTGGGCCTCGGCGATCTCGGTGCCGACGGCATGGGCATTCCCATCGGCAAGCTTTCGCTGTACACGGCCTGCGCCGGCGTGGATCCCCGGTTTGCGCTCCCTGTGACCATCGATGTCGGGACGAACAACGAAGCACTGCGCAAGGATCCGCTGTACATCGGGCTCAAGCAGGAACGTCTGCGGGGGAAGGAGTACGATCAGCTCGTGGCGGAGTTCATTCGGGCGGCGAGAAAGGTATTCCCGGGAACGCTGATCCAGTTCGAGGATTTCGCCACCAGCAATGCGTTCCGCCTGCTCCAGAAGTACCGCGACAAGATCTGCACCTTCAATGATGACATCCAGGGAACCGCGGCCGTCACGCTCGCCAGCTTGCTGGGCGCGACCCGGATCACCGGCCAAAACATCACGCAACAGCGACTCCTCTTTCTCGGCGCCGGCGAGGCGGGGATCGGCATCGCCAACCTCGTGGCATCGGCGATGGTACGGGAGGGCATGGATCCGGACGAGGCGCGAGACCGCATGTGGTTCTTCGACTCCAAGGGGCTGGTCGTGAAGTCACGCAAGGATCTGGCATCTCACAAAAAGCCGTACGCTCGCAAGGGCGATTTTCTGACCGACTTGTTGGCGGCCATCCGCTTGGCCAAGCCCACGGCCATCATCGGCGTGTCCGGCAAGCCGCAGTCGTTCACCGAGCGCGTCGTGCGGGAGATGGCGACGATCAACGCTCGACCGACCGTGTTTGCGCTGTCGAACCCGACGTCGCAGGCGGAATGCACGGCCGAACAGGCATATGCCTGGACCGACGGTTGTGGCATTTACGCCAGCGGCAGTCCGTTCGATCCCGTGATCTACAACGGGAAGCGGCACGTACCGACGCAAGGGAACAACGCGTACATCTTTCCGGGGCTGGGACTCGGCGTCATCCTCTCGGGTGCGCGGCACGTCACCGATGAAATGTTCTACGCGGCGGCGCGCGCCGTGGCCAGCCTGACCACGGAGAGCATGCTGGCTCAGGGCTCGATTCTACCGCCGCTCGAGCACATTCGCGATGTGTCGGCGACGATCGCGACCGCGGTCGCCGAATACGCGTGGGATGAGGGGCTGGCGACCGAGGACCGGCCCGGCGACATCAGGACCTACATCCGGGCCAACATGTACGGCGCGGAGTACGCGACGTACGTCTGACCGACGGTAGCCGCCGGGCAATGGGAACACGGTCAGCGGCGGTCACCCTCGGGTGACCGCCGCTTCCGCGTTACGGCTGCAGGCCCACTTCGTAACTCAGCAGGAACTCCAGAAAGCGCGACACCTCGAGCATGTCGCGCCCGACGAACCGAATGCTGTGGGCGTCGGTCCGCTCCACCTGCGGGAGGTACGCAAGGAGCTGTGACGGCCGATAGCTCTTGAAGCGCACGTCCAGCGTGACGGGGCGCTCCAGCCGCCAAGGCCGAAACTCCGCCCGGTGCCTCACGGCGTGGGCCACGCGCTCCTCAATCAGCCGTGCAGCGGCCGCCGGCGTGCGCGTGCGGGCCGAGTGAAAGCCGTAGTTCCACTTGACCGTGACCGTCTCCACCCGCCCCAACAGGGTTTCCGCTTCGGCAACCGCGGCGTCGTCACCGGTGACCACGAGGACGGGTACCCCGAACTCCCCGGCGATGGCGGCACTCAGCCCGGCCTCGGGCACCGAGCGCCCGTTCACCTGGACGTCGGCGAGATTGGCGCTCGACAGGGTGTGCGCCCGCACACCATCCGGATTGGTGGTTCCCGCGTGGTAGCCCACCAGGACCGCCCCCATGAAGGTCGAGTCGATGCCCTCCATCATCATGAGGGGTCGCGGCCACGACCGCACCACCGTGACGTCGTCGGGCAGTTGATCCAGCAGGAGGTTCTGACCGTTGCCGTGTGAGTCACTGATCACGATCTCACCGACGCCGGCGGCCCGTGCCCCCCGAATCACGGCCAGCACCTCCTGCGTCATGAACGCACGGAACCGCTCGTATTCGAACCCCGATGGGCCTAGTTGCTCGCCCGTCACGACCCCGGCAACACCTTCCATGTCCGCCGAGACGTAGAGCTTCGGTCGGGCTTCCTGGGCTATGAGTGCGGTTGGCCCCACCAGCACGCACGTCGCAAGGGCCCACCACCGACCCGGCCTGATCGCGGCCATGTCAATCCTCCAGCGTGAATCCGACGCGCAGAATCACCTGCCAGTGGTCGACTTCACCCTTCTCGACGTGACCGCGGATCTGCTGCACCTCGAACCAGCGCATGTTGCGCACGGTCCGCTTGGCGCGCGCAATGGCATTCTGAATGGCCCGCTCGATGCTCTCGGGCGACGTGCCGACGAGCTCGGTGAGCTTGTAGACGTGGTCGGTCATGGCGAGTCCTCCAGTGAGTGATGCGGGAGTAAGCGTCTGCCAACATACGGCGCGCCCCTGACGCCGGCCAGACGGACGCGCGTCGGGTTGCCACGCGCCCTCCGACATCGCTACCTTCGCCGCACATGCCCGACAGACCGGACACGCACCAACACCGATCAGCATCCACGCCCCGTCGATGAACCGACGACCGCGAGCCCCACAGGTTCGGATGCGTCGTAGCCGGTCTGTACCACTCGGTCCTTCCGAGACGCGCGCGGCCGGGCCCGATGGACCCGGCCGGGGATGCCTTCGCTCTGGCGCAGCCCGTCCGCTACTGGCTGAGCGACCCAGTGAACAGGTAGTCGTTCGCCGCCTTCGAGGCGTGACACGTCTGGCACCCCGTCACACGACCCGAGGCTTCGACGGTGCCGTCCGCCAGGCGCTTCACGAAGAACCAGTCGCCGAACTGCGGGTTGTATCCGGCGGCCTTGTACATGATGGTGATTGCTGCGAGGGTGCTGTCCGGCATGTAGTTCTCCTTCACGACCACCGCACCCACCGGCATCGTGCCGGCCTTGTTGGTGATGGCGTCGAGCGCCATGCCGTTCAGGTACGTCGTGAGGAGCATACCGTGAGGCTCCGTGCCCTCGTACAGCGCGGTCTTCCCCGGCCACATCGGCCATGTCCGGTAGTTCGCCTGCTCGAGGTGGGCCCACAGTGCGCCGGCTGTGGTATCGGGACCCGCCACCTGCATCTGCGCCGGCGGCGGAGTCTCCTCCTGCTGCTGGGCCTGGTCGCCCTGAGCACAGGCACTCAGTCCGAGCACCGCCACCGCGGTCAACCCGGCGATGAATCTGGACATGTCACTCCCTTCGCTGGTGGATGAAGAACACGAGCTCGTCTAGTTCCTTGCCCGCGGGAGTGGCTGTGGGAGGTCGGCGACGACGTACGCCATCACCGCCATCGCCGCCACGCACTCGGCCATCTCGCGCGGATCCAGTTTGTCGATCGTATCGGCATCGCTGTGGTGGTACCAGAAGTATCGAGATCCCTCCACCGACAACCCCATGCCGGGCACGCCTGCCCGCATCAAGGGCCCGATGTCGGCACCCCCACCGGGCCGAGTCACGCGTCCCGCCCCGATGCGGTCCAGCAAGCGGCCGATCTCCGCCACAACACGGTAGGCATCGTCCGAGCCTCCGAATCCGAATCCCAGCGGCTTGAACACCCCCGCGTCGGATTCGATAGCCAACACGTGCCGATCAACTTCCTCGCTGTGTGCTTCCCGATACGCCGTGCCACCGCGCAGCCCGTTCTCCTCATTGGTCCACAGTACGACGCGGATCGTCCGTCGCGGGCGGAGCCCCAGGCGGTGAAGTAGGCGGACCGCTTCCCAGGCCGCCACGCTCCCGCCGCCATCATCCATGGCACCCTGCCCCACATCCCACGAATCGATGTGGCCTCCCAGTACAACGATCTCCTCGGGGTATTCGGTTCCCACGAGTTCGGCCATGACGTTCCGGGAGGGAACGTCGGGGAGGGTCTCCGCACCCATCTCCAGCCGTACCACGATCCGCTCGCCGCGTGCGGCCATGCGCTGCATGAGCGTGGCGTCCTCGACCGTAATGGCCGCAAACGGAATCTTCGGAACGTCGTCCTGGTAGCTCATGGCACCGGTGTGCGGCGTCTGGAGTGAGAACGGCGTGACCGATCGGAGCAGTGCGGCCACGGCGCCCGCCCTGGCCGCGGCAATGGCGCCAAGCAGTCGGTACTGGACCGTCGGTCCGTACCCGGTGAACGGAACGTTGAAGAGCACGATCTTCCCCCGGGCCTCGGCGGCCCGCGCCTCCAGCTCGGCCCAGCTTCCAACCACCATGACGTCGGCCTCGATCCCCCCGGGCGGTGTCCCAATGCTCCCGCCAAGTCCCAGCATCGGCAACGTGCGTCGCACCGGCCGGACCAACGCTGCCGACTCTGCGCCGCGCACCCATCGCGGCACGAGCACGGGCTCCCCCCGCACGTTGGCCAGGCCATCGCGCTGCATCTCCGCGATGATCCAGTCCAGGGCGTTCTCGAGGCTCGTGCTGCCGCTGAGGCGGTGACCGAAGCGGTCCACCAACTCCGCTAGCCGAGCATAGGCCGCACTGTCGGCCAACGCCGCATCGATGATCCGATCGGCAACGGCCCGGTACTGTGTCTCGATCGACGCCTGCGCCCTCGCTCCCGCAGTCGCTACCACGGATGCGGTGATCAGGATCCAGGTCACCCGGAGGAGCTGCAGGCCGTTCATCGCCCACCCCAACCTGTGGTGACCGACACGCTCACCATCACTCGTTACCCCCTGTCGCAGGTACCCGCAGGATCGGGTAGTACCTTCCTCGCTCCAACGCTTCGTCCAGCACGTTCCAGTTCACCACCCCATCGTCCGATCGCGGCTCGAGCAGTGCGACGATCAACCGGCCCAGCGGTTGCGTGACCGGCACCATCCACATCTCCGACGACACGTCGAGTTCGACCTGCTCGTACCGACCGTAGACCGTCCGCTCCATGTGGCCTTGATACTCCCGGCCAGCGACGGTCG
>CAYGCN010000199.1:0-5105 GCA_964348385.1 uncultured Gemmatimonadaceae bacterium
GGGCGTTTCGATGGGGCACATCCGGCCGTACTGGGAGTAATGCACGTCGCGCACCTCGAAGCCGGCGCGCTCCCGCGTGAGACCACCTGGCCCCAGCGCACTCAGCCGGCGCTTGTGCGTCAGCTCGGCGAGTGGGTTGGTCTGATCCATGAACTGCGACAGCTGCGAGCTCCCGAAGAAGGCCTGAATCACGGCGCTCACGGTGCGAGCGTTGACCAGATCGTCGAGCGTGATCTTCTCGGGGTCGTTGTTGATGCTCATCCGCTCCTTGATGAGCCGCGCCATGCGCGACAGACCGACCGAGAACTGGTTGGCGATCAGCTCGCCGACGGTGCGGACCCGGCGGTTGCCCAGATGGTCGATATCGTCCGTGTAGCCCCGCCCCTCCGACAGCTCCAACAGGTACCGCACGATCGCGACGAAATCCTCCCGCGTGAGGACCGTATGGTCCGGCGGGATGTTGACCTTGAGCCGCTGATTGATCTTGTACCGACCCACCCGACCGAGATCGTAGCGCTTGGGATTGAAGAACAGCCGCTCGAGCGCCGCCCGGGCCGTTTCCAGGTTCGGCGCCTCGCCCGGCCGCAGCAGCGAGTAAATCTGCTCCAACGCGTCCGCTTCCGACGTCGTCGGGTCCTTGGCGAGCGTGTTCTTGATGATCGCTGTCTCTCCGCGGGCGCTGGTGATGAGCACGTCCACCTTGTGCGCGTCGACCTTGATCAAGCGCTTGCGTAGCGTTTCGGAGACCTCCTTCCCGGCTTCTGCCAGGACTTCACCGGTCTCGGGATCCGGCACGTCCCACGCGAGGATCAGACGCTCGGGATGCTCGCGCACCGTCGTCGGTCGATCCTCGTCCCGGAGATCCACGGCGGCGTAGCGGGCGAACACCCGCACGGTCTTGACGCCCGCCTTGCGGCACGCGTTGTACCGCTCCGGCGAGATGTCCTCGCCCTCGCGACCCAGCGGATCGCCGTCCTTGTCCTCCGGATTCGGGACCGTCTCGGCCAGGAGCGCCCCTAGCACCTCGCGCCGGAACGCGCGGTCGTCACGCTTCTCGGTCAGATCCAGCGTCTTGGTGGCGTAGAACAGGCGCAGGATGTCGCTGTTGGCGCCGAAGCCCAGCGCCCGCAACAAGGCCGTCGCGGGGAACTTCTTCCGCTTGTCGATGTGGACGTACACCACGTCGTGGATGTCCACGGTGAACTCCACCCACGAGCCACGGAACGGGATGATCCGCGCACTGTTCAACCGCTGCCCATTGGGGTGCACGGTCTCCTCGAACACCACGCCGGGCGACCGATGGAGCTGTGAAACGACGACGCGCTCCGCGCCATTGATCACGAACGTCCCCAGCGGCGTCAGAATCGGCAGCTCACCGAGATAGACCTCCTTCTCGATGATGTTCTTGGGGCGCTGCGTGCCGCCCTCCAGTGTCTCGTTGATGACGAGCCGGAGCGTCGCCTTGAGCGATGCCGAGTACGTCATGTCCCGCTCGATGCATTCCTCCACCGAGTACTTCGGCTCGCCCAGCGCGTACTTCACGAACTCCAGCGAGTAGTTCCCGTTCACATCGGCGATCGGGAACACATCCTGAAAGACGCGTTCCAGCGATACGTCGGCGTGCTCGGCCTCCTCGGAGGACTGGAGGAACGCGTTGAACGACCGCGTCTGGATGTCCAGGAGGTGGGGCATGGGCATGCCCTGCTTGAGCTTGGCGAACGAAATGGTTGGCAGCGACTGGCTCATGGGCTTTCCTCAGGCAGTGCAAACGCTCCCGCCCACCCCAACCGACGCGGTCGGTCGGGGCGTGATACGGGGCTCGTCGGGCGAGCAGGGTTGTGACACAAGCGTCTCGGCTGAAGAGGTGGCGACCGTCGGTCCCGCACGCGGCGGAACCCGGAGCGCCTACTTCAGCTCGACGGTCGCGCCCTGCTCCTCGAGCTTCTTCTTGATGGTTTCCGCTTCGTCCTTCCCCACGCCTTCCTTCACCGGCTTGGGCGCGCCATCGACCAGATCCTTCGCCTCTTTGAGGCCGAGCGAGGTCACTTCGCGCACGACCTTGATGACCTGGATCTTCTTGGCACCGGCCTCCTTGAGGATGACGGAGAACTCCGTCTGCTCCTCGGCTTCGGCCGCACCGGCCGCACCACCCGCCGCCGGCGCCGCCGCCACGGGGGCGGCCGCGATGGTGACGTTGAACCGCTCCTTGAAGGCCTCGATCAGGTCGGCCAGATCGGTCACCGACATGTTGCCGATGGCGTCGAGGATCTCGTCCTTGCTCACTGTCTTGGTAGCCATGCTCTGTCTCTCTCTGGTCCTAGGGACTCACGTACCGGCGCGCTGGGCGCGAAGCGCCTCAACCGCACCCGCGAACTGATGTAGCAACCCACTGAGCGCTCCCACGAAGCCCTGCATCGGCGCCTGCATCGCGCCCGCGAGCTGGCCGAGGAGCTCGTCGCGGGACGGCAGCGTCGCCAACCGCTTGATCTCCTCCGGTCCGACCTGGCGTCCTTCGACCAGGCCGGCCTTGAACGTCAGTGCCTCGTACTCCTTCTGAAACGTGGACAGGACCTTGGCCGCCGCGATCGGCTGATCGCCGGCGAGCACCACGGCCGTCGGTCCGCGCAGCAGCTCCTCGAGCCCGCTCACGGAAACCGACTCGAGTGCCTGGATCGCGAGGGTGTTCTTGACCACCACGTACTCGAACCCGCCGGCCCGGAGCTGCCGCCGCAACTCGGTCATTGGCTTCACGGCCAGGCCGGTGAAGTCCGTCAAATACAGGTTCGGCGATTCGCGCAGGCGGACCGAGAGCTGCTCGACGACCTCGCGCTTCTTCGTTCGGTTCATCGGTACCCCGCCGGATCGATGTGAACGCCAGGCCCCATCGAGCTCGATACGGTGACCGAGCGGATGTAGGTGCCTTTGGCCGCGGCCGGCCTCGCCCGCACGACCGCGTCCATGAACGTGGTCAGGTTCGCGCCGAGCTGCGCGGCCGGGAACGACACCTTTCCAACTGGTGCGTGCAGGTTGCCGGTCTTGTCCACGCGGAACTCGATCTTGCCGGCCTTCACCTCGTTCACCGCCCGCGCCACGTCCATGGTGACGGTGCCCGATTTGGGATTGGGCATCAGGCCGCGGGGCCCGAGAATCCGGCCCAACTGGCCCACCTGACCCATCATGTCGGGCGTTGCGATCACGACGTCACAGTCGAGCCAGCCCGTCTTGATCTTCTCGACGTACTCCGGTCCCACGAAATCGGCCCCGGCGCCTTCGGCCTCTCGTGCCTTGTCGCCCTGCGCGATGACCAGCACCCTAATCGTCTTGCCGGTGCCGTGCGGCAGCACGACCGTGCCACGCACGATCTGATCGGCATGTCGAGGGTCGACCCCGAGATGCACCGCCACGTCGACGGTCTCGTCGAACTTGGCGAACGCCGCGTCCTTCACCGCCTGCAGCGCATCGTCCGGCGTGTACAGCCGCAGACGATCGATCTTCGCCTCAGCCGCCCGAAACTTCTTCCCCGCGACCGTCATCAGTCCTTTACCTCGATTCCCATGGAACGGGCAGTGCCGGCGATGATCCGCATCGCGGCCTCGACGTCGTTCGCGTTGAGATCGGGCTCCTTCACCTCGGCGATCTTCCGGACCTGCGCCCACGTCACCGCGCCGACCTTGTCCCGGTTCGGCATGCCCGACCCCTTCTCCAGCCCGGCCTCCTTCTTGAGCAGCACGGCCGCCGGCGGCGTCTTGGTGATGAACGTGAACGACCGGTCCTGGTACACCGTGAGCTCGACGGGGATGATGGTCCCCGCCTGCGACTGGGTCTGCGCGTTGAACTGCTTGCAGAAGTCCATGATGTTGACGCCGTGCGGCCCGAGCGCGGTGCCAACAGGGGGTGCAGGTGTGGCCTGACCGCCAGGCACCTGCAGCTTGACGAACGCTGCGACCTTCTTCGTTGGCTTTGCCATCGTATCCTCGTAGCGCTCCGGGCGCGAGCCCAGAAGCTCCCACGTGTCGCCGTGGTGTGCGCGGGCACTCGCGTGCCCAACCGTCGATTGCCCTACCGCCCTACCGTCCTACCGTCCTACCGTCCTCAGTGCGCCCGCAGCTGCAGGTAATCCAGCTCCACCGTCGTCGGCCGACCGAACAGGCTCACGCTGACCCGCACCTTTCCCTTGTCGGCCAGCACCTCCTCGACGGTGCCGCTGAAGTCCGAGAACGGTCCCTCCATGATCTCCACCACCTGACCGACGAGGAAAGGAATCTCCTCCTTCACCTCCTCATCCTCGGTCTCTTCCTCGATCCCGAGCAGCCGATTCACCTCTTCCTGCCGAATCGCCTGTGGTGTCCAACCCTGCCCCACGAACTTGATGACGCCCTGGATGCCGTTGATGGCGTGCATCGTCTCTTGATTCAGCACCATCTCCACCAGCACGTACCCCGGGAAGACCTTGCGGTCTACGGTCACCTTCTTCCCGTTCTTGATCTCCACCACTTGCTGGATGGGGACCAGGGCCTGCCGGATGAGCCGCTCCTCCTCAGGGCGAGGATCCGCCTGGATCTTTCGCTCGATCAGCGACCGGACCTTGTTCTCATGTCCCGCGGTCGTCTGAATCGCGTACCAGCGATGGTCCATGGCCGTCTCGATCACCCGAAGACCCTTCCGAACAGATCGATCAGGATCTTCGAAAAGAGCCAATCCATGAGACCGATGATCAGGCCAATGATGATCACCAGGATCGTGATCACGACGGTCGACCGCCGCAGGTCGTCCCAGCTCGACCACGAGACCTTGCGCATCTCGGTCCGAACATCCTGCAGGAACGTGTTCGAGCGCTGCGCGAACGCCAGGGCCGGCTGGCGCCAGACGACGAGCACCACCACCACCGCGGCCAGGACGGCGCCTCCGATCACGAGCACCGGGTCCATCGGCTACTTCGACTCCCGATGCGACCGGTGGCCGCCACACCGTGGACAGAACTTCCGCGTCTCCATCCGCTCCGGGTGCTTCCGCTTGTTCTTCGTCGTGAAGTAGTTCCGACTCTTACAGTCGGTACACTCCAGGATGACCTAGTCTCTCGGCATACCGTGCTCCCGCCCGGCAGG